>PABD01000135.1 GCA_002702685.1 Planctomyces sp.
GGCGGCGTGGCGGCGGCGAAATATTTAATCAACAATGGCGCGGCGCTGACCATCACTGACGCTGCGGCAGAGGAACAGCTGACAAAATCGCTCGATGAACTGGGGGATTACCTCGATGTGGTTCAGGAGCTCTCACTTGGACGCCACCGTGAAGAAGACTTCCGCGAAGCGAAACTGCTGGTCGTTAACCCGGCCGTACTTCCCGATAACGAATGGGTTCAATACTCGCGGCGGAATCACGTTCCGGTCACGACAGAACTCGGGCTTTGCTGGAATGAACTGCGGTTCGTTGGAGCGAAGATTTCCGCGGTCACCGGGAGCAACGGAAAATCGACGACGGCAGCGTTGCTGCACTCCCTACTCGACACGTATTTTGCGAGGGCCTGGTTAGGAGGCAATCTGGGAGGAAGTCTCCTTCCTGACGTCGATCGCATCCGCGTCTCCGACTGGGCGGTGCTGGAAGTCTCCAGCTTTCAATCGCACTACCTCGACTCTGTAGAGCCCGGACCACACGTCGCCATCGTGACCAATTTCAGCCCGAATCATCTCGACTGGCATTGCACTCTTGAACATTATCGCGCCAGCAAACAGCTGTTGCTCGACAGGCAGGATTGGACGGGGATCGCCGTGCTCAATGCCGATGATCCCCCCAGTCGTGACTGGCCGGTGAAAGGTGAGAAACGCTTGTTTGGTCTGACCTCCGACGACCAGTTACTGGTGAATGGAGAACGGATCGACTGGCCTGTTCTGGAGTGGACGGGACTGAAGGGGCGACATCATCTGGCGAATATCGCGGCCGCGATGACCGCGGCGCAGGCGATTGGTGTTCCGCTGGAGGCGATGGAAGCGGGATTGCGGAAATACACACCGCTGCCGCATCGGTTACAACGTGTCGGGGAACTTGCGGGTCGCGAATTTTATAACGACTCGCTCGCGACCACTCCGGAATCGGCCATCGCCGCCCTCCATGCATTCGATCAACCGATCATTCTGCTGGCGGGCGGATACGACAAAGGAAGCGATCTCGAACCATTCGCCCACGCAATGAGCAATCGCTGCAAACAGGTGGTGCTGATGGGCGTCACCGGTGAGAAGCTCGCCCGACATCTGGATGCGATGCCCCATCGAACTGCGGAGTACACAGTGGCGGACGATTTCAAACACGCGCTGGATCTGGCGTGGTCCGGTTCCGAACCCGGCGATGTGATTCTGCTCTCACCCGGCTGCGCGAGTTACGGCTGGTTCCGCGATTTCCGCGAACGGGGGGAGCGATTCACCCAGGAATTCCAGCGGCTGTGTGGGGAGCAGGCGACGTAAGGGGCCGCAGGAAGGGTGTACTAGAAGGGTGGCCCAGACAATCTCGAAGAGTAGTCTGGGTTGCGCAGCAACACAAAGCGTGGAATCGTTTTCAATGCAAGAGGCCGTTCGACTCTCGCGCCGAATATGTTGGACGCCTTTGTGTGCCTGCGGCACCCAGACAACGCTGGCGCGATTGTCTGGGCCACCCACCTTCATACCATCAGCTTTGCTAAATCAGATCAACTCGGTGATCGGTTTGCCGCTTGAGAGAATCGGGACGGGGCGACCGGAGTGGTCGATCAGGTTCTGTTCCCAGTCGATGCCGATATGACGGTAGATGGTGGCGAGCAGATCCTGTGGCGTGTAGGGGGCTTCGATCGGGTATTCCGCTTTGGAGTTCGTCGCGCCGACCACCTGTCCCATTTTGAGTCCGCCGCCGGAAATGAATGCCGTATAGGCGCCCGGCCAATGATCGCGCCCGGTGCCGCTGCTGTTCGATCGCAACCGCGGAGTGCGACCGAATTCCCCCACCGCAACGACCATGATTTCTTCCTGCAGGCCGCGGTCAAAAATATCTTCCACCAGCGCTGTGACGGCCTGATCCATGTAGGGCAACCGGCGCTCCATGTATTCGGCGAAGTGTCCCGGTTGGCCCGCATTCAGAATGTGGTCGTCCCAGTTGGTGTACTTCGCGTCGTTTTTGGGAACGTTCAAGTAGATGGTCGTCACCGCGGTTCCCGCTTCCGCGAGTCGTCGCGCGAGGAGACAGGATTGGCCCCATTCATGCCGACCGTACGAGTCGTGGGTGCGGTCCGATTCGAGTGACAGATCGAATGCCCGCGCTGTTTCGGGGCTCGTCAGCATCTGCAAGGCAAGCTCACGAAACTCTTCGATCCCTTTGAGATTTTGCGTCGCATCGATATCCGAACGGAACTGGTCGAGTTTCGATACGAGTTCACCGCGGTGCTTGAGTTCATCCCGCGTCATGCCGTTCGGCAACGAAAGGTGAGGGGGTTTGTAAGACGGAGCCGCGGGATTGCCGGAGGCGAACGGGCTGTGCTTCACCCCGAGGTAGGCCGGGCGGATCATGTAGATCTGCGACGGGATCGACACGTACGGGGGCATCACGTACGGGGGCATGAAGGTCTGGTCGACACCGAGAGTGTGGCTCGCGACAGCGCCGAGGCAGGGGTGTTCACTTTTCGATTGCGAGGTCGGGTCGAGGCGCTCGGGACGTTTACCGGTGAGGACGGTGATACCTCCATCGCTGTGGATGTCGACATCGTGGTGCATGGAACGGACGAGAGAAAACTTGTCGGAGATCTTGGCGTGCAGGGGCAAGTGCTCGCAGAGATCCATCCCGGGCACCTTTGTGGCAATGGGAGAGAAGCAACTGCGGTATTCCAGCGGCGCATCGGGCTTGAGATCGTACGTCTCCAGTTGCGACGCCCCCCCATGCTGGAACAGAAAGATAACGGACTTTCGCCGTTTAGATGTTCCGGACACTTCTTTCGCCTGGAGAAGCTGTGGAAGAGTGAGGCCACCGAGCGCGAGACTGCCGACCTGCATGAATTGACGTCGATTAACCGGTCCGAAGCAGCGTCGCATCGGTTCTCTTTCGCTACGAGTATCTGAGAGCGGGCTGACAGAGAGCCCGGAAGTTATATCAACGAGCGTCGATATGTATCGTAGCGGTTCGGAATCGGGAATTCAAATGGAATCAGCGCCAATCGGCAGTGTCGGCAACAACGGAGTTGCCCCCGAAAATCCAGCCGCGTGAAAACACAGGCTATAGCAAATTCCAGATAACCTTAGCGTGTTCTGGCGGCGTAGCCTGCTACTTTCAAGGGCTTTTCGGGTACGATAGCCGCCACACTTATCCTGGAAAGGATCTAGTGCCCGACTTCCTGCAGGCGGCGGAGATACTGATTGGTGACGTCGTCGTAAGACTCTCCCGCGAGCAGATAATCGAACAGGTCGTCCGTCAATGTCGCCCGCAATTGAACGTCGGTGAAGTCGAAGGTGATCAACTTCAGCGGTTCTCCTTCTTCATTGTGCCGCGTGAACAGGATACGGTGCGGAAAGAGCGTCTGACGATCGAGATAGATTTCGACTCCATCCGGGATGTGGCGAGGCATTTTCCGGATGTTGCTTACCTGATGGCGGTCGAGGAACGCCTGCGACCAGGTTCCCTGCAGTTTCCAGAGCGAGACGCCGCTGTGCGTGAATTCGATCGGGTCTTCGAAGTCCATTTCCCGTTGCAGCGAAGCAAACAGTGCCGTCAGGCCTCCCATGGCGAGGTCGGAGATGAAGCGGGCGTTGTCGACATGACTGCTGGTGTGCGCCTCCTGCAGAATCGAACCGAGGTCGCGGCGGGTGATTCGGGGGGTACCCTCGGGGGACAGTTCGGGCGACAGTCGCGTCAATTCGGTCCAGAGGATCGAACCATCGCAGACGTTCAGCATGTGCCCGGTTGTACTGGGGGTCTCCACTTTGAGCTCCATTCGCAGCTGGTAGCCGGACCCTTCGATGTAGCTTCCCGTCGCCTGCAGGGGGCGTTCCCCGATGCGAATGGTCTGAGTCAGCTGGGTGCGAAAGGGCTTCTGGATCTGGAGCATTTCCCGCGTCTGAACGAGCAGTCGCTCACCGCGGCTGAGTGGTTCGGGGGTGGACGTCGCGCTGTTGAGCGGGAGTGGGTGGATGTTGAGGATTGGGGCATCGGTTTGAGCCGCGTCTGCGTTATCACCCGCAGCCGCAACGGTTTGCGTCTCCGCTCCGGATTCCGTTTCGGATGAATTGAAGAATCCCTGGAGGCCGAACCAGCCGATCGCCACCAGCAGGACCAGACCGGCAAAGATCCGGATATGTAAGTTAGGCAATCTCTTCATCTTGTTCTGATTTTGCGGGATTTTCCAAAGAATTGGAGGCCAACGGTCCGAAAAGAGAATTATGTGGAACACCGTTCCGCGAATTGCCGCGCCGAAAAACCGGTCCTGAGATCGGACGGCGAGGAGGTCTGAACCAACGGCCGGGGATTGTAAACGGAACCGGGGTTCAAGGTCGACGGCAATTTCGGAGACGAGGCCCTGGCCGCGACCCGTAAATGGGAATTACGGAAACAGGCCAGACGGGGCCACCACTGAAACAGCCATTCGGGGGGATTCATCCACTTTGAATGGCAAACCAGTCAGCTATCCAGAAGCTAATCCTGAAGGGGGATTGTAATGAAATGTTACTTTTTGGTCCTGGGGACCATCCTTGTCGTCTGCGTCGGTTGTTCAACCGCCGGACAAAATCTGGTGAAGCAACATGATAATTATGTTGCACCGCCTGCCGCACAAATGATGCGACCGGGCCCGATGGTCGATGGGCCGGGGCCGGGCGTTATGATGCCTGAACTGATGCAGGTTGCCTACCACGAGCCCATCGAAAACGGCTTCGCCGAAGCCCCCGAAAACCTCACCTCGCAGGTGCGGTTCCTCGGACCGGAAGGAACCCATGTCGGCTGGCAGGTCGGCAGCGGTTTCGCCGAAAGCCAGATCCTGGCTCCCGGTCGTTACAACTTCCCGCAGGCCGCAACCTATCGGTTGAAATTCACGAACATTCCGGGCCCCGGTCGTGAGGGAATGGTGCTGTATCCGACCCTGCAGGTCTATCCGGTTCATCCGACGACCCAGGCCTACCTGATGCACACCGCGATTCCGATCGAACTCAACGAAGAAGACTTTGCTCAGATCGAAAGCAACAACTTCGTTACCAAAGTTATCTACCTGCCGGAACCCAAGTACCAGGAACTCGCCATCGCCGGTGTCGAAACCCTCGTTTCGACTCGCCTCGAGCCGGGTGTTGATCCCGTCGCCGAAGCTGACCGTCGTGGTACCATCCTCGTTGTCTTCCGTGTCGGTAACATGGACCTCGAAATGGGTGGCGACCTCCAGGCTTCCATCGGTGGATTCAAAGGTGGAATTCAGCAGGCCAGCTACAACGGTATGAACCAGGAGTTCCACGCTCCCCAGCCGATCTCGATCATGCCCGGTTCCGCTTACGGAATTCCCGGCCCGCAGATCTACGGTGGTGGTGCAGTCGCTCCGGGCGTTCCCGCCCAGTCGTTCATCGCCGGTATGGGACCGATTCCATCCTACGGCATGCCGATGACAGGCACGCCGATTGGTCTGCCCGGTCCGGCTCACATTCCACTCGGTGGCCCGGCTGGTTTGAAATCTCACACCATGCGCAACCACACTCACATCGACATTGGACAGCCTGTTGATCACATGCTGCTCGACGTGAAACACGAACCCGGATACCGTCTGCCGCACCCCGTGCGTCACATCGAGTACTCCGAAAAACATCCGACCCACAGCCCGGATGAAGAACTGTATCCTCACTGGGATCTCCCGGCGGGTGCGTCTGGTGGACCGGGACCGGCCACTGCCATCTGCCCGTAGTTGCCTGAGTCCTTCGCAGGAAGGACGGCAATTACTGATCCTGGATAGCTGAATCCATAGCGACGCAGACCAGAACCGTTCCCGACTATCTGGTCTGCGTCGTTCTCTGGTTTCGACCAGAATCTGCTTGAATCAACTCATTGAATCAAAAGTGACAGGACGTCCGATGAGCGGGATTAAACTCGATTCCAATTGTCTTACCAGCAAGTCTTCCGCCGGATCCGATTCGTTTCGCGCCGGAGCGTTTCGCTTCTGCATGATGTTGAGTACGGTTCTGCTGGGATTGATTCCCGCGAACAGCTGGGCGCAATCGAATCTCTACTATCCGCTCGATCAATACGCTCCCACCGGACGCGCAGCACACTGGTCTTCGTTTGCCGTTAAGCCGCGCATGCCTTACATGCAACCTGTGCGAGTCCATCTGCCGTCAGAAGGCTCCGTCATGTTTTACGGCGCTCATCCTCAAACGGAATCGGCTCCCGCAATCGCCGGTCTGTTTGTCTCGCAGGTGTACCGGTTGAAACTGGCCGACATGCCGGAGTTCCCGGGGGTCAGCCTGTATCCCACCATCGAAATGCTCGACCGCCTGCATCCGCCCGAAGGGGAAGAACTGGCATGGCCGCTCGAAATCGAAGTCAGCGCGGAAGAAGTCGCGCACGTGATCGATGGCGGACTCGTGACGAAAGTCATCTATCTTGAACAACCGCAGCTGGCCATTCCCGTACTACAGGAAACAGCTTCTCCCACACACAAATTGCCCGAACATTACAACCTGATCAAAGAAGCCGACCGACTCGGTCGCCCGATGGCGCTGTTTCGAATGGGAAGCCGCCAGCCGGCGATGGACAATCCCGCCAGCACGTTCTTCACCCCGGATTCCTGGGTGACCAGACTTCCGCAGCAGCCTGTGGAAGGGGAGAAAGCCTCCGGCATTGCCCACGCTGTTTCGGAAGAAATCGAAACCATCAGCGAGCATCAGCGTATCTACAAAACCAATGCCACCTCGCGCGTCTCCCTCAAACAGGCGCCGCATGGGCTGTCCGAGCGCATGAGCCGATACGAACTTTATCCAGACGAATACATCGTTGATGGTGGCGATCGTAACTATCCTGTCCATTACGAGAACCGGGCTCTCGCCGGTCTTGATTCGGAAGACACCGTCGCTGAATACCAGAATGAATTCGGCGGCAACGAACTGACTGTCTCGAACAAAGTCGTCATCTACTCGCCCCGTTTCCGTTCGTTGAGCGTGCATCAGCTACCGTTTTCGCGGACGGCACTCACCAAAATCGGTGGCCTGCATGACCGTACCACCGGGGTGGGGATGGAACAGTCGATGCTGATCGACACCAGGATCCAGAAATCACAACTTGATGGCATGCGGACCCGCAGTCGCGGAAGCGAACTGGAAGTCGATGCGGCCTTCTCCGGTCTGTTCCAGAACACATACACCGGTGCCCATACCAAACTCGAAAACGTCTACGAAGATTTGCAGTTCACGAAAGCGGGACGCTTCGAACGGATGAACAAAGTGGACATCCAACTGGGACTGCAGGGGGCCTTCACCTGGTCGCAGGATTCATTCCCGATCATCACGGCCAGCACCTCCGCCGGCAACGCACTGGAAAGCTCCTTCAGACCGGCGGAGATCGTCGGTGTCGAACTCGACAAGGGGAAACCGGGCAAGTTGCGCATCGTGAAACTGGCTGACAAGGTCGAAGCGAAACCGGGGGAGATCATTACCTTCACCATTCGCTTTGACAACATGGGAGACCATACGGTCCGCGATATCAAAATCACCGACCATCTGACCCCTCGGCTCGAGTTCATCGAAGGATCGTTCCAGGCAGAACGTCAGGGAGAAGTCCGCTTCTTTCCGAACTCAACAGTCGACAGCATTCTGCGGTTTGAAATGGCGGGGGAACTCAAGGGGGGAGAGGGCAGCGTCCTCACCTTCCAGGCACGCGTTCGGTAATTCTTACTGGTTCGATGAGACGATTCAAAACTTTTCAAAACGTCTCATTTTTTGCGGGCAGGTGACCGATACTCAACGGCAGATAAATAACTTCACCCAAGATTTATTTTCAGCTGTCTCTTCGAAGTTGGCTGAGCAAAACATAATAAAACCTGCGAATGCGACGATTCTGGGGGGAACCGCATTCGCAGGTTATCTTTTTGCGCCGTCCGAAATTCTCGAACTACTTTTCTTCGCCGCCGGCCATGACCCACTCTTCGTCGAATTCGGCATGCTTCATGGTCTTGCCTTCCTTGCCACCCTCTTTCGAGGTGAAGTAACTGTAGATGGCGTGCAGGCGACCATCCTCGGACTGCATGATGGCCGGGTAGTGATACGAGCCCGCTTCCTGGTCTTCCAGTCGGCGGGTCCATTTCCAGGTTTCGCCTTCGTCATCTGAAATAGAGACGGCCAGTTTGTGGCGGCCCTTGGGGACGTCGTTGTGGATCATCGCCCAATGTCCATTCGCCAGACGGACGGCATCGATACCGGCGCTCGGGTTCGGCATATCGGAGACAACAGCGTCGGACCAGGTCTCTCCGTCATCTTTCGAAACCGAGACTTTGATCATCTTTTCAAAGCCGTTGTCGCGCTGGTAGGCGACTAGGGTGCCATCGTTCTTGCGGAGGACTGTCGGCTGAATATTGCCGAAACCGTACAGCGGCTTGCTTGCACGCCAGCTTCCGCCACCGTCATCGCTGATCGCCATCAGTGAGATCGAGAAGGTGTCCGTATACAGCGGAAGAATCATACGACCACTCGGAAGGATCGTCGGTTTGCAGCGGGGCATCCAACCGAGTCGTTGGTACAGTTTCTGACCGGCTCGTTCGCGGATGGTGGCGACGTAGTTGGATTGCCGTTCGGTGAGCGGTTCCTGACGCGAGAGGAGCAGGGCGTCGGTTCGTTCGATCAGATCTTTTTCAAAGTCATCGGGTTTGAGAAACATCACCCCGTGCCGCCCCCATTCCGGTTTGCCATCCGCGGCGAACTTGTTCGTCACCATGAAGTTGGTCAGGGCCGATTCCCAGTTGTTGTCAATGATGGTCGGCCAGAAGAGCCAGAGATTCCCGCTCGGGTCGACAATCATCGCGGTATTGCAATCGGGAAAGCCGGGGAAGTCTGCCACCTGGTAGTCGGAGCCCCATTCCGATTCCCCTTTTTTCTTGAGCGCGCCCATGATCACGACGTCATCGGCCTGCCGCTCGCCTGCGCCTCGATACCAGGTGGCATAGAAGTCACCGTTGGGCAATTCGACAATGGCGGGGGCGTGGTTGTGATCTTCACGCAAGGGAAATATGAATTCCGCCTGGAAGTAAGGATCCTGAGCGAAGAGGGACGTCGCAAGGCTTAAGAGAAACAGAGATGTCAGGAGACCGTGACGGAGCATGAAATCATTCCTCGATGGAAAATTCGGTGTGACGTGGGGGGGAGGAGTCGAGAACCGAACAGAGGAATCGCCCGGTTCACGCGACGGGGTCGACTTAATAGAGCATTCCGCAACGTCATCTGTCAAGGAAACGCATCAACAGACAGACATCAATGGGCGGGGAGCCGACGATTGCTGCTGACAGGCAATCTGGGAAGCGAACAGCGGACCGCGCGGAGTGGATAAAGCAGATATCCTCCGCGCGGGAATGATAAATACGAGACACGCTGTTTCAGGCGTTTTGATAAATCGTCCGGGAACGGACAGCTTCATTCAGTCAACAGAGCAGATCTCGTCTGGAATATTACGTCCAAGAGCGAAAATCAGGTCGGGCCGGTGCGAATGATGCGGCGTTCAGCGTGGGACGAGTTCAAAACCGTGTTGCGAATCGGAGAGCTCTCGATTCGGTTTGTCCGCCAATTCCGCGCGGCGGATGGAGACGTCGTGCGGGGCTTCAATGCCGATTTGAATTCGGCTCCCTTGAACTTTCACCACAGAGATGCGCACACCGTCACCGACGACGATGGACTCTCCCGGCTTCCTGCTAAGAACTAAGATGGTTCCCTCCTTGTTTGAGCAAGCTCATTGAGACTTGTTGATCTCGTAACCGTCCTGAGAAAGTCATTGACCGCCTGCTACAGCGGGGCGATTCTGCTGACTCACAATCTGTAGACGATATCTTGCCGAAGATCCAATTGATTTTCGGTGAGATACGACACAATTTTCGTATATTCTGTAAAAATTTCAAGAGTGTGTCAGAATGAATAAGGGAAAAGTTCAGATTGACCTGTTTTGCCTAAGTGGATATATATGAGCGACTTAAATAAAAATGGCGGCGTGATCTTAATGACAAGCGTCGCCGGGAATCTGTACTGGACAGTTAGAGATGCCAGCGGGACAGGACAATCTGAGACAGAACAGGCCAGGGGTGAGTCCCTGGAGCGCCGCCGCGCGACTGCTTTGTTTCGCCTCAGAACGACCTCATTGGGTCAATCTGACACTCCAGCTGGATGCGCGGGGCTGCCGGTCCCCCCGGCTCGAATGGGTCTCTACGGAAGCCGACCTGATCGCTCAGGTTCACGAACACGAATTCGATATCCTCATTCTCGCCATCGCCCATGTGAATCACTTTGAGTCGCAAGTGCAGCCCCTCGTGCAGTCGATTCGCACGAGCGGCAATCTTGATCCCGTCCTTCTGCTGTCAGAGCAGATTCAACCTCGCGAACTCGCCCGCTGTTATGAGGCGAATGTCGAGTTTCTGCAGTCGTCGCTGTACTGGGATGCTCCCGCGCTCGTCCCGGCGATCGAACGGGCGCGACGGCGTCTTCAACTTGCTCGGGAACATCAGACCTGGGGACGCGAGCGACAACAGAAACTGCAACAGGATCATCGGGATTCCGAACGTATCCTCGAACAGCAGCGAAGAATGCTGGATGATCTCCGTTCCCTGGCCCATGCCGCGGAACTGGATCGTGATCCGCCGGAATATGGATCCGACGCGCGACCCCGGTCTGCCGAGCGGAATTTCTTCACCGAGTTGAAGTCCTACTATGCGGCCTTGCTTCGCTCTTATGTGGTGATGGGGACGGGCTCGTTGTCGGAAGAGATCCGGCAGGTCGTGCTGCAGATCGAGATGTGTAACCTCTCTGTACGGGAGACGATGGCGCTCCATCTGGAGCAGGTGGAAGAGCTTGTCCGGGGCCTGGGTAATAGAAGCAGTCGCCACGTCATGAATCGGGCCGACATGCTGATTCTGGAGCTCTTGATGCACCTCGCTGAAACGCGACGGGGTGGTGTTGGTCAACCAGAAGATGGTAAACAGGGTTGTCCAGGCTGAGTTTGCGGGTGAAGTAGAACGTCCAGACTGCGTTCAGTTAACCGGTTGTTCTGTTCCGGTTACACCGACTGTAACGGTCGTGTCGATGGTAAGGGATATCCGCTATCAGGTCGCGGCGCGATTGCGCTTCGACAGGCGGATCGAATGGACCCGAACCTCGATCAGGATCAGACCGCATGTATTCAGTTGCTCGTCGGAGCCTCCGCTGTACCATCGCGAACGTGACCGCGCTCGTATTGCTGCTGAGTACGATACTGGCTGTGTCGGCAAACGCTCAGACGGGAACGACAACGCCACCAGCGGGTCCCGTGGAGTTGAACACCAACGCGGGAAATACGCCGGCCTTTCAGCAAGTCATGCCGCTGATCCCCTGCATGCCGGGACAGCGTGTGTATGCCGCAGAACATCCCGGGCAAGCCTCCCCTCCAGTGACAGGCCAGATGCAGCCGCAAATGATGCATCATCCGGCGATGCCGCAGTCGGTTCCTCTCCCGCGCGGAGGTAACGCTCCACCTGGTCATCCTCACGGCGTGCAGCATGGACCCATAGCGACGCAGAACCTCGATATGAAGGCGTTCCGCGGAATTCTACAGGCGCAGCAGCAACAGCAGTGGGCGCAACAACAGCAGTACGTTCATCATCCGCAAAATCAACAGGGCCTTGTTCCGCACCAACCTCAGTTCGCACCGATGCCGGGGGGGCGTCCTTTTCTTTCGGGGGCTCCGCATGGTAGCGGGGGACCGACCGCGGCGATGACGATGTCCACCGGTGTGACGCCCGTTTCAGGGATGGAACCGGGAGACAACTGCGCGGTTTACGATCCGCATGCAGGGGTGTATGCAAACAACGAATATCCGTCGGCGAAGGAATGCCGCACCTGCCACGAGAAGATCTACGAAGAGTGGTCGGTCTCGGCCCATGCCTATGCGTCGATCTCCCCGATGTTCCACAAGTTCGAACAGACGATCAACACGCTGGCGCAGGGAACGCTCGGTTACTTCTGTCTGCGATGTCACGCCCCCGTGGCGACGACGCAGGGGCTGTCACGCGATCAACCCATCTGGGAAGGGAGCCCCGCCGCAAAGGAAGGGGTGACCTGTGTTGCCTGTCACCGGGTAAAGGAGCGGTACGGTCGAGTCAACGGCGAACGTCGCATGGAACCGGGCCCGCTGACAGATCCTGTTTACGGCACGGGGAATGGTCAGTCGTTGCAGCAGGTATTGGCGCAGCCGGAAAAGTTCAAAGTCAAAACGACGACCGATTACAAAACACCCGGCCAGCCCATTCACGGGAAAATCATTCAGTTCGACCAACTCTCATCGAGCCACTTCTGTGTGAGTTGTCATCAGGTGGCTGTCTACCCGGGGATCAAGCTGGAAGTCGTGTGGGAGCAATACCGCGCTTCGCCCGCCGCCAAAGAGGGGATCAGTTGCCAGGACTGCCATATGGGTAAAGTCGCGGGGAAACATTGCGGCTACGAGACGGCCCCGGCGGCCATTGTGAACGAAATTCCGATTAACCCCAATCGGAAACATTCCAACCACATGTTCTTCGGTCCGGGGGCGTCGATCGCGCATCCCGGCATTTTCCCGATGAATCCCAAGGCTGATCGCTGGACGATGAGTGAGTGGCTCCAGTTTGACTTGAGAGGTGGTTGGGGGACCGATAATTTTGAAGACGCCCTCGCCGACGGGAAGCTCCATGTGAACTTTCCCAAAGTGTGGGAGTTCGCCGACGATCGCTACGATGCCCGCGACATCATCAAAGAGAATCAACGCAAGCTTGTCATCAAGAACAAAGCGCGACACGCGCTGATGGAGAACGCTTCGAACGTAAGTGGTCCGTTCTTTGATTCGAATGTCGAACGCGGTAAAGATCTCAAGTTCCATTACGTGGTCAAAAATGAGAGCAACGGGCATAACATGCCGAGCGGGTCTCTCGGGGCGCAACCGCAGATCTGGTTGAATGTCGCGCTGACCGGGCCGGATGGTTGCCCGATCTGGGAATCCGGCTACGTCGATGGAAATGGTGATCTGGCCGACCTGCATTCACTGGAAGTCTCTGCCGGTCGCATTCCTCACGATGATCAACTCTTCAACCTGCAGACGAAGTTCCTGATCACCCACGTGAAAGGGCCGGATCGCGAGTTCTACCTGCCGGTCAACATGGATATCGATCAACTGCCGTTCATCCGCCCGAGCAGTTTCCCGATCACGACGATGAACCATCCTCCGTTCATTCGTATGGAGGGGCATTCCATCCCACCGCTCGGAGAACGGGAAGCGAAGTACAAGGTACCGGGCAAGTTCATTACGAAACCGGGGCGGTATCGACTCTCGGTCCGCATGCGCAGCCGATCAGAACCGATCTACTTCATGCGTTTCTGCGGTGCGACGCCTGAAATGGAACGGGCGATGAATGAAAGCATCATCGACTTCCATCAGTTCGCCGTGGACTTCTTCGTCAAATAATGACGGTCGTGTTCCCGCTCCTATATCGGTCGATCTCACGTTGTCTCGGATTTTTATGAATCGTAATCCTGCCTGCTTCCGTTCGCCTGTGCTTCGATCAGTCATTCCCCTGATGATGGGATGCCTGATTGCTTGCAGTGGTGCGCAGGATGCGAATGCGCAGTCGGTCGAACCGCGGTATACCCCGCCCGCTCTGTCGGCGAATCAACTATCAGCGGCACGTCCAGCACCAACAACAGCTCGTGCGACTTCTCCCGGGACTCTCCAGTATACACCGCGGGGAGTGAATCCCGGGCAGAGGATCCCGCCAGGCAATGCCAGCCTGATCTCGAATGCCGCGCCGGGTCTGGACAATGGGTTCGGACATTCACTTCCGAAAGCGATGCCGCCGAATCAGACGTCTGCGACATTCTTCAACGGTGGTCCGGTTCATACCGATTCCGCTCCGATCACCGCTCCCAACCCGCGGCACGCCCCGCTGACGCCCGTCGTACCTCCAGCGCCGGTGCATCCCGGATTGATTGTTCCGACCCAGGCGCTCGCGCCGTATCCGGTGGCCACATCAACCGACGAGAAAGAGAAGCACAGCACCGAACTGACGGAAGGGACATTCACCGAGTACAAAGCGCATATGCCAAGGCACGATGAGAACGCGCGTCCGACCACATTCGACTCGCGGGTATTCGTCGACGATCCGAACTACAGCAGCGTTCCGTTCATGCCGAACCTGGATCAGAGCCCTTACACAGGCAAATACCTTGTCCCGACACAACGCCCGTGGCTCGAGTTCGGGCGGGGACTGTATCGATACGGGCCGATTCCCGAGTCATCGACCCTGTTCGGCGAGACGAACCTGATGGCTCCGAGCTTCCTCCTGTACGGGGACTATCGTGCCGGGGCGGGGTACATCAAGAATGGGAACGATCAGGCTGTGGTCGCGCATCGGCTGAACCTCGACTTTGATCTGAAGCTAACCGACACAGAGCGGTTTCACGCCTTCTGGGGACCACTCGATCGCAACGTCAACTTCAGCCGTGTGCAGTTCGAGGACACCGAATTCGAGTATATCGACGAGTTTGACTACAACTTCGATACGTTCTTCTTCGAGGGCGACATCGGATCGATGTACGGTGGCCTGGTGGGGGAGGACGCCCCGTTTGATATGCCGATCGCCATCGGTTTCCTGCCGCTCTTGTATCAGAACGGTATCTGGATGGAGGATGCGTTCCTCGGAGCGGCCGTCACCATTCCTGCACAGAACAATCGCTATCTCGACTGGGTGAACTACGACGTGACGTTCTTTGCCGGGTTCAACGACATTTCGAGCCCCGCCTTCGTCGGCAGTGGAGATGGTCAGACGCATTTGTACGGGGCGACGGCCATGATCGATGCCTACAACGGTTACATTGAGGCAGGTTATGCATTCCTCGATGACCGTACTGGCCGGGGGCTGAGTTACCACAATATGGCCCTCGGGTATTCACGGCGAATTCAGGACATCGTCTCCACCGCCGTGCGGGTGATTGTGAATACAGGGCAGGATCCGATCAATGGGGTCAACACGGCTGATGGCCAGATGCTGTTGTGGGAGAACGCTTTCATTACGAGCCAGCCACTGACGTTTGTTCCCTATCTCAACTTCTTCGTCGGTTTCGACCGGACGCAATCGGTCGCGCGGGCGGCGGGAACGGGGGGCATCCTGCGGAATACGGGTATCAACTTTGAGACGGACGGTCTGACTGGGTATCCCACCCTCGATGCCACCGGGGCAAACACGTACGGCGGGGCCGTCGGGGTAAACTGGCTGGGCAAGGAC
>PABD01000136.1 GCA_002702685.1 Planctomyces sp.
CCGCGTCATCGCAATCCTCCTGATGACGCCACGATATCCTCTGCCCCGACCGAAAGAAATCCACCTTAAGCCGTGGTCCGAAAACCGGGGTCCACTTCATCCAGCCAGGTTCCTGCTGGCCTACGCCGTGCGTGCTGCTCGGCGCGGTTTACCTTTCTATCAGTTGCCCGAAGATTGCCCCGAACGAGACGAGATGATCGCGTTTGTAAATCGGATCATCTTGCGCGCCGAGAAACTTACATCTCAACCTGTCGAAGTTCTCGAGACTGAGTACCTCAATGCTGGGATCGGCTTCATGGATCCAGAGTTCGATTTGATGATCCCTTTGACAGCGGTGCCAGAACGGTTCTCATCGTATCCTGTCACCGAAGACGTGTATGAACCGTACAGGAAAAGAACGGACGAAATCGATAACGCCGCGGCTTGTGTATACAGTGCGTATGCGTTCTTTGTGCTCCTCAGTCTTGTATCCCGTTTTATACGTGAGTTGGAGGATGACCCGACACTTACTTTAGGAAGGAAAAGAAGGAGAGCATTTTCAGGCGATGCCGTGGGTATCACAAATGCCATCGCCAAACTAGGCGATTTCAAGGAGTCACTACGTCGCGATTATTGCAAACTAATGGAATTAGCCCGGAAGAATGACGACAATTTCATTGATTCGACGGACGCGGGTCCGCTGGGCACGCTTTAGACTCAGCCACTTAATCTGCTTCACATCCCTCCGAATGCATGCCAACAAAAAAAGCCGACCGATGCCAGGCACCGGGCGGCTTTTTCGTTTTGGTCAGCTGCTTACATAACAAGATTTAGTTGAGGGTTTCCTCGCCTTTTTTCCAGTTACAGGGGCAGAGTTTGTCGGTCTGCAGAGCGTCGAGAACGCGCAGCACTTCTTCAACATTCCGGCCCACGCCCAGGTCATGCACCGCCATCCAGCGGAGTACACCCTGCGGGTCGATCAGGTAGACACCGCGGTAGGCGATCCCTTTTCCTTCGTCCAGCACGTCGAACGCTTTCGCGAGCGTGTGGTTGTTGTCCGCCAGCATGGGAATCTTCAGTTTCTGAAGATCTTCATGGGCGTCACACCAGCCTTTGTGCGAGTAAACCGAATCGGTACTGGCAGTCAGTAGGACACAATCCCGGTCTTCGAATTCGTCGAGTTCATTGTTGAACGCGACGATCTCCGTCGGGCAGACGAAGGTGAAGTCGAGCGGATAGAAGAAGAGGCAGACCCATTTGCCACGGTAATCAGTCAGCTTGTACTCGCCAAACTGGGTATCGGAGCCATCTTTGGTACGGTCATAACCCTGCACGGCGAAGTCAGGTGCCGGCTGTCCGACTTTTACAGACATTTACATTTCCTTTAATTCTTAAATCGAGATAAGGGAGGGACCCCACTTACCGCGGGGAGCAGTTTCCCGGCGGGAAAAACTCGACCCCATTGGGTCGATGAATGTTGTGGGGATCATCTCTCTGAACGGCTGGGGGGCAGAGACCGTTCTCCGCGCCCTTAGAGACCCGGTTCAACACGGATCAGGGAGCCGGCGGATTCAGCGCCTTCCGGGACTTCCGATCCAAACTGGGTCAGATACAGCTGACCTTCTTTATCGAAGGCGAGGGAGGTAGGTTTGTCGAGGCTCATGATCTTGGTAGCGTTGACGGTTTCGCCGTCCACAGCCAGTTCGAACAGGCCACCCTTGGTCGAGTCGACCCAGGAGAAGTCGACTGCATACAGTTTACCCGTTTGCGGGCTGTAGGCCAGTCCTGCGATGTCCGAGAGTTCCGTTTTCAGGCTCCGCTTCAGTTCGCCTGTGCCCGGATCGTAGAAGGTGAGCAGGCTGTCGTTGGCGACGTTCATCTCACCCATCTGACCGATGACCAGTTCACTGCCATCGGGGGTGAAGGTGATCGCGACGGGAGCGTCGGTTCCGGTCGCTTCTTTAGTGGCGATGAACGGAACGAGTTCCTGCGGTTTGCCATCGACGATATCGGCTTTGGAAACCCAGCCTTTAGTATCGTCACCGTTACAGGTTACGAAGATGGCGCTTTCGTTCACGGCGACACCGTAGAAGTTGCCTTCTCCTTTAGCGCTCTTCTCGCCGGCGGTGATCGGGCCCAGCGTGTAAACGGCGTCCCCTTCACTTTTCTTCTTGCCATCGAGCTTGTAAACGCGGACCAGTTCTTCACCATCGGGACGGCTGCCATCGCCGACGACGAGGTGTTCGTTGTTCAGCAACCCGAGACCCAGGGGCCCGATGTCATATTTAGGACCTTTACCGTAAATATCTTCCGGGAACTCGGACACTTCGAAAACAGCTTTATGATCTGCGGGGGTATAGCAGTGAACGCCCAGTTTGCTGGCGGTATACACTTTGCCCGTTTCGGGATGAACCAGCACACCACAGGGATTGTCCAGATCGATCACCAGAGTCTCGTGTTCCGGCTCTTCGCCATAGGCGAAGCAGACCAGAGACAGGCTCAGGCATCCAGTTAACACCGCGAGGCGTTTCGCTTTCTTCAGCATGATCTTTCACTCTCTAATAAGTAGTTCTCGGGGAAATCGATATACGAGAGGGGTTTCGCTCGAACTCTATTATCTGTTGTTTCAATTCATCCTGCAAACCACAAGGGGGAGGCCACTCCGCCAACGGAAAAAGTGCGGATTGGTCCCCACTTGTCAGCAAGTTAACTGGACCTGCAGCACCAGAATCAATCAGGCAGGTCGGTGGGTGCTTCGACCAGTGGATAGTCTTCGCTGGAGAGCCCTTCTTTCATGAACGTCACCAGGTCCGCGATGTCCTGCTCGCTCAAGCCCAGTTCGAAGATCTCTTCATCGAGGTAAGGATTGGCGTTGCCTCCCTTGTTGTAGTGCTGAACGACTTCTTCCAATGTTTCCATACTGCCATTGTGCATGTACGGGCCGGTGCGGGCGATCTCACGCAAGGTCGGAGTTTTGAAAGCCCCGGTATCCCCTTCCAGATTGCTTACCGCAAAACGACCGACATCTGTATTTTTGCCATCCTTCACACCGACACCGATGTTATGGAATGCGTTGTCGGTGAAGTTGGCCCCGCTGTGGCAGGCGGAACAGTTGGCCGCTCCCTTGAAGAGCTTCCAGCCACGAACGGCCGATTCGGACATCGCGGTTTCGTCACCGGCGACGTACTTATCATAGGGGGCATTGCCCGAAAGCACAGTCCGCTCAAAAGCGGCGATCGCTTTGGCGACCAGTTCGGGAGAGGGCTCACTGCCGAAGACCTGCTGGAATCGCTCCTGATAACCTTTCGACTTCTGGATCCGTCCGATCGCTTCGTCCAGCGACATGTTCATTTCAATCGGGTTGGCGATCGGGCCGAGTGCCTGGTGCTCGAGTGTGGCGGCGCGACCATCCCAGAACTGGGTCGTGTAATACGCCGAGTTGATTACCGTGGGGGAGTTGCGATCCCCCCGTTTTCCTTCGAACCCGGCGGCGTTCGGCTCGCCATTGCTCCATCCCTTGTTGGGATCGTGGCAGGTCGCGCAGGAGATGTCGTTGTTACGGGACAAACGCGGATCAAAGTACAGCAGTTTGCCGAGTTCGATTTTCTCCGGGGTCGGCGGGTTGTCTTCCGGGTGTTCCAGCGCGGGCAGACCGAAAGGAACAGCCGGTTCATCGGCGAGCAGAAAAGAAAAGCCGCCCATTACGAGTATGGAGGTACTGAATGCAAAGATTGTCTTCTTCATGAGTTACCCTTGTGGGATGAGGTGAACCGACCGGTGCCCTTATCGAGTCGCACGTACTCCATCGTCGTCCTGTAGAGTGACGACCGGTGGTCACTGTCCCTGTTGCTGGATGTAGTTCACTGGCTGGATAAAACTCAGATGCCACGCAAATCCATCGGGTGGGAGGCATCTTCCGTCTGGTGGGAAAAATCGGTGGGTATCGGCCAAAGGGCGCAAGCGCCGATTGATCGATATGGGGCCAGAGCACAACGGCTGGGCTGCCCCTCCGTGTCCTCCTCCCTGTGTGCTGCTCCTCAGTGTAGAGTGTGATGGAGCCGATGAGAACCAGTCAGGCGCCCGAAAGTCGCTCGCCACGAGCAATCAATCGCAGGATTAACCGGGAATTCATGCAGAAATCACCGGTGCGCCTGTACCAGTCGCCAAGGCGACAGCGGCTCGCGATCTCGGCGTCATCTCAGGAGATTGCCCTGACCGATTTCGCTCGGCGATACCTGCATCCGGTTCGCCTGGATCAAAACGGACCCATCGCTCCCATTATAAAAGCCGTGGGAGGCAAAATCAGTAGCTTTACCGCTCATTCCCAAATTCAATAGCACTGAACCGGCCTGAAAATAGTGGTCGACAGGCTGGGAGAGCATTCGCAAAAGTGGCCCGCTGAAGATTCACCCGGGACCAGCATCCCCGGGCGTACGTCATCCATCGATAATCAGTTCGTGCCCGAGTGCGCCGGATCGGCATCGGCAGTTCCAGTGGCGACCGGAGTCGGAGCCATTGCGGCAGACTGCATCATGGGGACCTGTTGCATCGTCGTCATCGTCGGACCATAAGGCTGCCAACCTCCTGGAATCGCGGCGGTCGTCGTCGCACCGTAAGGCACGGAATAGGGCGTATTCGCCGCGGCCATCCGGGCCCGTTCGCGCTGGATCGACATCGGACCCTGCAACGAGGCCAACCGCGAATGAACTTCGGGTTGATTCCAGTTGTTCTGCAGCGAGTTCTGGTACATCGCGACAGCCTGGGCCGAGCGGCCAGTCTGATGGTAGAGCTGTCCCAGCTGTGCCTGAGCCACGGGGTTGTTCGGCTGTAGACGCAGCGCCTGCTGTAGCGCCATTTCAGCGCCGGCGGTATCGCCCATCGCCCGTTTCTGCCACGCCAGTTCGACATGCGCCTGTGGCAAGTGTGGTTCCACGGCCACCCATTGTTCCATCAGTTGAAGCGCCTCGGCAGAGCGTCCTTGATCGTTCAGCAGTTCCGCCAGACCGTGGTTCGACGGCTGATGATCGGGGCGTTTGTTGAGCGCCTGTCGCAGTTGCTGTTCGGCTGCCTGCAGGTCCCCCTGTTTTTTCATCGCCATCGCGAGATTGTACTGGTAGTTGGTATTCGACGGATCGTCGATCGCCGCCCGCTGGAATGCGTTGCGAGCGAGCGTATAGTTGCCCTGTTTATACGCGGTGGCGCCTTCGTTGTTCGCGAGCCACCCGTTGGACATATTGCAGCCGGTCAGACCACTCACGAAGAATGCGAGCACCATTCCAGCCGAAATGAATTTGTTTATGCGGAGCATGAAAGACGCCTTCCGGGTCCTGATGACCGTCTATCATTGAAGTTGTCGAAGAGAAGAACCGCAGTGGGAGCGGCTGTTTTGAGAGAGAGTCTTTTGCGTCAGCCGTGCAAAACTTGAGAGAATTTCCCCGGAATCGGCAAAAGTTGCGGAAATTTAGTGAGAAGGCAGATCTGTTGCAATACCAGTTGGCGAAAGCTGGAACCACCAGGAAAACGCTTCAAAACAGGCAGTCCAGCGAAGATGCAAAGCAAAAAAACCTCTCACCGAAAGATTCGATGAGAGGTATTCGTCAGGGAGTCCGGATTCAGGAAGCCTGAGGCCCGGGATCTCCGGGGGGAGATTTGTTGATCACCGCGTGAACGAGGCGTTACTTGCTCGCGTCTGCGGTGGCTTCATTATACTTGCTCGTTTCGATATACGCGAACAGGTCGGCGATCTCTTCGAGCGTTAAATCTTTCAAAAGACCGACCGGCATGACCGACAACTTGGACGGGACTTCTTCATCAATCTCGTCTTTCGGCACTTCGAGCTTGGTGGCGTCGTTCAGAAGCAACACCAGCACATCGGGCTTGGTGTTGTCCGGAACCGGCATGCCATTATGCACGAGACCATCTTCGGTGATAACCGTCAGCATCCGGTACTGGTCCGAGATGACCTGCGACGGAAGCAGGATGGATTCGATGATCTCTTTCCGCTGGAAGCGACGACGCACCGAGGTCAGGTCGGGACCGACGTTGGTGCCGGTATCACCGAACTTGTGGCACTTGACGCACTTCGCTTTTTCGAAGGCGACTTTCCCTTTTTCGACATCACCGTTCTGTCCCTGCGGATCGTTCTCGAGATAGTTGACGAGGTCCTGCAGGCTGTAACCCGCCATTTCCACATCGACCTTCTGCATTTCCGCGGGAGGAGCTTTCGGGAACATCTCCGCGTAAACGGTCCGATAGAAGTTAAGCGCCGCGGCAAGATCTTCGCCTTTCTCATGCGGTTTGCCGGTCCAGTGCTGCAGCAACTGAACAGCGACCTGGCCACCCTGGTCACCGAGTTTCTGACCGGCCAGAATCGCCTGCCGCATCGGTTCCGGTTCTTCGGGTTTCTGTTCGAGTTTACGCAGAGCATTCAGACTTAACTGCAACGTCGTCGTATCGCCGAACTGGAGTGTCTGAGTCAGCACGCTCCAATCTTCGGGTTGCGGTTTCTCGGCGATAACGCGGGCGAGTTGCTCGCGACGGTCGGGAGTTGTCTCGTAGGCTTTTCGCAAGGTCTCGCGGACAGCAGGCTGTTCGCTCTGGCCGAGTGAGGAGATCAACACGTTGACGAGTTCATCCGCGCCCGCGCTGTCGCTTTTCTCGGCAGCGGCCAGAATTCCAGTGACGACGGTTTCGAAGTCAGCAATGTCTTCGGGCTTGCTCATCTTCAGGACGAGCGATGAGGCGAACGGACGCGATGTTCCTTCCAGCAGCAGGGCTTTGCGGTCTTCGGGAGAGAACTTATTGATGCCGGCCCCCACGATATTGGCAAGGTAAGGAACAAAGCTGTTCCCCCCTTCCCAACTACGGGTTCCTTCGTACCAGTCGAGATACTTACCCTGTAATTCGTTCGTCCAGCCATTCCCCTTGTAGCTGAGGAAGGTCGCCATCCGAATCTGCAGTTGCTCGGAAGGAACGGTTTCGAGGTAGTTCACAATCTGCGGTGTGGCTTCCGCGACATCGAGGTGACAGAGCAGACGAGCCACTTCCACATTGACATCATCATTTTCCGACGGGAAGAACTCGAGCAGATTTTTACCGAGCTGTTCCACCTGATTTCCTTCCGCGCCGTCGATCAATGCGAGCGACGACAGGCGGAGGGTTTCAAGCAAGGTGCGATCGCTCATACCGCCGCGACCGAACTTCTGCAGATCGAGCACCTGCTTGATCACCTGGTTCGGTTTAATCGCGTCGAGATGAATGAGGGCCAGCAGGCCATAGGTCCGCACACTGGGACGTTCCGATTTAAGGACGTCTTCTTTCCATTGATCGGCGGGAATCATTTCGAGCGAACGCCGCGCGGCGAACCGGACGTGGCGATCGTCGCTGCCGAGCAGGGTCAACAGCGGTTCTTTGGGCGGAACCTGGTTCAGACGCACATATGCCTCACACGCGCGGCGAGCGACCATCGGGTCGATATCCCGCAGCAGGCTTTCGAGAGCAATATACGTTTTCTTATCGGGATGATCCCCCAGCAGCAAGGTAACGAAACTGCGAACCATCACGTCTTCGCTGTCGACGAGCGAAATCAACAGATCGAGTTCGGGTTTCGGTCCGAGTTGCGACAGTAGAGTCAACGCGCGAATCTGTTCCGCCGGTGAACCGGTCTTCGCGTATTCAACGAGCTTGTTGTTCCACTCTTCTTCACCGACGGACGCTTTCACGGCGGCGGCATCTTCCCGCGCCCAGGCGGAGGTGATCTGCGGCAGCGCGATCATTTCTGCGATCGTCGTCGCCGAAACAGGAGTGTGCTTTTCATCGCCATAGGTCACCCGGTACAGGCCACCCTCCGTACGACGACCACCGACACAGAAGACCATCGAACCATCGCGATCAACTTCGATATCGGAGACGTTCAGCGGGTTACCCGAAACAATCGTCAGGAAATCGCTGGCGTAAGTCGCGCCCGATTTCTTGAGTGGCACGGAGATAATACGACCCAGCGACCAGTCGCAGATCAGGAACGATCCCTGTTCGCTTTCGGGAAACTGAGTATGTTCGTAGAAGATCACCCCGGTTGGCGAACCGCGACCGATGTCGACCGTGGTGGGAAGTGAATCGAGGAAGTATTCGGGCCATTTGGTCGCCCCCGTACGCCAACCGAATTCAGCGCCGGGAACACAGTGGTTCACACGAACGGGGCGATACCAAGGCATGCCGACGTCCCACTCCATGTCGGAGTCGAACGTGAACAGGTCCCCGAATTTGTTGAAGGCGATATCGTATTCGTTCCGGAAACCGGAAACTTCCCGCCACCATTTCGAACCATCCGGAGTGAAACGCCAGATTGTTCCGCCGGGTTCAGTGATGTTCGTCGCGTGACCACCGGCATCTTTGAAGCTTGGCTGCAGCAACACGCCTTCATAGGTATGTTTCGCAGGCGAGTTCGGCTGCATTTCGACATCCATCCACGCATGGTTTCCCATGTTATGGTAGAGCCAACCATCGGGACCAAGGACCACATCGTGCGGGCCGTGCTCACCAATGCCGCTTTTGTTCTTCCCGAGGAAGACGATGCCATCGGCCACGCCATCGTTGTTATCATCCGGCAGACGGTAGACACCGACGCCATCCGGCCCCTGCCCGACGGCATAGAGGTCGGTTCCAACAGTACAGAGCCCCTGGCAGTTCTCGAGTTTATCCGAGTAGTTCACCACTTTGTCGTAGATACCGTTCCCGTCTTCGTCGGTGATCGTGATGATCGGGCCACGTTCCTGTGAAGCGATGACGCGACCTTTGTTGCCCCAGGTCATGGCGATCAGTGATCCCACGAGGTCGGGCTCACCGATACGCTCGATTTTGTAACCGGCGGGAAGTGCATAGCGGTCGAGGTAGGAATCTTTAAGTTCCAGATCCTGGAAAGGTGAGTTGGGATGCTGACCGAGCACTTTGACTTTCGCCCAGCCTTCCTTATCGAAGTCGGCCGTCAGCCAGCTGTCTGCCGGTTTCGTCGTGGTCGCCATCCATTCGGCGTCGGCGTCGAAGGGAAATACGCGTCCCCCCTGGTTACGGACTTCGCCGTCGACGAACAATCCCGCTTTACCATCAGCATGATCCACGCGAATGGCGATCACGTTCGGACCACGTTCGACGATCCCGTTCAAGCTGAAGCGATACAGTTCCTTGCCATTGCCTTTGCCGACGTGCTGTCCGTTGACCCAGACTTCGAACGGGTCGCTGCTCACCATGCGCAGCGCCCCGGTGGAAGGTCCGTCCGAACGAACCATCTGACGAAACCAGACGGAACCGGCGGGAGCACCCGCTTCACCCCAGGCATCAACACCATCGAGCCAAATCCAGTTGGCGTTATAGTTCTGCTGAGCAAAGACAGGTTTCGCGCTCGCCCAGAGCGAGAGCGCGACAAGCAAAGTACACGTGGCTATCCAACGCAATGACATCAACTTCTCCTTGGGGATCCGGGCCACAGTTCGTCTCAAAGATGGTAAGGGCGGGCCGGATGGAATGCTGGTAGATAAGAGGGGCTGCTATGAAGCCGGCGATTCCCCACAATAGCATGTCGGGGCAGAATCGATCCGCTCGAAAAGAGCCTGTTTTGACGCATAAATTATGCTTTATGCTGCCTTAAACGGACAGGCAAAGTCAAGTCTGCGGCTGAGATTGCGATTTTTGAGAATTCAGAGCAGATGGCGGGCTTTAATATCGAGGTATTCGTTGATCAAGCGGGTGGACAACTGCGTCGGCAGCGATTCCAGCACCAGCAGTCCCGATTGCCGCAATCTCATCAGCTGGCGGGACTGAGTCGCGATCATCTCCCCCGCTGCGGCCACCTGAAACGCTTCAATGTGATTGTCAGGGATTTCCTCGTAGCGCGCCTGCAGCGGTTCATTCATCAGGAACGCCGTTAAAATGAGATGAGGTGTACGCATTTGACGCAGTTGACGGCTGATCGTCTCCAGATGGACTTCATCCATGGAATACGTCAGCAGCACAACGAGCGACCGCTTGCGGTATCGCTTCCGCAGCTGCTCGGCCATCAGCGCGTAGTCGGATGATTCGTAGCGGGGCTGCAGGTCATAAATCTGCCGAACGAGTTTCTGCAGCGAGGCCTTCCCCCGCATGAAGCGGACGGACCGTTCCAGCCTGTTTGAAAACGCGAGCACCCCCACCGAGTCCCCCTGCCGCAGCGCGACATAGCTGAGCAGAATCAGCGAGTTGAGCGCACGGTCGAAATGCGAGATGTTATTGACCTCATTACACATACCCCGCCCGCAATCGATAAGGAACAGCAGGTTCTGGTTTTTCTCGACAGTATATTCGCGGCTGATGAGTTCGCGACGTCGCGCGGTCGCTTTCCAGTCGATACTGCGATATTCATCGCCGCGTCGATATTCGCGAAGTCGCTCGAACTCACTTCCGCGTCCGAGGAACCGGGACATCCGCACGCCCGCTTCGGCGAGGCGATTCTGCCGCGCGAGGAGTTCGACCTGCCGCACCGTTTGAATATCGGGAAAGATATCCACCGGCTGATTGATCACGCGTTCTTCAAACAGTTGCCAGAAGCCGAACCGGCTGCGCATGCGCAGGAAGAGCCGCCCGAATGCGTTCGGTCCCCGGCGTTCGGGCAATGCGTGATAGGTAATGGACGTTTCGCGTTGCGGCCTGAGAACAATACGCGCTGGCAAGCCTTCGAGCGTCGATGGCTCGGGAGGTTCATCGTGCAGGCGCAACTCGACTTTCTGTCCGTTACGGTTCTGAATGTTGAGCTTGACCGGATTCGGAACACCGACGGACATTGCTTCGCTTACGCTCCGTTCAATGCGAATCTGCTTGAACGAGGGCGACAGCGACAGGTCGACGACGAGGAGCACGAGCAGGAACACCAGACCGATCTGCCCGACGGTCGTCGCTGTGGGCAGCCAGATTCCAACCGTAAACGGAATGATCAGCAGCACGAGCAGTGCGAGCAGACGCGGC
>PABD01000137.1 GCA_002702685.1 Planctomyces sp.
CCGGTGCCGTACTCCGCGCCGGCGAGAACGACGAGCGGAGTGCCGTCTTCCTTGTACTTCATCGCGGCGTCGTAGATCGAAGTCTGTTCGCCGGTCGGCAGGTATTTGGTGACACCCCCTTCCGTTCCCGGACAGAGCTGGTTTCGCAGGCGGATGTTGGCGAACGTGCCGCGGGTCATGACGCGGTCGTTACCGCGGCGGGAACCGTAGCTGTTAAAGTCCTTCGGTCCGATCCCGTTTTCCTGCAGGTAGAGACCGGCGGGAGAATCCGCTTTGATGGAACCGGCCGGGCTGATGTGGTCCGTGGTGGTCGAGTCGCCAACCGAAACGAGCACCCGGGCTCCTTCGATGGACTGAATCGACTCGGGTAATTCCGGCATATCGACAAAGAACGGCGGCTCCTGCACGTAGGTGCTGGTTTCGTCCCAGTCGTAAAGGTCTCCTCCCGCGCCCTCGATTGCCTGCCATTCGGGAGGACCTTCGGACGCGTGAGAATACTGTTCGACGAACATCTCCGGCGTAATGGCTCCCGCAATTGTGTCGGTGATCTCTTTCTGAGTCGGCCAGACATCTTTCAGGTAAACATCGTTGCCGTTCTGGTCCTGACCGAGTGGTTCTGTGACCAGGTCAATATCCGTGGTGCCGGCGATGGCGTACGCGACGACCAACGGCGGCGAAGCGAGGTAGTTCGCTTTCACGTGCTGGTTGATACGACCTTCGAAGTTCCGGTTACCGGACAGTACCGAGGTGGCGACGAGGTCCCCTTCGACGATCGCGTTAGCGACGGGCTCGGGGAGCGGTCCGCTGTTACCGATACAGGTCGTGCAGCCGTAACCGACCGTCTGGAATCCGAGCGCGTCGAGCGACACGTCGAGTCCCGACTTTTCGAGGTACTCGGTCACCACGCGGCTACCGGGGGCGAGGCTTGTTTTGACCCACGGTTTCGGCTTGAGCCCTTTGGCGGCCGCTTTCTGGGCGACCAGACCGGCGGCAATGAGGACCGACGGGTTACTGGTGTTCGTACAACTGGTAATGGCGGCGATGACGACGGAGCCGTCGGTGATCGTGTCGCCATTCATCCCTTCGACGTTGACGGGTGTGGTCTTTGTCGGTTTGTTGAAGGTCTCTTTCAGATCCTTTTCGAACTGGGCTTTCATGTCCGACAGGAGAATACGGTCCTGCGGTCGCTTTGGGCCAGCCATCGACGGGACGACGGTCGACAGATCGAGTTCGAGCGTGCTCGTGTATTCCGGATCGGGAGATTCGAGGGTGCGGTACATCTCCTGGGCACGGAAGTAGTCTTCCATCAGTTCCGCCGCTTTGGGATCGCGGCCGGTACGCAGCAGGTACTGGACGGTTTCGTGGTCGACGGGGAAGAAGCCCATCGTCGCCCCGTATTCGGGCGCCATGTTGGCAAGCGTCGCCCGGTCGGGAAGGCTCATGCTGTCGAGACCCGGACCGAAGTATTCGACGAACTTGCCGACCACGCCGTGCTTACGCAGCATCTGGGTGACGGTCAGCACGAGGTCGGTCGCGGTGGCCCCTTCGGGAAGTTTACCGGTCAGTTTGAAACCGACGACTTCGGGGAGCAGCATGTAGATCGGCTGGCCAAGCATCACTGCTTCCGCTTCGATACCACCGACACCCCAGCCGACAACGCCGAGACCGTTGATCATCGTCGTGTGGCTGTCTGTACCGACAAGGCTGTCCGGATACACAACGCCATCGGTTACCAGCGTGCCGTTCGCGAGGTACTCAAGGTTCACCTGGTGAACGATACCGGTAGCGGGAGGCACGACGCGGAAGTTGTTGAACGCCTGCTGACCCCAGCGGAGGAACTGGTAACGCTCCATGTTTCGTTCGAATTCGATTTCGACATTCGTCTGCAGCGCGAATTTGCTGGCGAAGGCATCGACCTGCACGGAGTGGTCGATGACGAGGTCACACTGCACGAGCGGGTTGATCTTCTTTGGATCTCCACCCATGCGAACCATGGCGGCTCGAAGGGCGGCAAGGTCGACGACGGCGGGAACACCGGTGAAGTCCTGCAGGACGACGCGGCCCGGTTTGAACGGAATCTCGACCTGGTTGACGTTCTTCGCGTCCCAGTTGGCGATATTCTTGACGTCGTCTTCATTCACGATGAAGTCGTCGATGTTGCGCAGACAGGATTCGAGCAGCACGCGGATCGAATAGGGAAGTTTGCTGAAATCGATGCCCAGCTTCTCGCCCAGTTTGGGCAGACTGTAATAGGTGAATTCACCACTACTGGTTTTCAAACGTGCCTCGGCACCGAATTTGTCCTCGGTCGCCATACTAGGAACCTCCCTCTATTTGCTTTATCAATTGGACTCCCGAACGCACGCCGAACGGCGGGGAGATCACTGGCCGAATGCTACCAATACGGGGCTCGAAAATGAAGTGACGGCCCCTTCGAAATGCCTTCCCGGCACTCAATCCCATAGAAAAAACTGACGCGACTGCACCGATTTACGTCGTCGGGGCGCTCCGGACCGATATCGATCCCGTCCCACCGCGACTCCCCTTCCCCGTCTGCGCGAAATTCAGCCGGAGATCTATTTCCTACCTGAAAATATTTTCATTAGAATCAGGTGGCGCCGGTCGGATCGATTTCTGCTTTCTGGTCGATTCTGGCCCGCATCCACGCATCTTCGCCGAACTCCGAGAGAAACTCCCCGATGCCTCGCGTCTGTTTTACCCCCAATCTGCAGAAGTTGATTGAGATTCACGAATACTCTGTCCAGGGGGAGACCGTCGCGGCCGCACTCGATGAAGTCTTCGCCCGGCAACCGGAACTTCGCAGTTACATCCTGGACGATCAGAAACGTCTCCGGCGGCACATAAACATCTTCCTCGATGGTGAGTTGGCGCGAGGAACGGAACCTCTGAAAACTCCCGTCGGGATGGATACGGAAATCTATGTGATGCAGGCCCTCTCCGGCGGTTGAGGAGGCGGAACTGCTTCCGGGATGACATGCGATGCTGCTGAATTTCTTACTTCTGTTGCTTCTTCTGCCTTGATCATACCTCTGTGGAGATTCTTTCGATGATTGCGTCGGCTGCCAGTGAGACTTTGTATGTGGGTACGCGTAAGGGGCTCTTTGTTCTCGAAAAACGAGATGGCGATTGGGAAATCGTGCGACATGAATGGCGCGGCGAGCCCGTCTCCATGCTGATGTCCGATCCACGCGATGGCATGCTCTATGCAGCGCTGACACACGGGCATTTCGGAGCGAAATTGCATCGATCCCCCGACGGCGGAGAGAACTGGGAAGTCTGCGGTTTGCCCACCTATCCCGAAGAGTCTGGAATTGAAACTCAATCGGAGAAGCCCCAAGGGGCATCGCTCGAGGAAATCTGGGCGATGGAACCGGGGGCGGGAAACCGTATCTGGGCGGGAACGATTCCGGGCGGGCTCTTCTACTCGGATGATCAGGGAGCGAACTGGCAACTCGTGGAATCTCTCTGGAATCATCCGCTGCGCGCGGAATGGATGGGAGGGGGCAAAGATCATCCCGGCCTGCATTCAATCTGCATCGATCCGCGCGACATGAACTGCATCACGATCGCCGTTTCCACGGGAGGTGTCTGGCAATCGACCGATGGTGGAGACAGTTGGGAACTGATCGGAGACGGGCTGCGAGCAGAGTACATGCCCCCCGACCAGGCATACGCCCTGCTGCCGCAGGATGCTCACCTGCTCGTGCACTGCCCTACTTCGCCCGATCACATGTGGATTCAACATCACAACGGAATCTTCCGCTCGGAGAACGGGGGGCGTAACTGGACCGAAATCACAGGAGTTGATCCAGCAGTCTTTGGATTCGCCGTGGCGGTTCATCCACAGGATCCGCAAACCGCCTGGTTTGTGCCCGCGACGAAAGACGAGACACGCATTCCCCCCGACGGAGCTGTTGTCGTCACGCGAACCCGCGACGGGGGGAAATCGTTCGATAAACTGACGCACGGGCTTCCGCAGCAGCACGCGTACGACATCGTCTATCGACACGCATTGGCCGTGAATGGAACCGGCGTAATTCTGGCGGCGGGGTCGACAACCGGGAATCTGTGGATTTCGGAGGACCAGGGGGACAGCTGGAAGTCGATTTCAAATCATCTACCCCCGGTTTATTGCCTGAAATTTCAGTCCCATGGATAGGGCGGTTACGGGTTCGATAACAGTTCCCTCTTGTTGGACTCCCGTAATTCTCTAGAATTACCCGGTTCTGCCCCGTTCCCCTTTGTGGCCAGAACACCCATGGGGGAATCTGAGACATCCTGCAGAAGGGTAATTATGATTCGCGAAGTCCGACGCTCTGAAACAGACTACGAGCCTCCCGAAGAGGCCCGCTCGGAGTCGGACCGCCCGCACCGGACACCTCAGGAAAAACCTGATGACCCCCCGGTCTATTTACCGATCCGATCCGAAGTTCAACCCGTGCAAGGGGTATGGCGTGCTATTTATGTTACGCTCGCCATCCTGTTTTTTGTGCTTGGCATCATCGGTGCCATTCTTCCCGTCATCCCCACGACACCTTTTCTGCTGCTGACGAGTTTCTTCCTCGCCCGCATCTCACCCCGTCTCAACCACATGCTGATGCAGGTCCCTCTGGTCGGTGCCATTCTCCGCGACTGGAACGAACGCCGGGGCGTCCGTCCGACGGTCAAAATTCAGGCGATCATCATTGTTCTCTGCATCGTCGCCTCCGCCCTGTATTTCACGGGGCTGCATCTGGTCGGGAAGTGGATCCTCGGTGTCCTTGCCCTCGTGGGCATTCTGGTCATTCTGAAGATCCCCACCCTCCCCCCCAGCAAATCGAAACGCTGAGTTCGTCTGAAATCCAGCTGCTTATTGCAATCGCTGATTCCTACCTGTTACAAGAGATGGACTAACATCTCTTCCTCGGGAAAGGTTTCACATGCTTCGTTCGATTGTCACGCTTGCTCTCACGCTCATTTCGCTCCCAGTATTGTCCGCCCAGGAAGCCCCCCTGGTTCAATATTCATTGCAGACCGACGTGGCTGCCGCGGGAAAGACTCCTTCGAAGGCCGTCGCTACGGATGTTGCTTTCGATGGAGAAGCCGGCGCGAAGTCAGCCAGCTTCGATGGTCGCGACAGCGAAATCGTGGTCGATAAGTCGCCGCTCGCTGAGATCGGTACAGGCGATTTCACGTTATCGCTGTGGGTGAATGCATCGGAGGAAACGGACGACGTCATCGGCGATCTTCTCAGTCAATATGATCCCGAGGCTCGTCGTGGGTTCAACCTCAGCATCAAGACCAACTCGGGGGTGACTTCGAGCCAGGCCAACTATCGGCAGCTACAGTTCGGCATCGACAATGCGCAGTTGGAAACAGAGTGGGCCGACCACGGTCGACTTGGGAACGCTGTTTTCATTTACTCTCTCGCCACGATTGAGGGCGCGCTCTACGCCGGCACCTGTGAAGCCGATGTCAACGGAAAGGGGCACCTCTATCGATTCGAAGGGGCTCAAAACTGGCATGACTGCGGTACCCCCGATGACAGCAATGCCATCAGTGCCATCGCCGAATTCGACGGCGAGATCTATGTTGCCACCTCGAAGTACCGCCTTGCCGGTTCCGCGCTGGAGGAGTCTCCCAACACGAACTGGGGGGGCAAAATCTTCAAGTACAATCCCGACGGTACGTGGACGCATTGCGGTACGCTGCCGGATGTCGAAGCGATCAACGGCCTCGTTGTTTATCGTGACAAGTTGTACGCTTCCTCCACCTACAAACCGGGTGGACTATTCCGCTATGAGGGAGGAACCGAGTGGACCGACTGTGGTCTCCCGGATGGGAAACGGGTCGAGTCACTCACTGTCTATAATGGACACCTCTACGCCACCGGTTACGACGAAGCAGGCATTTATCGCTTCGATGGTTCCGAGTGGACGAAAGTGGGACAGTTGGAAGGTGGAACGCAGACATATGGCTTCGCGATTTACGAGGGCGAGCTCTATGTCACCGAGTGGCCCAACGCATACGTTTACCGATATGAGTCCGAGAATAACTGGAAGAATGTGGGGCGCCTCGATGAAGAACTCGAATCGATGCCGCTCATTGTCTACAACGGCAAGATGTATTGTGGTTCGCTCCCCCTCGCCGCTGTCTTCCGCTATGACGGCGATGACCACTGGACCAACCTCGGTCGTGTCGACATGACCCCGGACGTCAAATACCGACGCGCCTGGTCGATGTCGATTCACGATGGTCGGCTGTTCGTCGGCACCATTCCTTCCGGTCGCGTCTTGTCGATTGCGGCCGGCGTCAGTGCGACCCACGATCACACCTTCCCGTCCGGTTGGCACCATGTCACCGCGATGCGTAAGGGGAATCAGTTGCACCTGTATATCGATGGCGAGCGTGTCTCATCTTCCGAGACCTTCGATAGCGCCGCATACGATCTGTCGAATGATCAACCCTTGAAGATCGGCAACGGTCAGCACGATCACTTTCACGGTCAGCTTCGCGACGTCAAAATCTACGGTCGCGCCCTTTCCAGTGACGAGATCAAAAAGCTGAGCCAGCAATAAAGCGAGGCGTCAGATATATTGAACCGCGCATAAAAAAACAGACCTGTCGCAAACGACAGGTCTGTTCGTTTTTCTCAAATTCGCAGCGAGCCTATTGATCCTCTGAGGTCGTGCTCGGTGCGGTGTAGTTGATACGCGGTTCAGGCATCGAGCTGATTTCGGCTTTGCGGATCGTGTCGATCTCGAGAGCCGGGCGACCGTAGTTGCGACCCGCTTTGAGTTCGATACAGATGTCCGAAGCTTCGGCTCCCGCCAGTTCGATCAAAGCGGTGCGAACAACTTCGACCCGAGCGATATTGGCTTCCTGGCCGACGACTTTCTGAACATAGATCTGATGCCGTCGTTTTTCCGGAGCCTCTTCCAGAATCCAGATCAGCTGTTCCATACCAGAATGGGTCAGCTGATTCGTGTGTTCGTCGAAGTGATAATCGAAGAGCGTCGTGAGGCGTTGCCAGCCATTGTCTTCCTGCAGTGCCATGACGTTGCGGACATAAGCCCGGTCCTGGCAGACATAAGGGTACGGCCAGTAATGCGCGGCATGGTATTTATGGCTGAACTGCTGTTTCGGACCGGTGGGACGTGGGTATGGCGGCCACAGTTTCCCCTTTTTGTAGACCTGGCGAGAGCCGACCGGAGATTCGGCTTGCATCGCCCACCATTCAGGGCTCCCTTTTTCAATCTCGCAACCCGCGTCGCAGACTTCACAGGAGGAACCGGCTTCACAGCCGCATACTTCAGGTTCGCAGCCGCCTGAAACACTATCATTGCAGGCGCTGGAACCACCACCAGAAAAACTGGCGCAGCCCATCAGCCAACCACTCAACACGAGGACCAGACAGCCCCTGCCTGTTGCCGTGAACATCCTTGCCTCCCCTATCAGTACCTTCGCGGTACAATTGCAGTCCGATCAGCCCGGATCGGGCCGACTGCGGTAAGATAATCCATTATCTCTGCGCATCGCCTTGCGCGGATTTATTGATAGTATCGGATGGCAATGGGGAGAGCATCACCCGAAAACTGGACGCCTCCGCCAAATCGTGTTTTTCCGCACAAACGATACTGGGCGCGCGAAAGAGTTGCGCGCCAGGAAGAGATGGGCATCAGGAGCCTGTCGGCAATTCAATATAGATGTCGTCCCCCTCGACGGAGACGGGGAATGTCTCCTGGCGGATATTGGGGGTGAGGCAATGCTGGCCCGTGCAGACATCGAACTGCCAGCCATGCCAGGGGCAGGTCACGATCGTCCCTTTGAGTTCTCCAGAGCCGATCGGTCCACCGGCATGCGGACAGATGCCATCGAGAGCAAAGTAGTTTCCATCCTGCTCGAAGACCGCCACAATCCGGTCGGCGACGGTAAATTCACGTCCGCCGCCGACGGGAATATCGCTCTTGTCAGCCAGCTTGATTTTTTGTGTTTCCACGAAACAACAGGCCTTGAATCAGGCAAGGGAAAGTAGTGACGAAGACATCTCTTCCCGATGTGGATGTCCCCTCATCGGAAAGAGACAGTTCAAAGTCGGTCTGAACAATCAGGCTGCTTTCGGTTTCTCGACCACTTCCGCGGATTCGATCTTCACTTCATCGAGCGGACGGTCCTGTGAGTTCGTTTTCAATTTACCGATTGCGAGCACATTGTTCAGGCTCTCTTCATCGGCGGTTTTCCCGAAGACGGTGTACTGATTGTCGAGGTGCGGTACCCGGGCGACGCAGATGAAGAACTGCGAACCGGCCGAGTCGGGGTCGCTGGTCCGGGCCATCGAAAGCACACCCGGTTCGTGCGGAGTGCTGTTGAATTCCTGGTTGATCGTGTAACCCGGACCGCCAGTACCGGTTCCCTGCGGGCATCCCCCCTGGATCATGAAGCCATCGATGATGCGGTGGAAGATGACGCCGTTGTAGAATCCGATGCGGCTGAGACCAATGATATTCTTGGCGTGTCCCGGTGCGACGTCCCCATACAGATCGACGACGATTTTGCCTTTGGTCGTATTCAGAATGACCTGATAATCGTTCTGGCTGAAATCAACATCGGCGACAGCCTTTTCCACTTCGGCTTTGCGGTTTGAGCTCATGGATCCGTTTCTATCTGGTTTGAATAGCGTGTTCTGTTCGATGAATTGGCGATCAGGATTCGGGATTCAGTTCAATGATGGGGCAATTCGCAGCCACCGAAAATCGGTCCTTTTCCCGACCCGGTTCAAGGGCCAGATTAACAAGATACCCCCCAAATTGTAAGGCACCCCGCCGAAACCGGTCCGGCGCGCGGGGCCACTCCGTTGAGTCTCTCGGGCCCCCTTCCCTCTGGCCGGACGCGTCACTGAAAATCCCGTTTCCCGATGTCTTAAGATGCGTTATAAAGAAAGGTGAAACAAGATGGAGCGGATGGATTCTGAGGACGATCCCGCTCGAAAATTCTCTGATCGAACCCTCACAGACAGGAAGTTGATATGCCCAGCGTTCTCGCGCCTCGTCGCATGACACAGTGGCTGAACCCCTACTCGCCCGTTCTTCTGGGCGCGATTGTGGCCCTGATCTCGCTCCCCTTAGCGACATCCGAGGAGCTACTCGCGGCAGATTCCTACCGGCTTGAGGAGACGTTGACCGACTCCGACATCTTCGGTGTTGAATCGACGATTTCCATCAAGGGCGAATTGCTCACACCGCAGCAGGAGACGGCGATCGCTCACACCCTGGAAGTGGATGCGAAACTGCGATATGTCGAACAACGTCTGGAGGGCGCCGGGCGTGATGCCCGCGCGTATCGCGCGCTCCGTCAATACCTTGACTGCAAGGCCACCATCAACGTTTCCGATAACCAGGTGCAGTCCATCCTGCGCCCGGAACGGAGTCAGATCGCCGTCCACGGTAATCGACAAGGGCTGAAGCGTGTTTCTACCGAAGGGCCGCTGACCCGGAATGAACTCGATCTTCTCGAGACACCGGGGGACAGTCTGGCCGTAGTCGCGCTTCTTCCGGAGCGGTCTGTGGAAATTGGTGACAGCTGGTCGGTCCCCGATTGGGCTCTGCAGATGTTGACGGCAACCGATGCGGTCCTGAAGAATGAGATGACATGCACGCTCGACAAGGTCGAAGCGAACGTGGCCTACATTTCCTTCAAAGGATCACTGGAAGGCGCCACGGGTGGTTCGCCCTGTAAAATCACGGTTGAAGGTGAGTTCACCTTTCTCACCGATCTCAAATTCCTGAAGAAGTTGACGCTTACGCAGACGGAAGATCGCTCTGCCGGCCCCGTCAGCCCGGGATTAAAGGTCACCGCGAAAGTCTCTCTCGATCGATATCCCGCGGTGAACCCCGACGTCATTCCTGAGAACGCGGATGAGCTCGTCCCCCTGCAACCGACGGACGAACAACTCGCGCTGGAACTGGTGACGCCGTGGAAATTCTCGCTGATACACAGCCGAAACTGGCATGTCTTTCAACAGACAGTAAGTTCCACGACGCTCCGCTACATTGAAGACGGTAGTTTTATCGCCCAGTGTGATTTGATCAAGTTGAGCGATGCCCTTCCCGGTCGGCATGTTTCGTCGAATCAATTCCAACTCGATATCCGCAAGTCACTCGGTGGACAACTCAGCAAGCTCGGCGATTTGGAGGAGTCCAAGTTGGATAACGGAGTCATCACGTATTATGTCGTAGCGGAAGGAAAAGCGCGAGAGCTCGACATGACCTGGCTCTATTACCTGACCGCTTCCCCGGACGGCAAACAGACTTCATTCGTCTTTTCCGTGGAGTCCGATCTGTTACCGCAACTCGGAGATGAGCATCAGCAGATGATCGAGTCGGTGCAATTCAAATAGGTCGCCTTGAATTCGCTCCCGGCCTTATGGTGATTCTCGTTTAATAACAGAAGACCATCTTGCGAAAGCGCGTCCAGCAATTAGAGGTGCAATCGCAGGTGTCGATCCACATCTGCTCACACCAGCCGTCGGCCACCTCTGTGGGCACTTCCGGTGGATGAATAGCAAATGATCGGACCGGTTGGTAGCGGTCTGATTCAACGCCCCCCTGCAGTAAGCTAGCGGGGGATACACGTGGAGGATTCTTTGCTCGCATTACATCGCATTCCGCGAGCGCATCGATAACATACTCCGCGCAGTGGATTCCATCCGACCGTCGTCCGGTGAGGTGATGCTTCACGCTGTAAGGAGTGCCCATGCGGGATTCCAGGGCGGCTACAAAAGCCTCTTGCTGAGGTTGAGTCCACGCCACGCGGGGGTGAAGCAGATGCAGCTCATCGGGTTGTTGCGTTGAGAGGTATTTGGTGAGCGATAACCGGCGGACTCCCATCGGGTTCATGGAGTCGTAAATGTAGAGTCCGCCTTTCTCTTTGACGACGGCCGCCACGTGAGTATACGGACTGCGCGTAAACATCCGCACGGCCAGGCAGTCCCCTTTCGTGAAAATGAGCGAGCCCGTTTGCAAATCCGGTGAGAGGAACGCGGCGGCGGCTTCCGGTGTCGGGAAGACATTCACATAGTCAGGAGACTGCTCAGATTCTGAGTCGAAACAGGTGCAATCGGCTTCTGTTGCTTCTGACTCAATATGATCGGGCACAGGAGCCGTGTCATCCGGTGTCGCGGCCTGCGTGAAATTTGGCCAACCGAGACAAAGCGAAAACAGCATGAGGAAGATTCCGAAGTATCGTCGCATTGCGGTCTCCTTATCAACGCGGGAGGGCGCGGTAGCTATCAGGCGGTCGTTATTGGCTCGAGGCGTGATCCGGAATGGGTGGAGCGTCGGGAATGGATAACGCGTTCCGAAGAGGACTGGATCAATACAAACTGTTGAAATTGTACGGTCTTGACCAGTTGAGC
>PABD01000138.1 GCA_002702685.1 Planctomyces sp.
AAGAGCGGCTTAAACTTGAGTTTCCGAACGGGAAAAAGACGCGGGGACGGATCGTCAAGATTGCACCGCACGTGACCTCCCCGGATCGCCAGGACGCCGCCCCGACCGGCCCGACTCTGGTTCGGCTCTGGCTGGAACCGGCGGACTCGCTGTGGCCGGAAGCTCCGATTGGCAGCCAGATCGTGATCACACGCTGATTCTCTGCCGCGAATCACCTCATATAAACGATCAGTGATCCGTTTTGTGATTCGCGATTTTCCTGTTAAGCCCTGATGTTTGACATGGCAGCCCCCTGCGGAAATTCCCTATAATATAGCCGTCGCGACGAGGCGACACGTTCGTTTACAGGACGTATGTTCTTTGAAAATTCGATGATCAGGAGCAGACAGAAAGGTTAGGACCATGTCAGGACTTGTTGCCGATTTCGCAGAAGCGGCAGAGACAGCGGAAGTTGACTTCATCACCGAAATTCGCCTTCGCACCTGGGCGCGCCAGAACTATCAGGCCCCCGGTTCTCGAGACAATAACCTGCACCCTGTTGTGCGCGACGAAATGCAGAAAATGGACGCGGAAAGCAAGTAAGTGTTCCAGCGCCGGCTGACATTCGTCAGTGACCTGATCTCGATCATATAAAAACAAGAGACCCCAGTTGCAATTCGCAAGTCTGGGGTCTTTTTATGCGCTCGCCGTACTGATCATGTGATACTCTTGGGTGTGGAGTAAAGCGTAACGGCCAAATCAGGGCAGGGTGATCGGACGCGAACAGAAAGCCACGCGGAAGCAATGAAAGAAACAGCATGAGTACCATGAAACAATTCTTCCGGCCGTTGGTCACGTTTGTGGTCGCCACACTGACGTTCGGGATGACTTTGGCACTCTTCACCGTGCTGGTGAATATGCTCACTTCGAGTGGCGGGTACTTCATGATGTTCCTGCTCTCCCTGGTGTCGGGCTTTCTCACCGGATTCGCCGTTCCCCTCTTTCGGAGTTGCCATCGCCCACGGCTCTGGCTGCCGATTTATTCGCTGCTCCTGTTCACCCTCATCGGCGCCGTGACCGTAGCGCTCGCCCAGTGGGATGCCCCCGCAGAGGTCCAGCGACGTTTAATCCTGATCGTACTGATGGCCGCCGCCGCCGTCTCCGGCATGTTCTTCGGCGTTTCCACCCTGCAGTACTTTCGCAGTCCCCCCAAGACCGGTGACCGCCCGACGGGTGATGTTGAGTGACAAGTCCGGTGTAAAGGAAGTACACCATTAAGTCGCCAACTGAACATTTTTCCGCACCCCTGCGCGTGTTTTTCAGCGTATTACCAGCGCAATTCGAGAGATGATCTTGTCGTGGCTGGGTAAACTGGCGAAACTGGTAGTCGATGCGCCCGTTTCCACAGGAAGTGCCCCGGGCTCCGATTTCTCATACGTATGAATGCCCAACGGATTGCCTGTTTATATGTCCCGCAACGACACGCTCTCTTCGCCTCGAATCATTCGCGCCGTTCTATTGATGCTGTTGTTCGCCGGCGCCGAATGGATGCTTCCCGCTGCGCCGCTGTACGCCCAGGCGGCGCCGGAATCTGTCGGGGAAAAAACCGAGGCGGACGCCGACAAGCAGACTCCGTCCGATGTCCTCGCCAAGGTTGATGAACTGGTCAACCAGATCACCTCCGATCCCGATGCTAACGAAGAGGTCAAGAATAAGGCGGAAGCGACCAAAAAGCTGATCCAGGAAACGCTCGAATCCTGGCGGAAGGATTGGGAACTGACGGGCCAGTACCGTCAGGAAATTCAAACCATTCCGACCGAATCGCAAAAGATGACAGCGGATCTCGAACAGCTTCGTAGCGCACCTGCGAAAACCTGGCCCGAAACTGATCCTGCGGCACAGTTGGAACAGGAACTTGAAGCGCTCAAAGCGAAACTGAAGACGTTGCAGGATGACGCTGCCGCGATGGCGGCAAAAAACGCTCAACAGGCAAACCGGCGTCAGGAGATCCAGAAGCAACTTGACGGTTTGGCGGCGGAGGAGACGAAAGTCACGACCACCCTGCAGGCGACGCAGGACAACAACAACCTGACGCCGCAGGAACAACTGGAGCGTCTCTACAACCAGACGCTCCGAGTAAAGATCAGTCAGCAGCGTCAGCGTCTCGAGTCGGAATTGCAGAAACTCGATATCCAGCAGGGGGTGAACTGGAATCAGACGAAAACGGAGCTGACGGAACTCCAGATCGCGAAGACGCAGGAAGAGGTGAAAACACTGACCGATGTCTTCCAGAAGGCGCGTCAGAAGGAAGCCCAAAAGGCCGTGGAAGCGGCCGAAGCCCAGAATCAGGCCGCAATTCAGAAGTATCCCGCGCTGCAGAAAGTTGTTGGGCTGACTACGAAGTGGGCGGAAGACAACAAGGACTTGATCATCCGTCTCACACAAAAAGAGAATCAGCTGACGGTCGACAATGCGCGGTTGGCGGAACGGACGCAGCAATATAACCGCGTCACCGGACTTGTCGATCAGGTGGGGCATACGGGCGCAATCGGGGTGATGTTGCGGCAACTCCAGGGGGAGTTCGAAGACGTCGATGAATACGTGGATGCGATACCCGAGCGGAATGCGGAACTGGCGAATATTCAATTGAAGATCTTCGAACTGGAAGGAAGGAAGGCCGCCCAGATTCCACCCGATCAGTTTGTCGCCATGCATATGCCCGAAGCCTCCCCTGACGATAAGAAACTCGCGCGAGAAACGATCGCGAATCAGCGGGAAATGCTGAAGACGTTGCTGCATAACTACGAAAAGTACAACCGGACGCTCTCCAATCTGAATACCACCGAACGGGAACTGGTGGAGAAGCATCTTGAGTTCAGCTCGTACATTGATGAACGCGTTCTCTGGATTCGGAGTTCCTCGACCCTCTCGATAGCGGATCTCAAGGACGATGACAACGCGTTTGCCTGGCTCTTCAGCCTCGATGGCTGGAAGAAAGTCTGGGACCAGACGTCCAAGCGTATCAAGCGATCTCCGTGGCAGTCGGTGGGGATCATTCTGCTCTGGTCGCTGTTATTGATTCTCGGTGCTCGCTGGCGTCGTGAACTGGGAACGATCAGTAAACAGGTGGCGCCGAGCGCCTTCTATAAATTCTTTCCGACGGTCCGCGCGACGGTTCTCAGTGCCCTCATCGCCATCGTCTGGCCACTCTTCTTCTGGGGGTGGGCATGGTTCCTCGAAGAAAGCGGAACGGCGGGCGAGCATGCGCAGACACTCAGCCCGACACTCTACCGGGTCGGGAACTGGTTCTTTGCGCTCGAGTTCATTCGGGTTTTGTTCCGCTCCCGCGGTCTGGCCGATTCTCATTTCCAATGGAACTTTTCCTCCCTGCTGACAGTCCGGCGGAACATCCGCTGGTTGATGGCTGTTTCGGTTCCGCTGTTGTTCGTGTGCGGTCTGCTGCAGAATACGTCCGTCGAACTTGACAGCGAGGCGGAGGAAACTCCGCTCGTCACCACGGTCGCAGGCGACGCTCCCGCGGAGGCGAACGGAACGCCGACACCCCCAGCGCTAGAGGTAGAGGCCGCCGCGCCGCTCGTTGAAACGGAACTGACCGAACTCGATGCGGAAAACGATGCCTGGGAACGTGTCTTCTATATCCTGTTCCTGTTGTCGTTGATGATCTTCCTGTTCAATGTCTTTCGTCCCTCGTCCGGATTGTTCCAGACGATCATCGATTACAAACAGAATGCCTGGATGGACCGCGTCCGCTGGCCGGTCTGTTTCGCGCTCGTCGCCATCCCGGCCGTGCTGATCTCCTTCAGTTTTCTCGGGTACCACTACACCGCGCTCCACATGAGCGGCTACCTCAGCGCGACGGCCTGGTTCCTGATCGCGCTCTTTCTCGTTCGTACCCTGATGCATCGCTGGATCATGCTCGGTTATCGCCGCCTGAGCATTCTGCGATCGCAGCAGAAACGGGAACAGATGCAGAAGGAAGCGGAGAAGCAGAAGGAAGCTGAAAAACAGGCGCAAGAGCAGGGCGAGGTCCCCGTCGTCAGCGAAGCACCGATCAAGATCGAAGAAGATCGCCCCATCGACCTGCGTTTCAGTTCGCATCAGATCCGACGCCTGCTGAACGCTACCTTGTGGACGGTAGCGTTCTGTGGCATCTGGTTCATCTGGAATGATATGGTTCCCGCGCTCTCTATACTTCACAGCTCCGAAGCACTTGCTGTCTGGCATACGACGGTGGAGCAGACCAACCCCGAAACGGGTAATACGATCGAAGTCCTGGAACCAGTGACGATTTTTGATCTGATGCTGGGACTGGCGATCGGCATTCTTACGATCGCCGCCACAAGGAACATCCCCGGTCTGCTCGAGATGACCGTGCTCGAACAGCTACCGATCGATGCGTCCATCCGCTACGCGGTCACCACGATCGCCCGCTATGTCTGCATCCTGATTGGTGTCGTCGTTGGCTTTCAAATGATTGGTCTCGCCTGGTCGCAGGTGCAGTGGATGGCGACCGCATTGACCTTCGGTCTCGCCTTCGGTTTGCAGGAGATTTTTGCGAACTTCATCTCCGGCATCATCTTGCTCTTTGAACGCCCGATACGCGTCGGTGACATCGTCACGATTGATACGGTAACGGGTATGGTCTCCCGAATTCGAATGCGGGCCACCACGATTACCGACTGGGACCGCAAGGAATATGTTGTACCGAACAAAGAGTTCATCACTGGACGGCTTTTGAACTGGACGTTGAGTGATCCCGTCAACAGGATCGTCATCAATGTGGGGGTCGCCTATGGCTCCGATGTCGAAAAGGCGCGGGATATCATCATGCGTCTGGTGACAAATCATCCGGAAGTGCTGGAAGACCCGGCCCCTGTCGTTACCTTCGATGGTTTCGGTGACAGCACACTCAATATGTCCGCGCGGGCGTATCTCCCCACTCTGGAAAACCGGTTGATGACCTTGCATCAGCTGCATCTGCAGATCAACAATGAGTTCAATGCGGCTGGTATCGAGATCGCCTTCCCGCAGCGTGATCTGCATATCCGATCCATGCCAAAAGAATTCATGCGATCGTTCGGAGATCAGGAAAAATCACATCAGGGGAATGGTCATAGCGGCAATGGGAACGGGAAGAACAAGCAGGAAGACTACCCCGAACCCCCGACGGAACCTCCCGAAGCATTCGCGACGAAGACATCCTCCAGCAACCCAACGACCGATCCCGGCATCGACGAATAAGACTACTTTGCACACCGGTTCAAACCACAGATGGACACAGATAAACACGGATTTTGCGATTGGTTATTCAATTTCGCCAAGGGGCGGTTGAATATAACGAACCGTCAGGAAGAACCTATCAAGTCGTTTGAGGATTATGTCGTTAAGTATCTCGGTCGACCGGCTTCTGTGTCCGTCGTCTATAGCTCCAAGGATTTTAATTCGGCTACAACAGCTAAAAAGATCGTGTTCGTTGCCTCGATGTGGAGTGGTACGTCTCAGTTGGCAATTCGCACGTTAGGCGAATTCTTGAGAAGACACAATGTCCCAGAGCTGACGATGCTCGTTCTCAATTCCGATGAGGATAACTTCTACGAAGTTGTTCCGCCGCAGCTCATACCGAATGTAGGTTACGGATTAGTGCTGATGCGCGATACAGGTAGTGAGTGGCGATTTGGAACGGGTAGGGACCTTGAGCATCTAAAGAACGCTCTACGGCAATTCGTTCAGGAATAAAATCGGTGGTTCACGCCTGAATATGGGTACTGATGGAATCCAATTACGTTCACACCGGCCAAGATTCGATCGGTCCGATGGCATGCGGCGGTAATGTCGGCAGGTATTCGTAGATCCAGGCAGTCGCTCCCGAAGCTGTTTCGACCTCGATGCGTCGATACAAACCGTCCTCGACGCATTCGTACTCATCAAGTTCCACGAGCAGGGTGGTCGGGATCGATATCAGATAGCCCGCGAATGAGGATGTCGTCCGACCGACGGTGACCGCCGCCGGGTATTTGCCGAGATCATACAACTCGCCATGAACGCGGTCCGGCCCGATCAGTTCGGCCCCCCTCGGGAAGCGAATTCCCGGTTGCAACTGGCCATACACAAACAGCTGAGAACGCGATTCATCCGTCGCCATCTCAGTTGTCCGTTCCCCAGCGCCGCATCAACTGGTTCGGCAGGTCGAGTTGATCCAGAATGCGCGCCACGACAAAGTCGATGAGGTCCTCGATCGATTCCGGTTGGCGATAAAACCCGGGCATCGCAGGAAGGATAACAGCGCCGGCTTCGCTGAGCGTGGTCATATTCCGCAGTTGAATCGTTCCCAGCGGAGTCTCGCGGGGAACGACAATCAGTTTGCGACGTTCCTTCAGGTGCACGTCCGCGGCACGATGGATCAGGTTCGCCGACAGACCATGCGCGATGCTCGACAGCGTCCCCATGGAGCAGGGGACAATCACCATCCCTGCTGTGCGAAACGAACCACTTGCCATGCCCGCGCCGAAATCAAAGTGGCGATAGTAGTGAAACCGGGCTTCGCAGTCGTGAATCCACTCGGCCCCCGGGTATAGAGCCTCAAGGGTAACATCCTTCAGATCCACCGTGCGGTTCACTTCCGTCTTGAAGACTTCGCCAGCGGAGGGACTCATCGTGAGATGGACATCGCAGCCACTCTTCAGCATCACTTCGAGCAGACGTAAGCCATAGCGGGAACCACTGGCGCCGGTCATCGCGACGACGTAGGGGAGATCGGATGGTGGAGATGGCGAGTTCATGCTTCTTACGACTTCGGTTTGGTACCCCAATACAGTCCGGCCACTCCAAAGGTCAGCGGTTTCCACGCGACCTCCGTCAGGCCTGCCTCCCGCATCATTTTGAGCAATTCTTCTCCATACGGAAATTCGGAGACCGACTCCGGCAGATAATTGTAGGCCGACTGTTTATTGCGGGCGAACCATTGTCCCAGCCTCGGCAGGATATTTCGGAAATACCATCCATAGAGTGGTCCGATGATCCTGTTCTGCGGCATCGCGAACTCCAGGATGACTACCTTGCCACCCGGCAGGCAGACCCGGGTCATTTCACGCAGGCCCATCATCGTGTCGGTCACATTCCGCAGTCCGAATGCGACGGAGACGATCTGGAACTTATCGTCTTCGAAAGGGAGGTATTGGGTATCGGCTTCGAGGAACTGCACCGTCTGGCCATTGGTCCGACCCGGTTTATCGATCTGCTTCTTCCGTGCGATCTCGAGCATCTCGTGCGTGAAATCGCTGCCGATGATTTCGGTCTCTGGCGATGCCTGTTTCGCAAAAGCGAAGGCGAGATCACCCGTCCCCGTACAGACATCAAGGATCGGAGCGTCTCCCTGCGGCCGGATCGTGCGCACCGCTTTCCACCGCCAGTAGTAGTCGGTTCCCCCCGAGAGGAAATGATTCATGAAATCATACCGCGCCGAGATCTCACCAAACATCTGGCGAACGCGCGATCCTGATTTATCGACATTCATAAAAACAACAGCTTCCAAACACGGGGGGCAGGAAAAAGGGGATATCAGTGAGGCAGATTTGTTTGAAGCACCAGGCACAATGGGCACCAGGTATCCAGAAGGACACGGGGACTGCTAAGAGCTAACAAGGCGATTGTGCAAAAGAAGCTCTGAGTGAAGAGATGACTAACCTGAATTCCAAGGAATGTCGGAATCCCTGAAGAGCGATCCATTGAGTGGCATCCAGTGGCCAATAGATCCTTGGTGGTTAATCCAAATCTGGAACCATACTCACCGCAAAGCGATGTCCCATCTTAACCGGGGGATCGGTCTTTTTCAGGGATCAGGCGGCGAATTTCAGCGAATGGAAGAGACAAAGGGCGACGGCTGTGGCGTCGGCAACGTCGTTGGGCTCGGGGATCTGCGCCAGCTTGAGTTCGAAGGTGACCGCGTGCTGGATTTGCTCCTTCGACGCTTTTCCGCTCCCCGTCAGCATCCGTTTGATCTGCGTCGGCGTGTAGTGGATCACTGTGAGCCCTTTTTCCGCCGCGGCAAACAGCATCGCCCCCCGGGCATGAGCCATCAGAAGGGCGCTCTTGGGATTCTTGTAGGCCGTGAATACCTGCTCGATCGCCATCACTTCCGGTTCGAACTCGTCGAGGATTTCCCGAAGTCCGGAACCGATTTCATACACGCGCTCGGCCAGGCTGAGCGCGGTCGTCGAGCGGATGATTCCCCCCTCCAGCAGCCGGGGAGTGCGGGACCCCGGTTCCAGCTTGAGGAGCGCGTAGCCCGTCCGGTTGAGACCGGGGTCGATCCCCAGATAACAAACTGGTCGAGTTGACGCAGGGGGGTTGGCGATCGGATCAGCCTCGCTTCCAGGTGGTTTTCTCTGGCCGGTCTTCCAGTACGATCTGCAGGGCGTTCAATCCATCCCGAATCTGATCCGCAATCGCCCATTGCTTTTCCTTCCGCGCATTGGCGCGAAGGGAAATGATCAGTTCCATCAGATCGTTGGCCAGGCCATCGTCCGCGGCATCGGATTTCGCCGGTTTGATGAAGACACCGAGGATGTTCGACAGTTCTTTGAACAACGTCATCCCCGTCGTTAGGGCATCAATCGCCGCCGCTGTTTTTTCGGTTTCCAGTTTCTGCTCGGCAATGAATCCGTTCAACAGACGAATCATCTCGTGCAGGAAGCCGATCGCTCCGCCTGTGTTGAAGTCGTCTTCCATCGCTTCCCAGAAGCGATCGCGCAATTGGCCGAGTTCAGCATAGAACTCCGCCGGTTCGCCGGAGAGATCAACCGACTCCGCTTTGGTCGTCGAGGCTTTGAGATCGTAGAAACTGTTGCCCGAAACACGTTCATAGGTTTCGAAGAGACGATAGAACCGCTCGAGTCCTTTGCCGGTTTCCAGGATCCGTTCGTCACTGAAGTCGATCGGGCTGCGGTAGTGCGTGGCGAGCAGGAAGAACCGCACGGTTTCGGGATGATGAACTTTGAAGAGATCTTTCACCGAAGCGGCCCCTTTTGAGCCGGCGAGTTTATTGGCTTCCTGAGCTTCTTTCTGTTCGGAAAGATCGCCGTGACGGTCATGACCGCCACCGACTTTACCTGCCTGCGATCCGGCCTGCATTAAACCGTTGTGCAACCAGTACCGGGTGAACGGTTTTCCGGTGCAGCATTCCGACTGCGCGAGTTCGTTTTCATGGTGGGGAAACATCAGATCGAGGCCGCCGCCGTGGATATCGAGGGTGTCACCGAGATGTTTTTTGCTCATCGCCGAGCACTCGATGTGCCAACCGGGGCGCCCCGCTCCCCATGGGCTATCCCAGGCGGGTTCATTCGGTTTTGATTTTTTCCAGAGGGCGAAGTCAGCGGGATTTTTCTTGCGATCGGATGTTTCGATGCGCGTACCCGCCATCATTTCATCGATGTTGCGGCGGCTCAGTTTGCCATAGTCGTCGTCCTCTTCGACGGCGAAGTAGACATCGCCATCCAGCGGATAGGCGTGACCGTTTTTAACCAGCGTCGCAATCATATCGAGCATATCCTGAATATGCTCTGTGGCATAAGGGAATAGGTCGACCGAGTTGACCCCCATCGTTTCGAGGTTATCGAAGTAGTCCTGCGTCATTTCCTTCGCAAGTTTCTCAACGGTGGTACCGAGTTCATTCGCTTTGTTGATCAGCTTGTCGTCGATGTCCGTGACGTTGATCACGAATTTCACGTCGTAGCCGCTGTAGGTGAGGAACCGTTTGATCGTGTCGAAGATCACCGGCCCGACCATGTGGCCGATGTGCGCGGGTTTGTAGACAGTGGGGCCGCACAGATACATATTCACTTTGCCGGGCGTGACCGGTTTAAAGTCTTCCTTATCGCGCGTGAGTGTGTTGTAAACCCGTAAGGCCATCGTCCTGTCCGCTTTCTCTCTCTGAACTGAAATGCTGGTAAATTAAGAGGA
>PABD01000139.1 GCA_002702685.1 Planctomyces sp.
AACCTGGGGCCCGATGGGATCGGCGATGCGCCCGTGTTCATTCCCGCCGGGGACAACGACTACTGGTACCTCAACTCAACCAAAGGGGGCGGCATCTACGGCGCGTGGCACAGCACCGACATGAAGACCTGGAAGCACTACCCCGACGTCATCGGTGAAGACTGGGTCACGAGCGCGGAGTACAAGGATGGCAAGTTCTATATCTATTACGATCAGCCGAACGACGAAGACCCTCACCTGATCATCGACGATGACCTGACGACGCCCGAACACGAAGATTTCGGCATGGTCTTCTCCGACCCTTCCCATGGTTCGGACTCGGGGGTTATCCGCGACGAGGACGGCACCTTCCACATCTTCTATGAAGACTGGGGTCCACTGAATGCGCGGACGCACAGTTGGGATTCTCCTCTGGCCGGGCACACGGAAAGTCCGGATGGCATTCAAGGTTTCACTCCGCATGAGTACCCAGCCCCGATCGATGTCCGGGCGAAACCGACGGGGAAAATCGGCACGTACCTGCACCCGACAACCCCCGTGCCTTACGAATATGAAATCCATGACGGACCACAGGATGCCTTTGGTGATTTCACCCTCATCAAGGTGGGCGAATATTATTATCTCTTCTGCGACTACCATCCCCACGAAAAACAGATCGGTCTCGCATACTGGTACAGCAAATCGTTGAAGACCCGTTTCACCTGGGGAGGACCGATCGCGATGGGCTTTCATCCTGACACCTCCATCGGATTTGCGGAGGGGAACTTTTACCTCTTCGTGCAGCGCGCCGACAGCTTCATCAGCAGCGGTCCGTGGGTCGATGGTGTGAGCGCGCGGGCCGGAGTTGATATCGATGGCGATAACAAGATCGACGAATGGACGGAGTGGCAAACGGTTAAAGAAACGTACCAACGCAAAACGGGCTTCTCGAAAATCGTGGAAGCCACTCCCGCGAGTCTCGATCTGACGTCGTTGCCCGCTGGAGTCGGGATTCAATTCGAACTCGAACTGCAGTCGCCCGGCGAAAACGTGTTGCAACTCGACCGCGTCGAATTGCAAATGAAGTGAGGAACCACGAATGGGTAGCCCGGACAAGCTCGTATGTGTTGTCCGGGTTGCGTCAGCAACGAGCCGAGTGCTTTTTGTGTCTGGAACCACAGATGAACTCAGATCGACTCGGATAGGCTTGAATTGTTCTGCGGCGCACAGTGAGGCGTTTAAAAGAAAACTGAGGAGACCAGCCAGCGATCATTTGCGGTGTTGTTTTCAAGCACAGCAAGTCTATCTGTGTAAATCCGTGTTGATCTGTGGTTCACACTGAAGTGCGACAGGCACGCAGCCCACACAACGCTTCGCGATTGTACGGGGCTACCCGAAGTCATTCGTTTTGACGGGGCTACCCGTAGCAAAAGACATTTAGCGCAAAAGACATTCAGCCGAACCGCCCCCGCTGAACTACGTCAACGGTTCCAGACCAACTCTCGGGCAGAGTTTCAAAAGGGGGCATTCCTTACACTGCGGGCGGCGGGCGATGCAGATCTGGCGGCCGTGGTGAATGAGTCGGTGGGACCAGTCGATCCATTCTTTGCGCGGGACAACTTCCTGGAGTTCGCGTTCGATGATCTCGGGGTTCTTGCTGGTGGTCAGGCCGAGCAGGTTCGAGATCCGTTTGACGTGCGTGTCGACGACGACCCCACTCGGAATGCCAAACGCGGTTCCCAGCACGACATTCGCCGTCTTGCGACCGACGCCGGGTAACGCGACCAGGGCGTCCAGGTCTTTCGGGATTTCGCCATCGTGCCTATCAACGACCGCCTGCGCCATACCGCGAAGGTTGGTCGCTTTGGCGCGGAAGAAACCGGTCGTGCGCACGATCGCTTCGACGTCCTCCTGTTTGCTCTTCGCAAGCTTTTCCGGGGTGGGATACTTCTTAAACAGATGCGGCGTCACCATGTTGACCCGTTCGTCGGTGCACTGCGCCGAGAGGATCGTGGCCGCCAGCAACTGGAACGCGCTGTCGTGATGCAGGGCGCATTCCGCTTCGGGATAGCGTTTCTTCAGCTGAGTGATGATCCGCCGGACCCGTTTCTTGCGGTCGGCGATGGTTTCCGCGGCGGGATCGACAGTCATCGGGCGGCATTCGCAAACAGAGAAAATAGAAACGGGCGAACAATGTGCTCGCCCGGGTTTTCTCTTCTATAACGGCTCGCCTGGCGAATTAAAAGCGGACGGTATCGTTTTGTCCGCCGTACGCATTCTGGTAGTGCGAGTTCGCACCGGGGTTTATCACCGGTTGACCCGCAGCGGCCGGTTGCTGCTGATACTGGTTGTACTGTCCGTTCGAATTGTTCGGAGCGTTGTAGTACTGACCACCGGTGGCCGGATACTGTCCCGACATGACCGACGACTGCTGCGGATTGATCACAGGATTGTGGCCATTATTGATGACCGGGTTTCCCCAGGCATCTGTTTGAGACTGTTGCTGCTGTGCGAGTGGTTGCCAGTTCGGTTGGCCGCTCTGAGTTGCCCCATTGCTCGCCACGTTCCCCCAGCCCATCGCTCCCTGCGGCTGAATGTTCGGCAGGCCGTTGCCTCCCGCATTCACCACGCCCCCATTCATCGCCTGAGCGGAATTGGCGTTCTGCATTGAGCTGTCAAAGTTCGTCTGCTGAATTCCCTGGCCATTCGCATTGGCATACGGGTTGATCATCGGCATCGCGTTCGAAGTACCATTCGTGGCGGGCTGTTGTCCCTGATTCCAGTTCGACTGAGCGTTGTTCGACATCGCCGTCATCTGAGATTGAGCCGTTTGAGATTGGGGGCTGTGCGCTGCGGCAGGCTGTCCCGACGGCGTGGTCGTGCTTGTCGTTTCACCAAAGGTAAACGGCACGCGGGCGCCATTCGGCATGACGTTCGAAGCAGCGGGGGCTTCCGAATACGAATTGCCCGATGTTGAGGACGAATTATTCATTGACGGACCGCCGAAGGTGAAAGGCTGCGACTGGTTGACCGGGGCCGATGAGGCGGTATTGTTTGGCGCGGCACTGTTGTAGTTACTTTGCATGACGCCGGTCGGGGCGTTATTCAACGGAGCGGCATTGTTCGGCATCCCGGTATTTGCACCATAGCCATTGTTCGGTGCGGAAGAGCCCGGCTGGTTCGCAGGCGCTGTATTCGGTCGAGGCGCGGGAGCGGCCACGGCGACGGACGGCATTTCCTGCGGTGGGATTCCGAACTGATTCGGAAGTTGCGCGGGAGCGGCGTTCATTTGTGTCTGCTGGGGCGCGATCGTCATCGGGGCTGTCTGCTGCTGGGTGAACGGGGTGAACGGATTCGTCCCGGCCGGAGTGGCGCCCGTGTAGTGGGCGTTGGTCACCCCATTGTTAACCGCCCCTGTGCTGTTCGCGGCGAACTGGTTGCTACCCTGATTGAAGTTCGGGACGATGCTCGCCAGTTTGCGCTGGGCTTCGGCTTCGGTTCCGGTTTTGCGGAATTGAGCAAGTGCCTCTTCGCGGCGTCCCTGTCGGGCATACAGGAGCCCGAGGTTGTTGACCGCCCGGGTGTGGCTCGGCTGCATCTGCACCGCCTGCTGGAGATAGCTTTCACTGTCGGCGTATCGATTCTGCAGCAGATAAGAATAACCGAGGTCACTGAGCAGTTCCGGATCGAGCGGATTGTTCTGCATCGCCTGGCGATAATGTTGTTCGGCTTCACTGAAGTTTTCATCGAGGTCGGCCAGGACGGCGAGTCGATGGTGGGCTCGCGAATTAACGGGCTGAGTGACGAGGACGCGTTTGTAGACATCGCGAGCAAGTGCAAACTCTCCCTGTTCTTCGTGTTTCTGTCCGTCCCGCAGGAGCTTCTCCACATCGTTGGAAGCGGCTGCTCTCCGCAGGGAGGCGCCATCGGTGGTCGATGGCGTTTCAACTTCGGCCGAGGCGAGCTGGATATCACCACCGGAAGGTGTTTCAAGTTCATGCTCTACGGCAGGATCTTTTTTCCCGGGCGACGGTTTACTCTTCGGGGCGTTTTCGGTCAGCTGAGCCAGTTCCTGTTCAGCGATGTCTTTCTGCGACCATTTGGCGCTGCGAAAGCCGTTGAAAGGAGACGATTGGCAACCGACAGTCAGGAGGGCTACCCCCAGCACGAGCGTGGTGTGTAGAGTCTTCACTGGATTCCTATCCCCGATTCTCATTAGCGGATCCTTCCGCCGAGTTCAAATGTTTGGATTCCCTTCCCGATCGGGCGGCTTTTTTCCTGATTTTTTATCAGGAAATGCCAGAGCGAACGGAGCCCCGCGATTCCTCCGCGAGGTGATTCCGCTGCTGAACAGTGATCGGACCGAAGACCACCGAGCGACCTAACCCTCATCCAATCAACGGGTTAGCCATGGACCGCATCGCTTCCTCTCACCGGAAGTACGATACCGTCCCCTGCCCGGGGCCAGCAGTTGGGCGGGACTATATGAGTTTTAGCGGAACGTGTCGAGGCGATCTTGCCCGGCCCGAGCAGGTTACGGAGCGTCTGTGGCCGGCTCTTCCGCGATAGGCGCGTCCGTCGCGGGGGTGCCGACATCTTCATGCCGCGCAGGAGCGATAAGAAAGACGAGGCCGCCGGCAATCAGCATCACCAGGGCACTGCACCAGTACGGGTACTGGACATGGGATTCGAAGAGCACGATCCCGATGATGGGTCCGAGAATTCGGGCAATGGACGACATGCTCTGGCCGAGCCCGAGGATGCCCCCCTGATCGGTCTGGGCGCTCCGCAACGACAACAGCGCCTGGATCGAAGGATTGAAGGCGGCAAAGCCTACGACGCTGATCGGCAGAATCAGGTACATCTGCAGACGGGTCCCCCCATCCGCTACAAACGCGAGCAGGCCGAGACCGATGACCATCAGAAAGACTCCCGCGGTCGCCATGCGTTTTTCCCCGACGCGCGGAATCAAAGCGCGAATGAGTCCCCCCTGCGCGATCATCAGGATGAGACCGATGTAGGCAAACACGTAAAAGTTGTCGCGGGCGCTCATGTCGAAATGCTGCGTCAGCAGGGCCAGGGTCGATTCGAGCTGGGCAAAGGCGAGTGTCGCCAGAAAGATGCAGAGTAGAATCGGTCCGATAGCGGGCTTGGTCACCGCATTCGCAAAGGAGCCGAAGTTGAGCCAGCCCCGGTGGGAGACATGGGACTGTTCCGTGAGGGACTCGGGCAACCTGACAATGGCGAAGAGGAGCGCGAGCCCCGACATGATTGAGGCGACATACCCCGGCATCGGGCTGGGGGGAGCATCGGGGTTGTCCCCCACAAAGAACGCGCCGATGAGCGGACCAAAAGTAAAGCCGATCCCGAAGGCGGCCCCGATGAGGGCCATCCCTTTACCCCGGCCTTTACTGTCGGTGACATCGGCAACGTACGCTTGTGCTGTGGAAATGGTCGCACCGGCGATCCCCGCGCCGATGCGTGTGAGGAAGAGCCAGGCCAGTGGCGACAGGCCCCAGACGGTGGTGGCGGGATCCCAACTTGTCGCCAGACCGAAGAGCGCGTAAGAAATTGTGGAACCGGCGAGACCGAGAATCAGAATGGGGCGACGGCCGGCGCGGTCGGAAATACGTCCCCAGATCGGCGCGAAGAGAAACTGCATCGCCGAAAAGGACGCCATGAGCATGCCGAGGATAAAACCGTTGGCATCGTCGACGATGAAATGTTTTCCATACCGGGGGAGCAACGGCATGATAATCCCAAAACCGAGCAGGTCGATGAACACGGTCACAAAGATAATGAGTAAACTCGCCTTGCCAGTTCTCGCCACGGGTATTCCTCAATTCAATGTTCGGTTTAATCGCCAAAAGTCGGATGGTTCAGATCGGGGTGGCCCAGACAATCTCGATAGAGTTGTCCGGGTTGCCGAAGGCACACAAAGGTGTCATACGTATTTTATGTGAAGGTCGAGCGACTCTGCCATTGAATCGCATTCATCACTTTGTGTTGCTGCGCAACCCAGACAACGCTGTGCGATTGTCTGGGCCACCCTTTTTTCTTATCGCCTCAAAACTGTAATTGCTTCTGCCTTGTTACGAAACAGAAAACGCACCACAGGTTGGGAACTTGTGGTGCGTTTTGTTCGAATCGATATCGATACGCTCGATCAGGCGACGGGTTGTTCGCCGTAGTTCGCGTAGTCGGCTTCGGGAGTGGCGTCGCTTTCGGGATCAAACCACTCTTTCTTGAACGGAATGCGAATCTTGTGTTTCATCGCCAGGTTCGCGGTGATCGCCATGATCGCATCTGCCATCGCGACGGTTCCGTTACATTTCAAACCACCCTCTTTCGGGCCTTTGAAGTTGTTGGTCCGGATGCAGTGGCAGAAGTGCTCCATTTCCTCGGTGTAACCGCGGCTGACTTCTGAGACTTTGGTGTCGACGGCTTTCGGCGCGGCGGTCGTTTCGTAGCTGTCGATCACGCCGCCACCTGATTTGCCTTCCACCAGCCAGAGACGGGTATCGATACCACCCCCACTGGTGGGGCTCGCTTCTTTATACAGCAGCGCCTCTTTTTCGGTTTTCATCACCAGGGTCGCGCGGGAACCAAAGACAGCTTCACCGTACGGTTCCCAGCGGTTGGTGCTGATCGAGGAGTAGGTCACGATGCAGACGTCGCGCGGGTTTTTTACTTCGGTCTGCTCTTCGTCCGCCCAGTAGGTTTTGCCGGGGAACTCGAAGGTGACGAAAATGCTGTCGTCGATCTCGCGATCATCATCCCATTTGTCTTCCGGGCCGACACCGGGAATGCCGTAGAAGATCTTGCCGCCGAAGCCCTGCACTGACAGCGGATGCACTTTGCCGAGGAAGATACTCGCGGCGTCCATCTGGTGACTGCCGAGCTCGGCCATCAGACCACCGCCCGTTTCGTTGAACAGACGCCAGTTGACGAGCTGGTTCAGGTCTTCGTACCCGAACTCTTTGGCCATTTCATTAGAGACGGCCTGGGCATCGTCACGCGGAATGCTTTTCCGCCAGCTGTCGCGACCGGGGAAGCTGTTGTTGCGGTGCCACTGGGCGCGGATAAATTTGATCTCGCCGAGGTGTCCCTCTTTGACCAGGTGGTTGGCGTTATCGTACAGGACGCTGTAGTGACGCTGGTGACCGACGGCGTAGAGCAGTTTTTTCTCTTTCGCTTTCCGGATCAGCTGTTTGCACTCTTTGATGTTGTGCGCCATCAGTTTTTCGGACAGCACATGCAGGCCGGCATCGAGACATTCCATCGCGATGGGAGCATGCTGGTTCAGCGGAACCGCGATGATGACCATCTCGAGACCGAGCTCGTCTTTTTTCGCCAGCAGTTCGCGGTGGTTACTGAAGACTTGGATTTTCTCCGCACGCTCAGCCCCCAGTTTTTTCACAAGACCGACGCGGTGTTCGTTACCGTCCCCTTTGAAAGCGCGATCCCGGTTGGTCGGGCGAAGGTCGGCGATGGCGACGATGTCCATGTAATCGTCAGGGTGCTGGGTGATAAGGACGTTGCCTTCGTCACCCGTACCGATCACAGCACATTTGACTTTGTCACCCTGCAGCTTTTCGTAGCCGAAGTAGACGGCGCCCATTCCGGCACCGGCGGCGACCGCAGTTTTCATGAAGTCACGACGTGACTGGCCGACGACCTGATCGAAGTTGTCGCGACCGATTTTTTCCTGTTCCGGAGTCAATAACATAGGATAATCTCCCCGCTCGTAGCTGAGGTCAGGTTGTGTTTATTGTCAGTTTTTGTCTATTGTCAGTAGTATCAGGGTTCAGAAGAAAGATCAGGTCGCCGCGGCGGCTTTCGGGGCTTCCGTCTCCGTTTTTGGCGGAGCGACTTTCTTGTTCGATTTCATCCGTCGCCAGAGGCCGACGATACCGGCATCGATTCCAAACCAGAGACCCGTCGGGAAGGCCGCGATCGCCACCAGGGCGAGGACTTCAACCAGGTTTTTATTCACGATGAAACTGTGTTCGGGCCCCGGTGCTTCCGGAACGCCCGGCCAGGGGGGAACGACCAGGTAGAACGAGAAGATCATCACCGCGGCCAGAATGACCGACAGTTTGGTGAAGAGCCCCGCGATCAGGCAGAAGCCGAGGACACAGAGACCAGTGATCACGAGGAAGTCCTGCGTGTGAACCGGTTCGGGGTCCCGCGCCACGGGGCCTTTGCTCAACTGATCCAACGTGATCAGTTTCAGCGCGGCCGTTCGCAGTTCCTGATCGAGCGCCTTGATCGGTCCAATGGCTTTCGCTTTCTGCTCAAGCATTTTTGTTTTTTCGTAATCGAGATGCGTCCAGTTGTAAGCCAACGTCGCATCCGAGTGCAGTTTCTCGTAACGCTTCAGTAACGTCTCGTATTGCTCCATGCTGCCGGGGAGATGCTCCTCAACCTTCTGCTCTTCCCCTTTCTCGTCCTTGATTTTCGTAGCGTATAATGGCCCAACCATCTGAGGATCGCCGTAGAGAGTTCCCTTGAGTCTTTCACGGAACCCGAGACGGGCCTGACGGGCGTAGACCTGATCAAGGGCATTTGCGAACGCGACTTGCACGTCGGTTGGTTCCGCGTCCGTCTCCCCTTCGATTTTTTTACCGTCTGCGGTGATGGTGATCACATTGTAGGTAAATTCGTCCGGCATCAGCGGAGGAGGATCTTTCGGTTCGAGACCCGCCAGCCAGATCAGTCGAGCTTTTTCGTCGGGGGTCATGTGCCATTCGCCATCGACCTCGAGACGTTTCTCCGCTTGATTAAAAGTGAAGAATTTCGACCAGTCATTCTCAGTGAGGTATTCAGCGACACGCGGCGGCAGTTCCTCGACAATGGAATCAGACGCGTATTTCGGGGCGCCATCCAACATGGTGTCGAGACGTTTGGTCTGAGCTTCGGTGAGACCATAATGTTTAACGAACCGGTTGCGCCAGGCGTCCCAGCGGGCGTTGACTTTCTCTTCGTCGAGCCAGCTCAGTTCATCGGGGTCACCCACCATGTCGCGGAACGTATCCCGGAACGGTCCTTCCGCGCTTTTCAGAAAACCTTCGGCGCTCCACGGAGCTGAAGTGGAGAGCGTGGACGTTTTCCACATTCCCTCATAGAGAAATTGCCAGCCAATGGCCATCCGCAGGGCGACCAGCATCACGACCGCCAGCAGAGGAACATATTTGAATTTTTGCACGGGATTCATACCTCTTGGACACGGTAAAATCACTCGACCCGCATCCACAACGATGGACTTAAGCCTGGGGCATCAATCGTGCCTGGAACTGACCGTATGCAAGCGGGTATGTCATCAGCGACAGGAAGGAAGACGTTGCCGATATCTTCCGCGGTAGACCGCGCCGCTCAGGGATTGCGCTCTACAATATCCCGTTTAATTCATACGTCAGCAGGAGGCAGGTTGTGGGGAGTGATGTATAAAACGTCGTCTGGTACATTGACGAGGATCGGATCGATCGGTTGACCAGGACGGGGTGGGAGACTCAGTATAGCACTGACCTCCGGGTGATTATCACAAAATTCAACGGTTTTTTCGACTCCCATCACAAAAAAAGCGGTCGATAAAGCGTCTGCTTCTTCAGCGGTGGGAGCCAGTACAGTGACCGATAAAAGTTCATCTACGGGCCAGCCCGTGCGGGGGTCGAGGATGTGTCCATATCGTTTGCCCTGAAAACGGTGAAATTGCACGTTCGAACCGCTTGTCGAGAGTGCACGATCGTGCAGAAGAATTGTAGCCAGCTGCTGTTGGGTGAACAGGGGATTTCGTAGACCGACAGGCCAACCGGCGAGTCCGTTGTGTTCTCCGGACGCCAGAATCGTGCTTTGACCACCGTGTAAGAGAAATGCCTCAACACCCTGCTTCGCCAGTTCCACAGCGATCACATCGAGCGCGTATCCTTTGCCGATTCCACCGAGGTTCAATTCCACCCCGGGTTGGCTGAGTTGGATACTCCTGGCGGCGTCATCAAAGGTGAGATGGTGATGCCCCACCAGCTTACCGGTCTCGGCGATTTCTTCATCGGTAGGAAGCCGGTCCTCCTGGCGTACCCGCCGCCACAACGCGATGAAGGGGGCCGCCGTAATATCGAACGCTCCCGCCGTCCGTTTCGCGATCTCGTCCGACCGCTTGAGCAATCCGTAAAGCTCCGGTTCGACGACAACAGGTTGCGCGGCGGCTTCTCTGTTCAATTGCGTCAGTTCGCTGTCGGGGCGATAGACGGTCATCTGCTGCTCGAGCGGATGGACGCGTTCGAGCGCGTCGGTCGCCGGCATTACGACATCGCGGTCCCCCGGATTCAGGATCAGCCCGAATTCGCAGGCCATCGCGCGGGTTGCCATCCTGAGCGTCGCTCCGGCCTGTGGCGAGTTCTGGAGACTATCCAGAAACGCATCTCCCGCCGCGCGTGCATTCCGTTCGATGCGATCACGCAGGGAACGCCCGGTGATGAAGTCGCGGCGGTTTCCCCGTTCATCGGAGGGAGAAGGTTCAGCGGAAGAAGTCATAGGAAAGAGGGCCTGTGGTGGTTCGCCTTCCGGACTGAACCGACCGGAAGAATATCAGCAACGAGGTGTCACAACCCATTGTAACAATTACACAAGGCCGGGGCCTGCCCATTATCAAGATGGCCGCCCTGATCGTCCACCCGTTTGATGACCCGGCCATCGCGGAGATCGTAAAACGAAAAGAAGGAAGCCCGACAAACGATGTCGAGCTTCCTTCTGATTATGAAGCAAACCTGGAACGGTTCGTAGGGTTTATCCCTGCCTCAGCACGCAAACGAAATGCGGCAGTGGCTGAATCGAACGGGTTCCGGGATAGTCTCCGAATTACTCGGCAGAACCACCTTCAGCGGGAGCAGCTTCGCCAGCGGGGGTTTCGATCGGCTCAGAAGTGTCGTTGTCTTCCGGGCCGCAGCCGATGGTGAAAATGGTCAGTCCGCACATCAGTGCCAAGGTCATCAGTTTTTTCATTACGATTCTCCTTCAGTTCGAAAATCTTGTAAAGAAGCAGGGTTGAGTTGAGTGGAATTAGCAAGGCTTTAACATTTCCCTCTGCAGGCCATTACATCAAGATCCAAACCACTGAACCAGTGATACACAAAACGAATTCTCAAGAATCTTGAAAGTTGATTCGCCCATTAAGTGCGTGTATTAGCTCGACTTAATCATTTTTTCCGAAGTCGGGGTGCTGGTTAATCTCCGCCGTTCCCACCAGTCCCCCCTCCCCCTCCAGCCTATCGAAATCCCCGTGCAGGGGACCGTTTTCCTGTCACTGGAATATGGGGGCTTTGCGCGGTTCGGGAATGGAAAATAAAAACTCCGGAAGGTAGCGATTCTTCCGATAGCCGCAAACCGCTTCATATCAACAACTTGCGACATTCACAATTCCTCCGCATGCGAATTATCCGCTTCCGATCTACACTTTCGGGCCAAAAAAATTCAACTCGACTGCCCGCAAATTCCGAATCTTCGAGATAACTGCCACTATCGGCATAACCGTTACATTCTGACATCGGCGAATGATCGGGAACGATTGATGAAAGCAATTTTGAAGAAGTCTGTTTATAGTCTCCTCGGCGGGTTGGCCCTGTTGTCACCGGCATACGGACAGGGGGACGCCTCATCCCAGGCTAGCGGGGTGCTCAGCGACGGAAGCGCTGGTCGCGTCGTCATGAGCAATACGGTCGGTTCGGCCGTAGCCATGCCCTTCGGGCCAAGGGGCCACGTGAGTGGTACCTGGGGTCAGGGTCCTGGATTTGATGCGGATCAGGTCGACATCGGCGTCCTGATTCCCAGACACATCGACCCGGGCAAGAGCCTGTTCATGTTGATGTTGGAGGGGTCCGTTACCGAGGATGGTGATGGCGTCGGCAACGTCGGTGTCGGTTACCGTTATTATGCCGAGGAACTGGATCGTCTGTTCGGCCTCGCCGCGTGGTACACGACGGACGATACCAACTTCGAGACCTACGACGCCGTCGGCCTCAGCTTCGAGAATATCGGACGATATTTCACGATGCGGCTCAACGGCCAGTACGTCCTGGACGACCAGTCCTCGCTCGTGAATCGTCAGTTCATCTCGGATGAGTTCTTCTTCCAGAACTTCATCGGTGTGACCCGTCAGGATACGATCGAAACGCCGTATCACTACGCCGAGATGCTGTTCGGTACGCCGCTCCCCTTCCTGGGACGCTTCGGCACGACCGCCCACGTCGGCCCCTACGGTCTGTTCAACCCGGACGAAGATACCGTCGCCGGTATCAAAGTCGCCGTGGAACAACATATCACCAACGACATCCGCGTGATGACAAACTGGCAGCACGACGACCTGACTGGCTCGACCACCAGCGTCAGCGTCAGCATGTCGTTCCCGCGGCGCAGCTCGAGCCGCCTGTTCCGTCAGACTCCGATCCAGGATCGTCTGGGCGACTGGTGGCAGAAAGGCAACCGCGTGAACGCGGTGATCAGCCGCGAGATCTCGAATGTCGCGCTGACGAACCCCAAAGACAACGAGCCGATCTATATCGTACACATCGATCCGAACGCGACCTCTCCCGGAGATGGTACCGCCGAAAATCCTTACTCGAACATTCTGGAATTCACCAACCAGCCGTTCATCGATATTATCCGCGTCCTTCCGCGTGAAGATGGTACGCCGACCGGCCTGCAGAACAACGGACCGCTGGTCCTGTTCGACTGTCAGCGGTTGCTCGGTTCCTCTATCGAACACATCGTCGACGCGGTCGAGTACAGCTTCGTGCTGCCCGGCCAGACCGGCGACTCATTGCCGATCATGCAGAACCTGTATAACGACAGCAACTCCGCCGTGGTCGTGCTCGCGGACATGAACGAAGTCTCGGGTATTCAGATCGACGGCACCGGGGTCCTCTCGGGTGACTTCGGCAATGGCATCATTGCTCAGGCCGGCGGAATCATGGACTTCAACATCAACCGCAACCTGTTCGTGAACTACCGCGAAGGGGTCCAGCTGGCGAACGTCTCGGGTACGGGTCTCCTGACCGAGAACGAATTCGACGGCTCGGGCGGACCTTCGGATGACGGCTTCTTCCTGATCAACACTGATCCGCTGGACCTCGACCTGTTCCTCGTGGGCAACAACTCTCACGATAACCGCGGCGTCGGTCTCAACATCGTTGCTGATGCGGGAACGATGAACATCACGACTGAAAACAACACCCTCAATACGAACCTCACCGGTTATGGTGTGCGGGCGGAAACGGGTGCGACTGTTAATCAGCTCAGCTACAGCAACAACTCGGCCAATGAGAACTCTTCGACCGGAGCTGTGTGGGACGCCAACGGGGGCACGATCAACATCGATCGCTTCTTCGGCAACGAATTCCTCAACAACGGCGGTTCGGGTGCGGTGCTCTCGGCTCAACTGGGCGGGGATGTCGTGCTGCGGAATATGTGGAACAACAGCATCCAACTCAACGGTACCAATGGTATCGAGCTGATTGCTGAGGATGCGGGCTCGACGATCGACGCCAACATCGGCCTCCAGGACGCGGATGGCACGCTGTTACCGAACGTGATCTCCAACAACGGCGAAGATGGTATCAATATCAACTCTACCTCCGGTGCGGTCATCACCTCGCTGATCATCAACAACGAAGTCGATGCGAACGGTGACGATGGTGTCGGTGTCTTCGCGAACGAAGGTACAGTCAACATCGGGGACGCGGACCATTTCTTCATTCAGAACTCGTTCAGCGACAACGAGGGAACGGGTGTGGAACTGGTCGCCCAGGGTGGAGCGGGTGTCGCCCCTCCGGCCACGGTCATCAACGCTTACCTGTTTGAGAACCAGATCAACAACAACCTCGAAGGGGGTGTGGTGGCGATCGGTACCGGCAACAACAGCAATATCGACCTGATTGTCGGACAACCGGGTGATGGTAATACGATTAACAACAACGGCGAAGTCGGCGTCGGCATGTGGCTGAACAATACCGCCACGGGCTCGATGCTGGTTGAGGGTAACTCCTCCATCTCCAACACGACGATCGGTGGTGCAGCAACTCCCTGGGATGGTGACGGTGTGGCCGTTCTCCTGCAGGGTGACGCCGAGATGACCGCCTTCTCGGTCAGCAATAACGGCAGCATCAACAGCAACGCCGGCAACGGTATCCTTGTCGAAACCTTCACCCAGTCGCTCATGGAACTCGGCTTCATCGATGACAACGGTGACATCAGCGGCAACGGAGAAAACGGTATCTTCTACCGCCGTGAAGGTGAGTCGATCCTGGATAACCAGTTCATCCGCGGCAACAGAATTCGCAACAACGGCATTGATGGCCTCCGCATCTACACCGCGGGCAGCTCGACCGACTTCCGCGACGGTACCGACCTGTTCCTGAACTTCATCATCGGTGACGGTGGTGCGGGCAACGGGAACACCATCACCGGCAACGGCGATGACGGTATCAACCTGATCTCGACGGGTGACGCCAACCAGGTCACGGTCGTCAACGGAAATACAGTCGACGGCAACGGTGCGAATGGTCTGCACGCTGAGCTCGGCTTCTTCGCCTCGCTGCAGGGCGTCTGGCAGAACAACACCTTCAACAACAACGGTGGCGACGGTATCCTGATCGAAGAAGAACTCTTCCTCCAAGCCACGCCTTACGTCTACGACCGAGTCGCCAACACGCTGACCTTCATCGACACGACCTTCAATGTTGACATCCTGGACAACGAGATGAACAACAACGCCGGACACGGCCTGTTTGTCGCGGCGGCCGGGGAATACGACATTGCCCGCAACGAGGTGACCTTCAACGGTCTCGATGGTATGGAATTCTTCGTACCGGGCTCTCAGCAGAACCCGCAGAACGTGGTCGCTCCGGCGATCGTGGCACGCGGTACGCAGAACCTGATCGCGGACAACGGTGGTATCGGCCTGAGCATCGACAACAGTCAGGATGTGCAGAATTCGCCTCCGTTCCCACTCGCGGGTATCGATGGTGGTGGACTGTTCGCCGGACAATTCATCGAGAACCAGATTCTGCGGAACGGGTATGACGGTGTGAGTGTCTGGAACGACGACAACGACGAAACTCTCGTCGACTTCTTCGACAACCTCGTGCTCAACAACGCCGGCTACGGTTATCGCCTCCAGAACTACGACGACAACCGTCGTAACCCCGACCCCACTACCGGAGATTTCGGCAGCGGAGTTGGACTGGCCGATGCCTTCATGCGAGTCAATATCTCCGGCACCAACAACGTGACTGCCAACCAGGGTAACGGTGGCAACAGCCGGGTTGACGACAACGGACTGGGTGGTATCTATGCCGTAAACAGCACCGCCTTCTCCTTCCCGCTTAACGGGGACCGCGCCGAGGCGAACCTGGACCTGCGGGTATTCCAGACCGCGATTCGCGGCAACGGAACATCGGCGACCACTTTCGTCGATGGCGATACCAACGTGAACTACCTGACGGGTGGAGTACTGCCGGCGGTGCCTGACAATGGTAACGGCTTGTTCATCTACGTCGGCACGACCGACTCGGGCGGAATCGACGCGGACATCCGGGACAACTACCTGTCGGGCAACACAAACGTCGACGTGGTCTTCCAGTCCTTCACCGAGATCGACAGTGCTGACCTGGCGGTCGAGCCCTTGCTGAACGCGGATGGTTCTTTGAACTTCGATTACCAGCCCGATCCGCTGGCCCGCCTGGACCTGCGATTCACTGGAAACGTCGGGGAAACGATCGACGCGACTCGTGAGGGTGCCTTCTTCGATAACGACGATCCGTTCAAATCTCCCGCTGGCGATGGTAACCTCTTCAGCAACAGCGACCGCCTCCGCAGTGGTCAACGTGAGGCGCTCGACGTCCTGAGGTCGTCAGGCGCGGTCGTTCTTGCGTTACCCGCGCCGACTGACTCGACCTGGGAGGGTACCGGTGGTGTGCCTGCCTTGTCCGGGGCACAGAACGCGTACTTCAATAACTACACGACGTTCCCAAGTGGAGCCAGCCCCTTTGCCGGTGGG
>PABD01000140.1 GCA_002702685.1 Planctomyces sp.
CACTCTTCGAATCGGTTCCGGTTGTCGATGCCTATGCCGGTTTTGACTACATCTATCTCGCCAAGGCCACCGATCCGGATGGAGATACGCTGACCTATTCGGTCGTTACCGGACCGACGGGGCTGGCGATTGACAGTAGTACCGGGCTTGTGACCTGGCAGTCGATCCCGGCCAACCTCGTCGGTCAGAACGTGTCGGTGAAACTGGCGGCGTCGGATGGCGCCGGCGGTGTTGCCGAACAGAACTACCTGATTGCCGTCCATGCCAACCTCGGCAATACACCGCCGATCATCATCACGTCGCCCAATACCCAGTACACCCTTGCGGACGGCATTTCGTCGGAAGCGATCGGCGATGTCAATCCGACATCGGTTGACCTGCAGCTGGAACTGGGGGATGGCACGATTGCCCCGATCACCCTCAATTACCCGAATGGGGATTCGCTGTTCACTGCGGATGTCGTGATCGCGCTCGATTCCTCCGGGTCGATGATCAACAATGTTTCGTGGATCCCCGACATGGTGGATCAACTGGAAGCTGCGCTGATCGCACGTGGCATCACCAATAACCGCTACTCGATTGTGCGGTTTACCGGTAACTCATTGCTGTACGCCGTATCCCCGAAACCATCGCGGGTCTCCATTTATGGCCCCGACAACCAGTTGGTCGATTCGGTCTTCGTGCCGGATATCAACCTCGGCTGGGCCTATGTCGGCGATATGAATCTGCCTGCCACCGGCGAATACTATGTCATTGTCGAGAGTGAGAATGGGTCGTCGACCGGCGAATACAGTTTTGAAGCGGAACTGATTCAGAAAACATTCCAGACCACCGCACTGACGTTGAACGAAGTGTATACGGATGAGATCGATGCCTGGGACGAGACGCACGAATATACCTTCACGCTCGCGAATCCGACACGGGTCGAACTTGATGTCTCCGAGACATTCGCCTACTACCACTGGACGCTGGAAACTCCGTCCGGAATTGCCGTCAACAAGGAAGATCTCAAACTCGGTCAGCGCGTGCTCGACCTGGAGGCGGGGAGCTACACACTCTCGCTGACGAGCGAACGTTTTGAATTTATCCCCTATCAATTCCGCCTGAACGATCTGACCAACACCACGACGGTGACTCCCGGCACGGCGGTGACGGGTACGATCGCCGATGCCACCCAATCGAAGGTGTTTCAGTTTGACGCTGTGGCCGGAGACCGGTACGAATTCGATCTGACAACCTGGACGGGTTCGGGGCAGGCGACCTGGCGTCTGCTCGATCCGTACGGTGTTACGTTGTTCGACAACAATATTTTCACGGATCAGGCGGCCATGACATTACCGCTGACCGGGGAATACACCATCATCCTGGAGGGGCACCCGGACGATTCGACCCCCTCGATCAGTTACAGCTTTGACGTCATCGAGGCCACGGAGACCGCCACTTCGCTTACCTTGGAACAGCAGACGACCGGTTCCATCGACACGGCGGGCGAAACGGATACCTATGCCTTTACGCTGTCGGCGGATGGCTATGTCGTCTTCCATCCTTATGGCAACGATGCCACGACCCAGTGGACCCTTCAGAACGCAGGGGGAGAGATTGTTTCCGCTCAAGGATTTGACGCTGGAAATCTGGTCCAGAAACTGACGGCGGGGGACTATGAAATTGCGATCTCGAAAACCGCCGCCAATACAGGTGGATATGATTTTGCCCTGCACCGGTTCAGCAGCGCGACTGCGGTAACGGATGGCGTGCAGGAAGATGCCACGCTCACTCCCGCCAAATCGACGGCCCTGTACACGTTTTCGGCAACGGCGGGTGACCGCTTCAGCTTTGATTCTATCGGCTGGAACGGGGCCAGCGGCGCGCGTTGGATGCTGTACGACGAACTCGGTCAGGAGTTGTTTGATGATGTCGTTGCGAACGATCAGGCCACAATGACGCTCACCGCCGGCGGGGGCTATACCATTATCGTCGCGGGGGATCCGTCCGATACGGCCACGAATCCCACGTTTTCCTTTGAGGTGAATTCCACTACCGCAGCCACACCCAACACGCTGACGGGGACGGCGCTGTCACTCAATACCCCGACCACCGGCACCATCTCGACCTATGGTGAAATTGATAAGTTCACCTTTACGCTGACGGACACCACCCGGGTTTTCCTGGACGCCATCAGTCGGCATACCTCTTCGAGCAGTACCGATCCCGAAGAAACGTACTGGAAACTCGAAAGCGAATACGAAACGATCGTTGCCCAAGCCTTTTTCCGTGATTCCGGTGAGAGCAGTTTTGCCAATGGGGCCCAGTTCCTCGAACTCCCGGCTGGAGACTATCAGCTCTCCGTAGCGATCGCGTCCGGTGGGGACGAAGATACCGGTGACTATGAATTTCAGGTGCTGGACCTCGACAGCCCCGTGACGACACTGACGATCGGCACCGCCTACAGCGGCAGTCTGAGCGCGGCGCGCAAGGTCCAGTCTTATCAGTTCAGCGCGGATGCAGGTGATCCACTGTATTTTGATAATCAGGCATTCTCCGGTGGGACTGCCAAATGGACACTGGTGGATCCGCTGGGAAACATCCTCTTCAGCCAATCGCTGGCGACCGACCACAGCAGCATGCTGATGCCGTTTGACGGGACGTACACACTGCTGCTGGAGCATACAACGAGTTCCGCCACGTTCACGATGCTCGTGGACGAAGGAAGCACCTCCAGCGGCACGCCACTAACCCTCGACGCAACGACGACGGGAAGCATCAGCACCTCGACCGAAGTCGACGTCTACGCGTTCACGTTGACCGGAAACAAACTCGTCCTGTTTGATTCCAGAACAAACACAGCCGATCTGGCGTGGAGTCTCACTGGTCCGGGAGGGGAGGTCATCTCGGGGAAAGCGCTGGACGCCAATGAAGCCCCGGTCTGGCTTTCTGCGGGCGACTACGAACTCAGCATCCACAGCGCGAGCACCGGGACCGGTGCGTACAATTTCAGCCTGCTGGACCTCGACTCCGCTACCACGATTTCTCCCGGTACCAACTATACCGGTACGCTCAGTCCGGCCAATTCCGCCGCCGCCTTCCGCATCAGTGCGACATCAGGAGACTGGTTCCAGTTGGGGATCGAGATTGATGATATCGCGTTTCTCCAGGTCTACGACAGTCGCGGTCGACTGATTCGCGACATTCAGACCTATCACGAAGGGGGAAATGACTACGTCGGCGATGGCGAACAACTTGCGATGCCGGAAACGAGTTCCTATTACGTAGTCTTGCAGGGCGCGATCGGCGAAGCGGCGACATCCAACCCTTATGATTTCAGCCTCGATCTGTACTACCCCGAACTCCCGGTGACGAAAACGTTTGCCTGGAACACGGTGCTGAGTGATACGCTCACCAATAAAGGAGAAATTCACGAGTACGATTTCACACTCGATCTCAACAGCCTTGTGAATGTCGATTCAATGACGAATGATGCCGATATCGCTTGGCGGATCGTCAATTCCACTGGAACTACGGTTGCCACCGGTAACATGGCCGCCGGTGACGCGCCTGTCGCCCTGTCGTCCGGAACCTATACGCTGGTCATTGACGGGATCGCCGATGCCACGGGGGATTACTCCGTGAAGCTCGTGAATCTCTTGACGCATTCCACGTATCTGGCACCTGACAGCGTCAACACGGTTACGGGTACACTCAGTCCCGCCGGTTCGAGTCTCGCTTACCAGTTCCAGGCCGGAAACGGAGAGTCGTATGACTTCGAGGCCATTGGGTATTCGGGGTCCTCATCTGCCTCGTGGAAACTGGTCAACAGCAGTGGCACGATTCTGTTTGATAATGCGATCACGGCGGATGAAACGGGACTGACTATCAGTACCACCGGAAGCTTCTGGCTGCTGATCGACGGCGATGTCGCGGACAGCACGACCGACCCGGAATTCGAATTCAAGTTCTCGGCCACTCCTACGGGGGGTGGGGGTGGATCGTACACGCTCAACGGTACGGCCATTTCCCTCAACACGACGGTGAGTGGGTCCATTTCGCAAGGTTCGACGGTCCCCTACAACTTCAGTCTCGGCTCGGATTCTCTCGTCTATTTTGACTCCCTGCACCAGACGAGCAATTCGGACGAGAATGTCTGGACGTTGGACGGAGCGCTCGGAAACTACGTCTATCAGCGTAACTTTGAAGCGAGTAACGCGAGCAACTACAGCGGACCGAGTAACGGCTTGGTCCACTCCTTGCCAGCAGGTGGTTACAACCTCGTCATCGCCAACGAGGAAGACAGTGACAATTTTCAGTTTCAGGTGATCGATCTCCCCTCCGCAGCGCAGACATTCACACTGGGTTCGACGGTGAGTGGTTCCCTTTCCCCCTCCCGCAAAACGCATGTGTATAAATTCAGCGCCAATGCGGCTGACCTCTTTGATTTCGACTCGCTCACCACAACCGGCCAAAGTAATCGGCGCTGGCGATTGATTGATCCGCAGGGCACGATTCTGCTGACGCGTGGCATTACGACAGACGAGACGAACATTCTGCTGGAAGAAACCGGGACGTATTATCTGCTCATTGAAGGGTATTCCCGCGACGGCGCGAGTTCCAGCAGTTACAGTTTCGAATTCAGTTATCTGGGGCAGGGGACACTGCCGCCCAAACCGCTCATGCTGGGAACGTCTTATAACGGCAATATCCAGTCGGGGAGCGAAGTTGACGAATATTCGTTCACGCTGTCCGGCACGACGAAGCTCTTCTTTGACTCGTTCACGAACGATGCTGATTTCGAATGGGTGATTGAAGATACGAGCAGCAACGTGATCGTCTCCGCGACATCGTTCACGGCATCGGACGGAAATGATGTGACCAACGCCAATCTGCTGAAGTCCCTCTCCGCCGGCGACTACATCCTCAAGGTGCAGACGGCCAATAGTGCCACCGGGACTTACGGCTTCCGACTGGTGAACTTTGACAGCGCCGCCAGCGCCATCACCGGTGGGACGACCGGGATTCAGCAGCTCACGCCGGGTAACGGCACGCAACTGCATACGCTCGCCGTCACTTCGGGGGACCGGTTGATCATTAATCCGACGCTCTGGACCGGTTCCAGCGAAGGGCAGTTCCGCCTGATGACCGCCAGCGGCACCGTACTGATCTCCGGGGCCCTTAACACCTCCCATGTTTATGAGGTCCAGGCGACCGAAACCCTGACGCTCCTGGTGGAAGGGGACGTAGCGGATGAAAGTAGTCAGCGCTCGTACCAACTGGACTTCGAAGCGATCGATATTACCGGCACCTCCACGCTGACGATGGATGTCGATGGCACCGAGTCGGTCTATGGCAACATTGCGTCCGCCGGCGATATCCAGGAATACACCCTGACGACCGGTTCCACGCCGATGCGGCTTTATTTCGAGTGGGTGGGTGCCAATACCGAGCTGAACATGCGGCTGAAAAACGCCGATGGCAAAACGCTGCTGACGGACGCTTATGCCGCAGGGCTTGTCCGCGATCAGATCTCGACCGTTACCCTGGCGGCGAATCAGACTTATTCGTTCCTGATTGACGCGGGGACCACTACGACCGGCAACTTTCATTTTCGGATCGTCGATCTCGATGCTCAGCCGGAACTCGATTTTGACGTGAACGTCGAAGGCGACTGGTCTGCTTCCGGGGAACGGGATGTCTACCGCTTCACGGCCCAGAAGGATGACCGCCTCTTTATCCGGATGTCGGTCTGGGGATCGGCGGACGATCTGCGGAGTAACGTCGGCTCGATCCTGCTGGATATGGAAAACCTCGTCCAGCGTGGTCTCGTCCATGAGTGGGAGGACGGATATGCGACGATCTCTGGGGCTCTCCACGATATGGTGCCGCGCGAATACGCCACCAAACAGTTCGTTATGATCACGGATGAAGACCGCGACAATTACTACCCGGCCATCAATAAAGAGTTCATCCAGTACGGAATGCTCAACTCCGGTTACAGCCTGCATACGATCCTGGATATGCAGACCGAACTGGATGGCAACGGAAATCCACTGCTGGGTGTGACCGGCAACAACGCGAATGCGGTCGCCTACGTGTCCGATGGAGAGGAGGGGTATATCGAGGACCTCGCGTCGAACTATACGTTTGAAGCAAATGACATCCCACTCGGGTATGGGGAGTCCGACAATCAGTATCAGTTGCCCAGTCATATCCAGGAGGACTACGTTGATCTGGCGTACGCAGTCGGCGGTTCCGTCTGGAATATCAACGAAATGGGGTCTGAGTCTTCAGGTTATTCGGTCAGCTTTACCGATGCCTTCGCGAAGGCGGTGGAACTGGACATCGCACGCAAGCTCGAGATCAGCCTGATTCCGACCGATCCCTTCGCTCCCGTGCAGGTGCTCAGTCCAACCTTCAATCCGACCTCGATGAGTTTCGATGTGGAATTCACCGGAGATGGGGCGGCGCATCAGTTCGATCTGCAGTTTGTACGGACCTGGAACAACGATTTGCTGCTCGGTTCAGTACCGGTTTCGATTGAGACGAAGTACTTCTACGACGCGGACGCCATCGATGCCGATAACGATGAGCTGACCTATACGCTGACTCAAGGGAGCGAATACGGGGCTACGATTGACAGTGAGACGGGTGAACTGCACTGGATGCCTTCGGCGACGGGAGATTATGACTTTACGGTGGTCGTAACGGATGGGTTCGGGGGTCAGGACGTTCAGAGCTGGACCGTGACGGTCTCCAGTGTCTACGGTGAAAACGCCGCCCCGGAATTCACCACGTCCGGACCGCACACCCTCACAGCCAACCGTCAGTACGCGTTCCTGCTGGAAGGAACCGATGCCAATGGCGATACACTCCGCTATCAGCTTGTCGATGATCCACTGACCTATGCACTGCCGGACGGATTGGTCATCGATGGGGTGACCGGCATCGCCACCTGGACGCCCACGAATGCCCAGATCGGAACCCATGAGGTGCTGGCGCGCGTTCTGGACGGGAAGGGGGGTGTCGATACGCAGGTCATTACGCTGACGGTCGAACCGGTAGATGGCTTTGTCAACAATCCCCCCGTGATTACTTCGACCCCCGCCAATGACATCATTGAAGGTGTCCCCGTTGCGCGGATCGGTGAAATCTTCACCTACGAAATGGAAGCGTACGACCCGGAAGGGGACAATATCGGTTTCGATATCACGTATGCTCCCGATGGGGTGGCCATTCATCCTTCGACGGGTCTCCTCCTCTGGCGACCGACGGCGGATCAATTCGGCGACCATCAGGTGATTCTGCGGGTACGGGACGATCTCGGCGGGGTCACGCTGCAGTCGTTCTCCATCCGTGTCCTCGAAACATCCGGCATCCCCCAGATCACCTCGACTCCGGATGACACGTTCGAGACGATCTACAATACCGTCCTCGAAATCTACGATGACACCTACACGTACGATGTCACGCTGCTCGATCCCGATGGAGAAGCAGGGGATGTTCTCGACATCGTGCTGGTGAATACTCACGCCGGTGTCAGTATCCCTGCGACCGCCACGCTGGACGCGAATGGCGCAGCGACCGTGCAATTGACGTTTACGCCGGGAGGTCTGGGGCTGTATCCGATTCACATCCGGGTGACTGACGAAGATGGCAAAACGGTCAACCAGCAGTTCGACCTGCAGGTCTTTGACCCGGCTATCAATAACGCGCCGGTGATCACCAGCGCGTCGACACAGCGCGATGTCGTTCAGGGAGGGGTGTTGTTCGTCAGCCGGATCATCGCGACCGATCCCGATGACGACGCAATCACCTACTCCCTGTTGTCCGGTCCCACCGGTATGGAAATTGACCCCGCCACCGGCGTGATCACCTGGCAGACGGAAACGGGAGACATTAACGATCCGCTGAGTCCTTACACCTATCAGGTGCGTGTCACCGATGCCCGTGGTGCCACTACTGACTCGACCGTGCTGAATCTCGACGTGACACTGGAGATGCCGAATGCCGCACCGGTGATTACGACCTCCGCTGTTCCGACATTCGTGTTGCTGAACGACCTGTATACGGTCGATCTCGAGGCGACCGATGCCGAGAACGATCTCCTCGGCTGGGCCCTGACATCGTCTCCGACCGGTATGACGATCAATGCGGAAACCGGCGTCATCAACTGGATTCCGGAAGCGGGTGACGAAGGGGAATACACGATCACTGCGATCGTCGTCGACCCGTACGGCGGACGGGATGAAATCTCGTGGACACTGCTGGTACGGGGCGTCAATACGCCGCCGGTCATCACGTCGCTGCCGGACGTCGAAACAATCGTCAGCCAGGATTACCAGTACCGGGTCACCGCTTACGATCCCGAAGGAGGTTCCCTCTCTTACGCGCTGATCGGTGCTGAGCCCGGAATGAGTATCGATTCGAGCGGCCTGTTCGAATGGACGCCGGGGACCCAGGGGACCTACACCGTAACCATCCAGGTCACCGATGCACTCGGCATGGGGACGCAACAGGTCTTCGACCTCGACGTTGTCAGCACGAGTACCATCGTGAAACCCAAATTCATCGGTTGGGGGCCGGGCAGCGAAGCCTGGAACGGAATTCCGTATACCGCCGACCTGGAGACCAACTGGGAAGAGGTCGGCTCGCCGACGGTAAATTATCGACTGATCGACCCTCCCGCCGGCATGTCCATCAACGCCAGCACGGGTGTGATTTCTTGGACGCCGAATGAAACGCCCGGAACGCTGAAACTTGTCAAAATCGGTGCTTCGGACGGGGATTCCAACTACGACGACGAAAAAGTGTACGCTTACCAGATTCTCGTCCAGGGAAATACCGCGCCGGATCTCAGCGCAATTCCGAACGCTAGCGTCACCGCCGGCGGCACTTACTCCTGGTTCGCGTCCTTTACTGATATCGACGAAGATCCCGTAGAATGGTCACTCGATACCGCACCCAGCGGTATGGTGATCGATCAGTATGGACAGATCACCTGGGTCACGACCCCCTCCGATGTCAGCGGTACGCCTTACAACGTCACCGTCCGCATTACCGATCCTAACGATACACAGTCGACTCCCTCATTGACCGACACGATTTCCTTCACCATCACGGTCACCGCTGATATCACCGATCCTGAAGTCGATCTGCATATATCGCCTGAGACGGTTTTCGAGAATGACCAGGTGCTGATTCACATCGCGGCGTGGGATGATGGCGGGATTGATGACATCGTTCTCGAAATCGACGGGCAGCCGGTCCTCGTCAACGATAACGGCGAGCACTACTTCACCGCGACCGACATCCAGAACGGTCACGAAATCACCGTCACCGTCACCGATCTCAGCGGCAACTCCACGGTCATCACCGAAAGCATCACTGTTGGCGACCCGAACGTCACGGGATATCCAACCGCTACACTGAATGCCATTGCCGGTGACATGATCGAATCGCTGACTGACATCATCGGTACGATCGACAGCGACGATAATCCGTTGAATGAATCTGGACAGCTCACTTGGGGACTGACGTTGATCGAGAGCGGTTCGGGAACCGTCCGGGAACTGGCGAGCGGGACAGATGTGACGATCGTCGATGGAATCCTGGCGGAAATCGACCCCACACGTCTTCCGAACGGAACCTATACACTCAAGTTGTCAGTGACTAACGGCGGCCTCTTTACGGCCACCGACACACAGCAGATCGTCATCGACAACGGTGTCAACAAGGCGGGTAACTTCAACGTCTCGTTCCTGGACCTTGAGCTGACGATGTCGAACCTGCCGATCTCTGTCACTCGCAGTTACGACACCCTCCGGGCCAATGAACCGGGCGACTTCGGTTACGGCTGGGGGCTCGATCTGGCGAACACTTCCATCGACATCGATTACGGCATCGACAATCCGTACAACTACCAGCCGTTCACCGACGGCACGGAAGTCACCGTTACCCTGCAGGATGGATCCACCCACAGTTTCACCTTCGCCCCGACGGCGACGTCTTACATCATGGGCGTCCCCACCGGGGACTGGCTGCCGACCTTTCAGTCGCACGATCTGTTCGACGGCATTGAGCTGCTCGGCATGGGCGGGCCCTTCCGCAAGGTGAATACGGGCTTCAGCACGCAGTACATGAGCCTCGAAACGGGCAACATCTACAATCCCAAACGGCCTGAGTTCGGCAACAGCCTGACGCTGATGCTGCGGGATCAAACGCAGTACACCTTCAACGCCACCACCGGTAAGCTGACGGAAATCCGCGATACCCACGGGAACACGATCACTATCACCGACTACGGCATCTTCCACTCCGCCGGTCGCTCGATCCAGTTCGTCCGCAATCAGCAGGGGTTCATCACGGAGATCGTCGACCCCGCCGGAAAGAAAATCTTCTACTCCTACGACCAGGACGGCAACCTGATCTCGGTCAAGGACCGCGAGGAGGCCGTCACCCAGTTCATCTATCACGACTCTCCCGGCATCCCCGAACACTACCTCAAGGAGATCATCTCGCCGAACGGCGTGAAGGCGGTCGAGAACATCTACGACTCAAACGGCGTGCTGACGGAGGTGCTCGATGCGGACGACAACAGTGTCGAGGTCGCGTACCTCAACCGGAACCTGTTCAGTTCGATCGAACAGGAACAACTCCCCACGGCGACGCGGAAAGAGATCCTCACCGATCAACTCGGCGCCGTATGGACGACGTACTTTGACGACCGGGGGAACAAACTCGCCGAAGTCGACCCGCTCGGGGGTATGATGCTCTGGGAATACTCCGACCAGTTGTGGAAACACACCCAGCTCGATACCGATGTGCTCGTGACTTACGAGGGAATCAACCTCCTCGTGAAAGAGACGAAGATGATTGGCGGCCTCGACGGAATCAGCGGCACACCGACTCAGGACCCGCCCGACCTCGTCACGACCTACAGCCACTGGCACGACCCCGAGTTCATGTTCGACCCCCCGAATATTCCCGAACTCGCGGAAACGAAGACCGGCATGGTCATCACCATCACCGACCCCCGCGGCAACCAGACCCGGCGGCACTTGAACCGCTTCGGCCGCGTCATCATGCAAATCGACGCCCTGGGAAACACGGTGAAATACAACTACCAGCAGAAAACGGCGAGCGAAGAGTTCCAGACGGGGAATTTGCAGGTGGTAGTGGATCCATTCGGGAAGTTTACAACGATGAAGTACGATGGGCAGGGAAATGTGACCCAGTTGGGTAACAGCTTTCGCCTCGCCATTTTTGGGTACAACGCCTATGGTGAACTCACTTCCGCCACCGACCCGCTGGGGAATGTAACCACGTTTGACTATGACGCGTACGGGCGCCAGACCGACACCGGCGGTACGTGGACCAACCCGGAGGACTCCGAAGAGACAGTCAACCTCGAGTCGAGCACCGACTACGATGATAACGGCAGGGTCACCGGCACAACCGACGCTCTCAGCAACACCACCAGCACGGTCTACAACGACATCGGCCAGGTCGTCAGCGAAACGGATGAATACGGTCGCACGATGACCTACCGCTACGATGACCGCGGCCTCGTCTTGCAGACGATCTACGATGACGGCACCACTTCGGAGTCGGTCTACGACGTCAAGGGCCGCGAAGTCTTTTCCACTTCCGCCCATCGGCCCGAAGAAACCGCCCGTGGCACCGAATATGTCTACGACGAACTCGGTCGGGCCACGACCACGAAGCAGATCACCGGCATGGTGATCACGGTGACGGAAGTCGGTACGACCGGCATCTATGAATCAGCCGTCACCACCAACGGAACGGTCGAGGATACTTACACCAGTGTCTACGACGACATCTCCGGTTACCTGCTCAGCTCGACCGACAGCAACGGCAATGTCACGAGCTACACGTACGACGACTTCGGTCAGCAGATCGAAGTCGAGCGGGTCATGGGGGCCACCACGCTTACCACGACGTACGAGTACGACAGCTACGGTCGCCAGACGAAAGTAACCGATCCGTACGGGCGCGACACGCACTACGTCTACGACAGCTATGGCCGCCAGATCAAAACGATCCACCACACGAACGCCGAGTCAACGACTACCTACGACGATTACGGGCGAGTGACCTCCCGCACATCGTACACGGGTGTCGTGACCGCGTATGAATACGACAACCTCGGTCGGCAGATCGCGATGGAGGTGACCGCGGACGGAGTCACGAATCGCACCGAATACGAGTACAACAACTACGGCCAGCGGTCGCTCGTTCGTGACGCCCACGGAAACGAAACGCTCTACCGCTACGACGCGTACGGTCGGCAGGTCAGCTACACGCAGGTCGTGGGTGTCATTGATGATGCCATCAACCTCGAAACGGACGATCTCACGTACTACACCACATACGATGTGCACGGGAATGTGCTGACCGAGACGAACGCCCTTGGTCTGACCCGCACGTTCACGTACGACAGTGAAGGGCGGCTCAGCTCGGTCACGCTACCGCAAGTCGCCGATACCCAGAACGGGGACACGCTCACCGCTCCGGTTTACGAATACGACTACGATGTCTACGGCAACATGACGAAGATCACCGACCCACTCGGTCGGGAAACCGACTTCACGTTCAGCGTGGACAACCAGCAGCTGACCCGCACGCTCCCGGTTTCGGGTACGGAAGAGTCCTGGTATGACGACGAAGGGCGAAACTGGCGGCACGAGGACTTTGAAGGGAATGTTGTCGATTCGCTCTTCACGGATGAAGGTCTGCTCGATGAGTTGCAGTATTATTCTTCAACCCCGTCCCCCGGAGCAACTCCGGAGGAGACGGTCAGCTATACCTACGATGACCAATACCGCAAAACGAGTATGACGGACGACCGGGGTACGACCTATTACGAGTACAATGACGATGGGCGGATCACGCAGATCGAGTCCCCCGAAGGCATCATCAATTACGAGTACGACGACCTCACCGGCAACCGAACCCGCGTCACGACGGGCGATCCGCTCGATGTCGAGAACGACTTCCGCTACACGTACGACTCCCTCGGTCACCTGAAGACGGTCGAAGTCCATGAACGGAATGACTCCGTCCTCTCCACACCGGAAGTGACGACGTACACCTACGACGCGGTGGGGAACCTGATCCGCACGGATCTGGCAAACGGCGTCATCACGACGTACGAGTACGATGATCTGTACCGGCTGGATGTGCTGACGCACTTTGAACCGGACGGCACGCCGGAGAACCTCGCCGACAACGATAAGCTCGCCGAGTACGACTACACCGTCCGCGCCGACGGTCGCCGCACCGGAGTGACCGAGACTCGCTGGGACAATGGCGCCCCGCTCGTGGACACATTCGGCTGGATCTACGACGACCTGGGCCGTTTGGTGACCGAAGTATTCGATAGCCACGACAATGCGCTCGACTTCGAAGCGAACTACACCTATGACCTGGTCGGCAACCGGTTAGAGAAAACGGTCGATCAACATCTCGACTCCGACATCGACGAGACCTATACGTACACTTACAACACCGCCGATCAGTTGTTGACGGAAACGAAAGTCGTTGATCTCGTCGACGATGGCAGCAACGGCCAGACAGATGACACGACGACGACCTACACGTACACCGGCACACTCCAGACCGGCAAACAGGTCATCGCGACGTATTCAACCACTGTGATTTCGGACACGACGTTCGATTACAACCTGCACGGCCGACTCGAAGCGGCGACGATCGACACGTACACCAGCGGCTCGATCAGCAAACGGGAAGTGACGTCGTATGAGTACGACGATAAGGGCATCCGCGTCTCGGCGCATCACACCATCGATGAAGGGAACGACGGAATTCTCGAAGTCGACGAAACGACGACGTACCTCAACGACCCGATGAACCACACGGGTTACTCGCAGGTCATCGAGGAAGTCACGGTCGACAATCTCAACAGCCAGGCCGAAGTCGAGCGTTTGATTTACACGCTCGGTCTCGACATCCTGCAGCAGGTGAAATACGATGTAAGCCACCCCACGGGGCTGAACAGCTTCATGCTGTACGACGGGCACGGTTCCATGCGGATGCTGACCGACATGCTGGCCGCCGTCACCGTCGTCAACAGCATTCCGCAGATCTTCACGTACGACGCCTACGGTATCGCGATCGGTTTCAGTGAAGCCCAGGCCGCGACCCGCTTCCTCTACAGCGGCGAACAGTTCGACCCCCGCATCCAGCAGCAATATCTCCGCGCCCGGTACTACGACGCGATCACCGGCCGTTTCAACCGGTTGGATCCGTTCTTTGGCAATCTAAGAGACCCCCAGAGCTTGCACAAGTATCTCTATACGCACGCAGATCCGGTGAATGCTATTGATCCGAGTGGGTTGTTTAGTATTACGGGCAAACAAGTAGTGTCAGCAATTAGTGCAGAGCTATTCTCGATCATGGGAGGGGCCGCACTCAACGCCCTCCAGGCTTGGGAGGATGGCAAGACCGGAGATGAGATCCTCGAAGCAGCAAAAGACGGGGCTGTCGGCGGAGCCATCGCTGGCGGGATAGTAGCGCTCGCAATATTGGGAGGTCCTGCTGTTTGGGCCGTATTGGGACCGGGGACCCAGTCCACTCTTGCAGCGTTCGGTTTGTCTCTCTCGTTTACTGGCGTGGGGGCAGGTCTAGCCAGCGTGATCAATCATTTCAATTCTGGACGTCCGATTTCTGGAACGGTAGAGGCAGGCTCGATGTTGGCGGGTTCTGCAACAATTAAATTTTCCGGCTATGGTAAGAAAATCAGAGCATGGTTTGGCGCAAATCTGGCTGGACCAAAAATAAAATGGATAAAGTGGAATCCTACAAGTGGAAGAAGGCTGTTCTCGACGCCGGGTAAAACAACTACGATTATTGGTAGATTTGATTCGGACATGCAACACATCAAAAGGGAACTGAACCCGCCTGAATGGACCACCGCGGAACAGGCCAGAAACGCCGTGGGGCAAGAAGAGTTCAACATGCTGAACATGAGCGACGAAGTATACAACGCAAATCGCGATAATTTCTGGGAAGATTATAACAAACCTTGGCTTGATGGCGCAATTGAGCGAGGAGATGACATATTTGTTGCGAGCGATCCCTTAGATTACGCTAACCTGATTAATACGAATGGCAGAAGAACTGCATTTGGAGAGGAGGTAAAATATTTAAAAGAAAAAGGTTTTGAGTATGATCCTGTCACGAGTCGATTCTTCAAGCCGAGTGAAACGAGTTCTTTTCTTAATTGGTGGTGAGCATGACAAACGTTACATTGCAAAATATTATTGAATCTCAGTTAACTAGCTTTTTAAACAAATACAGTTTTACCTTAAGCTCATTCTCAAGTCGACGTGTTGTGTATACGAATGGTAGAACCACCATAAACTTCGATATGGGGCCTGGCGACAGTACACCTTCGATTTCGCTCACCGATATCGCCCACTCAAAAACCTATCCTTTGTTGAATATTATGACTTTTTTGGCGCCGTCGCACCATTATCCCAAGGAGAACGAACGTCCTGAAGATCCTACAGAACTTATCATATTTAGCGTAAACAATACACAGGCACTTCTGAGTACATATTGTGATAACATGTTGCGAGGGGATTTTTCACAAGTGCATGACAATCCTGCGTACGAATCGCATCTGTCCACACTTAGACAATATACGCAATTTGTTTTTAGCCTACCTAACAATCATCCAATCCATGATAAATTCTGGTCGCTCGACTTTACTTGGATTGATGACGTCAAGAAACTGCTCGATTGACGTTCGCGTTTCGTAAAGATATGCAGCCGACCTCAAAATCCAGAGATTTCAAGCCCGTGTCGTAAAAATATTCAGCCGAAGTCAAAAACGGGTAATTCCAAGTGGTTGTGGTACTGGCAAGCGGCGGTTTTCGAACGAAATCCGGTTTCACAACTGACAGATTGTGCCCGATTTAACTCAAAAAGGACATTTCGGACGCATCGGTAGCGGAGTATGGCGCATTAGAAAAGCGGTCTTCGTTCGATTCAGTACTACGCGGCATCACGGTAGTAATACTTGAGCAGTCCACCGAGACGTTCGCGGCATTCGATTGTACCAACGACACGTCCGACTTCTTCGCCAGGTTCAATCAACTGGTTTTCCAGTCCCTGATGGTTTCGTTCAGCATGGTAGTGAGCAACGTATTCCCGCAATGTTCTTTCGAGAGAATGTTGGCCGAAGAAGATCATCTTGTTCAGGCACTCAGACTTCAGGCTTCTCATGAAGCGTTCGAGATACGCATTCATGTTGGGACTCTTTGGCGGAAGTAGCATCGGTTCGATGGAGGTCTGTTCTTCCAGAAAAGATCGCAGTGGTTGGAAACACGTATCGCGATCAAGAATAAGATGAGTGGCGTTTTCCAGGAAGCCATCACTCCCGGTTAAGTCCCGTGCGACTTGAGTCACCCATAGCGTATTCGGGTTCGTCGTGATGCCTGCGGTCTCAACGCGTCGTGATTTCAGTTCCATTACCACCATGATGTAGAAGGTGGTCAGCCCGGACTTCGTCCAGATTTCCACCGTTGTGAAATCTACGGCGAAGATCGCGTCCCCGTATCGTAAAAATATTCAGCCGACGTCAAAAACCAGTGATTCCAAGCAGTTGAGTTGCTGACACACGCCAGATTTCGAACGAGATGTGGTTCTACGCCTGACGGATGGCGTCCGATTTACCTCGAAAAGGACATCGTGAGCGCACCAGTAGCGGAGAATGACGCATTAGAATTGCGGTCTGCGAGCGATTCGGTGCTACGCGGCATCACGGTAGTAATACTTGAGCAGGCCGCCGAGACGTTCGCGGCATCCGATCTTACCCGCGACTCTTCCGATCTCAGCGCCAGGTTCAATCATCTGATTGTCGAGACCCTGATGATTCCGCTCAGCATGGTAGTGAGCGACGTATTCCTTCAGTGCTCGTTCGAGAGAGTGCTGCCCGAAGAAGATCATCTTGCTCAGGCACTCAGACTTCAGGCTTCTCATGAAGCGTTCCAGATACGCATTCATGTTGGGACTCTTCGGCGGAAGCAGCACCGGTTCAATCTGAGTCTGATCGTTCAGAAAACCTTGTAGTGGTTGGAAACACGTATCGCGATCAAGAATCAAATGCGTCGCGCCCTCCAGGAAACCGTCACTACCAGTCAGGTTCCGGGTGACTTGTTTCACCCAGTCTCCATTCGGGTTGGTAGTAATGCCTGCGATCTCTATGCGTCGTGATTTCAATTCCATCACCACCATAACGTAGAACGTGGTCAGCCCCGTTTTCGTCCAGGCTTCCACCGTCGTGAAGTCAACGGCGAAGATCGCTTCCCAGTGAGCTTTCAGAAATGTCTGCCAGGACATTGAGGCAGGGCGGTTGGGTGCAGGTTCTATCCCATTCGCCTTCAAGACATTCCTGACAGTCGTGTCGGTGATGTGAAATCCTATGTTCTCAAGAGCCCCCTGGATTCGATCAGCTCCCCACGTCGGGTTCTCTTTTGCAAACTTTAGGATGTATTCGATGATCTCCTGTCGGATGCGCGGTCGACCGACGCGTTGTTCCATTGACGAATAGTCCCATTTCCGGGCAATGAGTTCTCGATGCCACCGGAGAATTGTATCGGGAGTGAAGATCGCACCGAGTTCACTCAGCATCTTCCGTCCAAGCTGCTTTCCTTTGACCGCCAGGCGGCGGCGTTGATCATCACTGAGCAAAATCCGTTTCGTTCCAAGCTTCTCCCGGAGGACCCGATTCTCGGTTTGCAGATACTCGATCGCCTGCTGTTGTTCGCGATTCAGCCAGCTGGCCAGGGATAGGACAAGCAGATACCAGGGTTGCATCAGAAAACTCATGGGAACGGTTCCGAAGTGGGGGAGGGGGGGGCACTCTGGAACTATACCCATTCTCTGTTCCGTAGCACTTGCGAATCGGAGATCGCTGTCAGTCTCGACTGCCGGAAATGCTGGTTGCGACGATTGTAGCGGCGAGTGTCGTTGCCAGGTCGTCTGAGAATCGACACGGTCGGTGTCTCACAGATGCCTTATTTTGTAGGCTTTGCAGTTCGGCTGAGTTTTTTTACGATACGGCCCCTTGGGATTTTCAAAGTCTGCACGGAAAGCGATATTCCCGGTCTCGTTATTAAAGTCGGCTTCAATGGCTCCGATCTCCCCGGGTTGCGGGAACGTATTGCCGTTCGCCAGCACAAGTTCAATTCGGAGTTCGTCCTTGTCGAGATCTTCGCTGTATTCGAGATACCGAGCTTCCGGCACATTGAAATAGACCCACATCACCTGGTTGTCTGAAAGAGTCGTCAGCACGTCCCCTTCTTCGATCAAACTTCCCTGCTGATGATGTTGACGATCAACAATTCCAGCGAAGGGCGCCTTGATATTGGTGAAGTTCAGCTCAGCCTTGGCGAGTTCCGCCTTTGCGCGAGCTTTGTCTCGTTCGGCCTCCGCCAGAGCGAGTTCCTTATCAGAGACGACATTCTGTTCTACGAGACGTTGCGTATTGTTCACTTTCAGTTGCGCCAGCTTGGCCTCGGCCAGTTCGGAATCGAGTTTCGCCTGAAGGAGAACGGGCTGAATTTTGAACATCAATTCATCCTCTTTCACAGTCTGGCCTTCCTTGACATGAATTTCCTGCAGATAACCACCTTCGAGCGCGCACACTTCGATGTGGCGCCGGGAATGAATCTGGCAGACATACTGTTGAGTGCGAATGACATCCTGCACTACGGGACTGGTGAGGCGAATCAGATGATGGTGTTCTTCGATGTGCTGACCTTCGGCCTTATGACAGCCGGGTAAGACAACACAAATCATCAATACGATCAGGAGACTTGGGGTGATTTCTTTCATGTCAGTAATTGATTGCTCTTCCATTTAAACATTGCCGGTTTGAATCAGTAAGACCGTTCGACCAGTCTCTTCAACGAGAGACGAACGCGATGACCGGACGGATCTTCAGTGTCGTTTTTCACCGACCTGGTTGAGCAACTCATGCGCCAAAAGCGGGATTCCCTTCCCATGGGCGTCTTTCCACTACTGGTGTTCTACAATCAATTGCGATTCGTTTCGAAGCGCGTTCTAACTGGATACGCACGTCGCAATAATTCAGTTGCATCACACATGAAGTTCGTCATCCTCACTACCCACCGCATTGATATTAGCGAGAGCAAATCGAACTGTTTGATGCACATAAAGAGTCAATCGACGACTGACGCCTCTCATACAGGCGCAACACACACCGAACTGCCATTATGCTCCCATTTGTAACCGAACTGTGATCCGTGAATCTCTCGGTGCCGATCTCGTTGGATTTTCGCGTTGACACGTTTGGGGACGGCGGCAGGCCCGGTCCTGCAGATTGTCATCGTCACGCTGATTCTATCGATTCCAAGAAACTTACACGCCCGCTTGAATTTGCCCTGACAATCCTTAACTGGGAGAAGCATAAGGAGTTAGAATTGCACATGGCATGCAATATGTTGCACGTTCCTTGCGAATTTTTGCAGGCCTCGGCGCCAACAGGCAGTCAACAAGTGCCGCGGTGTGGGCCGATTCACTTCTTCGCGTACGGCGCATACGCGGAATCAGTCGCCAAGAGCGAGAGCTGAAAGCGGCAGAATCGGGCGCTTGATCGACCGCTGACATTTCCCAAACTCCCACGCGGTCAGAGTGGTTCAGCTGAGTTGCTTCTGAAAGCGGCTGAGGCTCCAGCCAAAGATCGCGGCGCAGCAGGCGAGCAGTCCCAGGACTTCGGGGTACAAGTCCATCAGATCAGCGCCGCGGAGTACGATTCCGCGGAGAATTTCAATGTAATAGGTGACTGGAATTCCAAAAGTCGCCAGATAGATGGGAGTGGGCATCTGGCTGCGGGGAAACATGAATCCGGATAATAGAACTGAAGGAAGCATGATGACGAACGCGAACTGAATCGCCTGCAGCTGCGTTTTTGCGAGTGTCGAAACCAGGATGCCTAGCCCGAGGGCACAAACCAGAAATAACAGCGAAAGCAGCAGCAACAGCGAAAGCTGACCGCTGATGGGAACACCGAACAGGTAGACCATCATCACCATCACAATCAATGTTTCGATAAACCCGAGTGCCGCATAGGGAGCCAGCTTGCCGAGGAGCAACCCGGCTTTCCCGACAGGGGTCACAAAGAGTTGCTCCAGCGTGCCACGTTCCCGTTCCCGCACGATGGCAAACGATGTCAGAAACAGCGTGACCAGTTGCAGAATAATGCCCACCAGACCCGGCACGAAAAAATGGGAGCTTTCGAGGTCCGGGTTGTAAAGCAGTCTAGGCCGCATCTCGATCGGCAGGGATGGCTTGCCGGTCTCATTCATCGCGGGAACCGTCGGTAACGATTCGCCTTTGGCTCGCGCCATCTCGATTGAGATGTTGGTTCCCAGCAGGCTTGCCGCATTGAGTGCGGTCGTCGCAATCTGGGAATCGCTCCCATCCACGAGCACCTGAACGGCCACCTGCTCACCGCGGAGCAGACGTTCGCTGTAGTCAGGTGGGATGCCAATACCGACTTTCGCGCGCCCGGAGGTGAGTGCCCGCCGGAACTCTTCTTCATCGTAAACACGGTCGATCAAGTGGAAGGTCTGGGTATTTCCAAACGCAGACGTCAGTTCGCGGCCCGCGCTTCGACCGTCCAGATCGTAAACGATTGTGGGGATCTGCTCGATTTGTGTATCGATCGCATAACCGAAAATGATCGTCTGCAGCACGGGAACCACAAACAGGAAAAAGAGCGTCGTGGGTTCGCGTCGAATATGCGCGAACTCCTTCACCAGGATAGCCGCCAAGCCGTTCCAGGTGGGGCGTGAATGCTGCCGGTTCGTTGACGGTGAAGGTTGGCTGTTATTTTCGAAATCCGCAGAACTTCGTTCAGTAGTTTCCGTTTTCTGATCAGCTTCATCCTTCTCAAAGAAGCGTGCTGCATCATCCGTCTTCTCAAGTACGGTCGCTTGCTCGGCCTGTTGCTCGTCAGACATGTTTTTGTTGGCGCGGCTTTCCTCTGCTCGACTCAAGGTCACAAAAACGTCTTCCAGGGTGGGCAACGCTTCGTGCAGGTTCTCAATTTCACCAACATCATGGAAAAGTGATCTAATATCCGGCGACGACAGTTCTGCTTTCGCCAGGAGGTGCACGCGCTGTCCGAAGAGGGTGGAATCGAGAATGGCGTCACTGTGGCTGGCCTGCCTCAACACTTCGGTCAGGTGGGGCGATGTCAGTTCCCAACGCCGCGCGCCGGTTGGCGTGACTTCCGGCAACCTCTTCAGTTCGTCGGGTCGGCCGCAAACGAGCAAACGAGAATTCACCAGATAAGCCACTCTGCTGCAGCGTTCGGCCTCGTCCATGTAGTGAGTGGTGACCAGTAAAGTCACCCCCTCGGCGGCGAGATCGAACAACAAGTCCCAAAGTTCCCGCCGCGCGACAGGGTCGATGCCGGCGGTGGGCTCGTCGAGGTACAGCACATCGGGTTCATGTATCAGCGCACAGGCCAGCGCCAGTCGCTGTTTCCAGCCACCGGACAATGTTCCGGCCAGTTGATCGGTCCGATTGCCAAGCGACGTCAGTTCCAGAACGGCCCGTCGTCGTTCCTGGAGCCGTCGTTCGGAAAGCCCATAGATGCGACCGTAAAAGTCGATGTTCTCGGACACACTTAAGTCCGCATACAGGCTGAACTGCTGCGACATGTAGCCGATGCGCCGTTTGACGAGTTCGGCATTCGCCGCGACATCGTAGCCGAGCACCGAGGCGGAACCCTCTGTGGGAGGAAGCACGCCACACAACATGCGGATGATAGTCGACTTGCCACTTCCATTCGGTCCCAGCAAGCCAAAGATTGCTCCAGCCTCAACTTGAAAGCTGACATCATCCACCGCTTTCAGGTTTCCGAATGTACGGCTCAGATGCTGGACGTCAATGACGACTTCAGACATAAGTAGTCACTCCCGATCTTCCAGCCAGACATCTGCAGCCATTCCCGGTCGAAGTCGCTGAGCCTCTTGGGGGAGTTCTACTTTTATACGAAAGACCTGTTTGGCTCTTTCTTCCGAGGTTTGCACATTCCGTGGAGTAAACTCAGCCTGTCGGGAGACATAACTGACTCGCCCTATGAATTTTTCGTTCGGAAAGGCATCGACCCTCAGCATGACTTCGTCTCCAACACCCACCGCCAACCGATTTTCCGGTACGAAGGCGCGCACCCATTTGTGGGAATGGTCGAGCAGCGAAATGACCGGGGCATTCGTGCCTACCAGATCACCGGGTTGAAGATCAACCGCTTCTACTGTTCCCTGAATGGGCGCCTCGATTTTCAATTCGTTGAGTTGGACGTCGACCACATCCAGGGCCGCCTGAGCCGTTGCGACAGCCGCCTCCGCCTCTTGAATTTCCTCTTTACGATACCCATTGACTTTTAACTTCCACGACGCTTCCGCTTCTTTAAGTTGGGCTTCCGCCTGAGCGATCTCCTCAGCCCGCGTGCCCTCTTTCAGCAATGCCAGCTCTTCATTTCTGACGGCGAGGTTCGCCATGGCGATCTGCAGCGCGGTGTCTGATTCATCTATTTCTTCCGAACTGATCGCTTCCCGATTATACAAAGTCCGCATCCGCTCATGTTTCTGTCTGGCCAGCTGGAGTTCCGCGTTTGCCAGAGTGACGCGTGCGTCGGCGGCTTTGATATCCTGCTGGCGAGGACCATTTTTCAGTTCCAGCAGTTTGGCGGCCAGCTGCTCGCGGTGGGCGTCCGCCTGGATAACTTCTTCTTCGCGAAAACCCGCGCGTATGAGTGCGAGAGTCGCCTGTTGCCGGGCGAGTGATGCCTCGGCCTCCGCTCGGCGTTCCAACAGGTCGAAGGGTTCAAGTTCAACCAGCAAATCACCCTTCTGTACTTCGGCCCCTTCGACAGCGGTGACCTGTTTAACGCGGCCACCCACACGGGAACCAACTCGTATTTCATCGGCCTCGATGTACCCCGATACTTTCAGCGGCGGCGTCTGTTGCTGACTGTATACAAGAACGCCGATGAGAATGACGCCGATTATCGCCAGTATTCCAATCCATCTTGCCATTCCGAACACTCACCTCTTCTGACAACCCGGCGGAGATTCATTATTGCCAACTCTCTGATTTCAATCATAACCAATTCCCGTTCCATGACACAGCCAGGCTAACTTCGGTAAGTCCGGATATTGGTTTCTGATTGCATTTTTGTCTGCGGCAGTGCCATACTGAATGTTGTCAAAACAGTCTTCGGCGATAGTTCGGACACAGAAGGCTGCTGATGACAGGCGAACAAAAACGAAGGATTTCGAATTCGATGAGCCTTTCCTCTCTCACCGCGTCACATTCTCTCCAGGGCCGGATAACGGCGATACAGGGAACGGTGCTCGATGTGGTCTTTGCCGGCAATGTCCCCCCGATCGATGCGGCCGTCGACATTAAACTGTCGGAAAACGATACGCTGACAGCCATCGTGCATTCGCATCTCGGTGGTTCTACGGTACGGGCGATTGCCACGGGAAGCACTCGAGGATTAAAGCGGGGAACGGTTGTAACGAGTCAGGGATTGCCGTTCCAGATACCTGTTGGCCCCGAACTCGTCGGACGCGTCATCGATCTCAACGGTCGGCCTCTCGATGGTGGTCCTTGCATCTCGACTGAACAATCCTTTCCATTCCACCGTCCGCCACCGCCCCCTTCGGTCTGCCGGGGTACAGGTAGTCTCTATCCGACTGGTATCAAAGTCATTGATCTGTTCGCTCCCTTTACGCATGGTGGCCGCGTTGCCGTCTTCGGAGGCGCGGGCGTAGGTAAGACGGTGGTCCTGACCGAGTTCATCCACAATGCGGTGGCCGGGCTGGATGGGGTCGTCGTCTTCGCCGGGATTGGGGAGCGTTCGCGAGAAGGACTGGAGTTGTGGCAGGAACTCCAGGAACGAGACTTCATGAATCGATCCGTCATGGTTTTCGGACAGATGAAAGAGCCCCCGGGAGCGCGGTTTCTCGTGGGTTTGGCAGCCCTCTCGGTAGCGGAGCACTTTCGGGACGTTGAACGAAAAGATGTATTGTTTCTCG
>PABD01000141.1 GCA_002702685.1 Planctomyces sp.
GCGGATCGGCAAGTTCGAGCAGGCCGACGGCGGCACGTTGTTTCTCGATGAAGTTGGTGACATGTCCCCGATGACACAGGCGAAATTGCTGCGAGTTCTGCAGGATGGGACGTTTGAACGCGTTGGCGGTACGGGCATGATCAAAGCGGATGTCCGCGTGATTGCCGCCACCAACCATGACCTTCAGCAACTCGTGGAAGAAGGCCGCTTCCGAAAAGATCTGTACTACCGGTTGAGCGTCGTCACGATTCATCTCCCTCCCCTGCGAGAGCGGGGCGAGGACCTCAAGTTACTCGCGGAATATTTTCTGCAGCGCTACAGCCCGGAGTTCGCTCGTAAGGTGACGCAGGTTTCGCCCGAAGCACTCGCCTGTCTGCAGCAATATGCCTGGCCCGGGAACGTCCGCGAACTGGAAAGCGTGATTAAACAGTCACTACTGAAAGCGCGTGGCAACATCCTGTTGCCGGAATTCCTGCCTCCCCTGCTTGGCGGCATTTCCTCGGAAACCGAGTCCCCGCTAGACAGTGACCTGGACGACTTTATCTCTCAGCGACTTACCGCAGGCTCCACAAAACTCTATGCCGAAACGATCGCCTGCGCCGAACGCCATCTCCTCCAGCGCGTCCTGGAACAGACCCGAGGCAACCAGGTTCAGGCCAGCGCCATCCTCGGAATCTCCCGCGTCACTCTCCGCAACCGCATCCGCTCATTGGATATTGATGTTGATCAATATACATGAGGAACAAGGGAAGGGCGCAACGAGGCCCGACGGAAACACCGCTCATGAAAGAAGCGGCTTTGCTTTCGAGACGATCGTATTTTTACGATTCGAAAAGAACGAAAAGTAAGATGGAGGTACAGTGTCTCGCGAGCAGGATGCTCTCGATGATCTTAAAGATCGTACCGATTTGGAGATTGATGATTTCGTCGTTTAAAATCAGGGAAAACAATGCCAAGCCTTATTATCCAAGTATATGCATTGCCTGAAGAACTCGAGGCCTTTTCAGTAGGGATTGTTTCCGAATTCGATCTGCATACTGTTGAAATGAGATTCCCTCCTTTCACGGTTCACACCGTTAATGCAGATACACTGCCAGCGTCTTTCCGCAAATCATCCGGTCTCTTTTGAAATCGCGTTCACACTCGATCCGCCACTCCTTCCGGTTAAGGGAAATATTGAGTTCATCGACAAGAACCCGGACCAGCTCGGTCTTCAGATCGGTCGCCGGACAAAAAATGGATTGGAGGAATCAACATTGTCATGTCGAACCGACAATCCGGCCGCGTTGGAAGTCTGGAGAAAAGTTGCCGATCGACTCAAGAAGATGACGAAAGCGGGAATCACCATCGTAAACCGGCAATCCGGCGACAAAAGGTTTTATCGGTCTTTTCGATACACGAAGGGCGCTGAAGCACTCGAAGGCAACGGAGTCGAAATGATTTCCCCGTCAGGTCCGACCAAACAACAAGTTTTCCTGGGGAATTGAATTAACGACAACTGACGAGAAGTCTTTTTCAGTAGTATTCGTCAGGCACCTATATTGCCGCGGAAATGAGCCGCTTAGAATTCCTCGCATGACCAGCAAACGTCCCATCACTGCAGCTGAGTTAGTGGCGAAACTTCAAGCAGATCCTGAGTTCCAGAGGAGAGAGCGCGAAGAAGATCGAAAACGGGAACGGCTGTGGAAAGTGTTTGATAAGCTTTTGGAACCCTACCTGGTGCAACTTCGTGAGTTGGGCTATGAAGGGGACACGCTCTGGGGCATCGTTCAAAATCATTCTCCATTACCCGAGCCTCCAGTCATGGTTCTGTTATCCGCCGTTTCCGATCTTTCCGAACCTCGAGTGCTGGAAAGTATCGTACGCACTTTAGGGGCTCGGCGAAGCACCCATTCGACGGACGGCCGCTCGCTCGCTGTTTTGACTCGACCTAAGATGAGTCTCTAAAGTGGGCCATTGCGAATACGATTGCCTTGGTTCATCCGCATTCTATTGATGACTGGTTGAGTGAGTTGTGCGATAAGTTTCCCTATTGGGAAGAGACGCTGAAAGATTTGGGATATTAGAGTAGCGCTTCCTGTTTCCAAGAGCACTCTCAACACTTTCTGACGGGTCTCCCCGACTTCACTTGAAGGTTCTTAAATGTACTCCCAAACGACTCAGCAGTGACGCTCGTCACGACACTCAATGCGTTAGCTCCTTGCGAAATCGGACAAAACATACACGATGAGGGCGCGCCACCTCGGGCCCAATGTGATCGTCGCCAGAATGCTGTCCCCCGTTCATTTCCTTAAATCGACCAAGCGTAATCGAAGGGCATTGGTGATGACGGAGACGCTGCTGAAGCTCATGGCGGCGGCGGCGATCATAGGGCTGAGGACGATTCCGAGGAAGGGGTAGAGCAGTCCGGCCGCGATGGGGATGCCGAGGGCGTTGTAGATGAACGCGAAAAACAGGTTCTGCCGGATGTTGCGCATCGTTTTGCGACTGAGCAGGACGGCCGCGGCGACGCCGCGAAGGTCTCCGCCGACCAGAGTAATGCCGGCCGACTCGATTGCCACGCCGGTTCCCGTTCCCATCGCGATGCCGACGCTCGCTTCGGCCAGGGCGGGGGCATCGTTGATTCCATCCCCCGCCATCGCCACCTTCACACCCTCCCCCATTCGTTGCTTGACGAAGTTGTGCTTCTCTTCGGGGGAGACATTGGCGTGAAACTCATCAATCCCCAGTTGCTGTGAAACCGCCTTCGCTGTTGCTTCCGCGTCGCCGGTGAGCATCACGACTTTTAGTCCGAGCGAATGCAGGGCCTTGAGCGCGTCGCCAGTACTCTCCTTGATTGGATCGGCAACCGCGATGAGGGCCGCGAGTTGTTGATCAATGGCGACGAACATCACGGTGCTTCCCTGCTGCTGCAGTGAGATGACTTTCGATTGGACATCGTCACTGACGGCGATTTCTTCCCGCTCCATCAATTTCAGGTTGCCGACGAGAATGTCCCGTCCTTGATTTTGTCCCCGCACACCGCCGCCGGTGATACTGTCAAAGTGATCGGGTTCCGATGTGGGAACGCCCTGTTGCTCACCGTATCGAATGATGGAGCGGGAGAGAGGGTGCTCGCTCTGGCTTTCGAGCGCCAGTACGTGACGCAGAACTTCTTCTTCAGGGAGCGAACCCAGAACCTCGACGTGCGTCACTTCCGGATTTCCTTTGGTGAGTGTGCCCGTTTTGTCGACGACGATCAGTTCGATCTGTTCCATCAACTCCAGGACTTCCGCGTTTCGAATGAGCACCCCTTCGCGAGCTCCGCGACCGACGCCGACCATGACTGACATCGGCGTAGCGAGCCCCAATGCGCAGGGGCATGCGACAATGAGTACCGAGACGGCCGCCACGATTGCATGGGCGAGGCGCGGTTCCGGGCCCCACCATACCCAACCAATAAAAGCGAGTATCGCACATACGATGACTGCGGGCACGAAGTTCTGGGACACAACGTCGACCAGTTTCTGAATCGGCGCGCGGCTGCGTTGGGCATTGGCCACCATTTCGATGATCTGGTGTAAGACAGTACCTTCGCCCACCACGACGGCATTAATCACCAGTGCGCCTGTCTGATTCAAGGTTCCGCCTGTGACCTTGTCTCCTTTCCGTTTTTCCACAGGGATAGGTTCCCCGGTGAGCATCGATTCATCGATACTGCTGCTGCCGGAGAGGACTTCGCCGTCAACCGGAATTTTATCCCCCGGTCGCACACGCAGTTTGTCACCCTGCTGGATTTCTCCGAGTGAGATTTCTTCGTCTCCCGCGTCCGTGATACGAATGGCAGTTTCCGGAGTAAGGTTCATCAGTTCGCGGATCGCATCTCCCGTCCGGTTACGCGCGCGGAGCTCCAGCACCTGTCCCAACAGCACTAGCGTGATGATGACAGCGGCGGCTTCGAAAAAGACGGCGACTTCCCCATGTTCCTTGAAGGACTCCGGAATGGCTCCCGGGAACAACATGGCGACGACACTGTAGACATAGGCCGCCCCGACTCCGAGTGCAATCAGTGTGAACATGTTCAAACTGCGATACACGACGGATCGCCAGCCCAACACAAAAAAGGGCCAACCACAGTAGAGCACGACCGGAGTACTGAGCCCGAGTTGCAACCAGCGCGAAACAGTGGGATTCACACCGACAGAGAGTCCCAGCATCGGCAACATGGCCAGCAGCAGCAGGGGGACACTCAGGACGAGTGCGACCCAGAATCGACGTGTCATGGAACGGAGTTCTTCATTCTCCGCTTCGTCTTCTACGACGACACTCTCTGGCTCGAGTGCCATCCCGCAGATGGGACAGCTACCGGGGGAATCCTGCCGGACTTCCGGATGCATGGGACAGGTATAGATTGTTTTCGTCTTCGCGATCGCTTTTCCCGGCACCCGTTCCAAATCCATTCCACACTTCGGACATTTGCCTGGTTGATCGCTCTCGACGCCCGGACACATGGGGCAATAGTAATCGGCACCGGTTTTCGGGGGCGACTGCAACGAGACCATGTCACCGGAATCGCTGTGATGATGGCAACAGGAGTGCTTCTGGGATTCCGACTCAGCGCCTGCTTCGATATACGAAGTGGGATCGGCCTCGAACTTCTGCAGACAGTGTCGGCTGCAGAACACATAGTTCTTCCCCTCATACTCGGTCTTCAGGTCCGTCGAGTCATCGACATGCATACCGCAAACGGGATCGGTCGCCATGATGGTCACTTTCGTTATGAGCTATTTCCGTTCAGATTGTTGGTTCAATTCACGGGTGCGGGCGAGATACGCTTCCGGTTCGTCCTGTACCGACTCGATACACCCCTCACAGCAGACGTAAACCGGCTTCCCCTGAACAATGATTTTCCAGGGTCCTCCCATCGCATCCAGCGGTTCTTCCATAACGGGGCATAACCGCTGCCGATTGAGAGCGGTGGCATCGGCCTTGGTGGCTTTGACCGGTTTGGTCGACCGCTGCGCGTGATGATCTTGAGACACATAGTCGTCGATGCATTCAGCACAACAGAAAAAGACTGTTTCCCCCTCAACCGTCTGTTTGACAACGCGCTTCCCTAACTTCAACGGGCGCTGACTGACCGGACAGAAGTTCTGTGCCAGAATCGCGACTTCCTCTGCCGTACGCTGAATCGGAATCTGGCATGTCACATTCTGTATTGGTGAGGAACTGTTGTTCGATTGCACATACAGATCGCCGCTGAACGATTCGAGGAGAACTTCTGTCAGATCGACTCTCGCCTGGAGAAATGTCTCACCCGTTTTCTGATCGCGCCCCGGATACAGGTCGTACCAGCGGCGTTTACGTTCTTCAGGGAGGCGGAACGCCATCTGTGCCCGTTCAGTCGATAGCGCAATGGGTCTCCCCTCAGGGGAATAAAGATACAATCGAGTCGAGTGGGACGTGGCGAGGAGTTCGCCGTGTCCGAAACCAAGGTTAACCACGACGCCTCCATGGGGCCCCGTTCTATTCGCGTTTTCCTGCGCGCGCACCTGTAGAGGATGCAGGCAGCACCAACCGATCATCAGCAGGCTGGTAACTACGATTCTTATGAGACGATTCCTATGTCGATTCATTTCCTGTCCTTTTCTCTTCCTGAGAATAATCAGCTGTGGGCAACTTCCAGTTGAGTGCCGGGAGAATCTTCCGTCCCTTCCCAGTGACGATCTTTCCAGCCAAGATTCATCACGAGTTCCTTGTAACCACAAAAGACGACGGGGACGACAAACAGAGTGAGCAGTTCGACGATCATGCCACCGAAGACGGGATACGCCATTGCTTTGGCGACATCGGCCCCCCGTCCGGTGGAAATCAGGACGGGTATCAGCGCCGCGATCGTCGTGATGGTCGTCATCAAACAGGGACGTATACGACGCAGTCCGGCATCCACCGTCGCCTGGCGGATGTCCGCAATTGTTCGCAAGCGTCGCCGTGTGAATACCTGGTCGAGGTATGTCGCCATGACAACGCCATCATCGACCGCGATCCCAAACAGGGCGATAAAACCGACCCAGATCGCGGTGTTCATTTCAATCTCCTGAAACGCCAGCAGCAGCATCCCCCCTGCGAAAGCGACTGGGATCCCGGCAAAAACCGTGAGGGTGATGGGAAGATGGCGAAACTGCAGATAGATGATGAACAAGTTGATGAGAATGACGAGCGGCACCAGCCACAGTAGTCGCTGGTTCGCTTCAAGCTGGTTTTGAAACGAACCAACCGCCTGAAGCGAATATCCCGTAGGAATATTGAGCTCCCCCTCTTCCTGCGACTTGCGCAGAAATGCTTCTACCCCTTCGACGGTTTCGAGATCTCCGACGTTATCAACAGGGGCAAAGGAAACATGTGCGACCAGGCGAGCGTTTTCGCTGCTGATGGCGCCGGGGCCCCAGGTGGTCTTCATCGTCGCGAGTTCGCCCAGGGGGACGACTTCACCCGAGGGCGCTACGACGGAAAGCAGCTTGAGCTTGTCGATCTGTTCCCTGACGTTACGCTGATAGCGAATACGAATCGGGTACCGTTCTCGACCCTCCACTGTCGTCGTCAGGTTCATCCCGCCGAGAGCGGTTTCAATAACCTGGTTGACCATCATTGTTGACATGCCAAAACGAGCCGCGGCATCGCGGTCGACATCGAACTCCACGTAGGGTTTTCCCAGAATGATGTCGGGGTTCACTGTGTCCGCGCTGACATAAGGGAACTTCTTCAGTTGTTCAGCGACATCAAAAGCCGCTTCCGCCAAACCTTCCAGGCTGTCCCCATAGATGCGAATGGCCATTGACGCTTTGATGCCGCTTTGCAGCATGACGACGCGTCCTTCGATGGGTTGCAGTGGTGTTGCGCTGGTAATGCCGGGGAGCTTCGCAACGGCGTTGATCTCCTCCCAGATTTCTTTACTGGTGATGCCCGGACGCCATTCAGATTCAGGCTTGAGCATCACGTACGTTTCGATCATGGCGGCGGGGGCGGGGTCGAGTGCTGATTCAATACGACCAATCTTCCCCAGCACATTCTGGACTTCCGGGATCTCCTTGATGAGCGAATCCTGCGTTTGAAGCACTTCCATTGCCTGGCTGAAACTCGCGGCGGGATAAAGAGTCGGCATGTAGAACCAGCTCCCTTCATCGAGAGCAATCCAATCGTCCGACTTGAGACCGGTCAGCTTGTGTTTCAGTTCGACGTAACCCGGGACTTCATTCATCTCAGTGCCCAAAGCGGAACTGAACCGCTCGAACGGTTGTAACACTCCCGGCATGCCCTGCCAGGCCCCAAAGCCCAGTAGAACAATCGTCGTCGGAACTATCAGAAACGTAAATTTGTGCCGCAGAAAGAATTGCAGGGTGGGGGCGTAGAGAAAATTGATGAACCGCGCGATCGGATTCTGATCCATCGGGCGCAGTTTTTCATTCAGTGCCCAGTAAGAGAGGCCGAATGAAGCGATGACCGCCCCTCCGAGCGCGATCAGCCGTTCGCCCGTACTCCACGCATCAAGTCGATCCTTCCAGACCCAGAACAACAGCGCACTCAGCCCGAGGCCACACAATAGACTGAGGACCATCCGCTTCCGTCGGGTTAACGAACTCGACCGCAGCAGCGTCCGGCAGAGGAACGGTACGACGGTGACGGCGACGATCAGGCTGGCGATCAGCGAGAATGATTTTGTCCAGGCAAGCGGCGCGAACAGGCGATGATCCCGCCCCGTCAGCATGAAGACAGGCAGGAAGCTGATCACCGTCGTCGAAACCGCGGTGATTACCGCCGGTGCCACTTCGCCAGCCGCCGAGAGAATGATCTGTTTCCGGCGTTCCTCACCTCCCGGTTTGCCTTCGGCTTCCCACTGCGCCAGGGCTTCGTAGATGTTCTCCGATACGATGATGCCCATGTCGACCATCGTGCCGATGGCAATGGCGATCCCCGCAAGCGACATGATGTTGGCATCTACGCCGAACAGGTTCATCGCGATGAACGCCATCAGTACCGCGAGCGGCAACGTCAACGCGACAACCAGACTCGCCCGCATGTGCAGCAGGAAAATCAGGATGACGATAGCGGTGATGAGAATCTCCTGCACGAGCGCGGTCGTGAGCGTGCCGATCGTTTCGTCGATCAGGCCGATCCGATCGTAGATGCCACGGATTTTGATTCCCTTCAGCGAAGGTTCGATGGATTGAATTCGTTCCTTGACGCGTTCAATCACTGCGCGGGGGTTCTCGCCATAGCGCATCACCACGACACCACCGACCGCTTCCGCCCCGTTCAGGTCAATCGCCCCCCGGCGAAAGTCGGGCCCCAGTTGTACGCTCCCCAGATCGCGAATGCGTATGGGAATTCCCTCCCGCGTTTGCACTACGGTGGACTCAATTTCTTCAAGCGTCTGCCCGACATCCTGTCCCGTCCCAATAAAACCTTTGCCGCGGATGATGAATTCCATCCCGGCGGATTCGACAGTTTTGGCGCCGACGTCAATGTTCGAGTTCTTTACCGCATTCACGACATTGTTGAGCGGAATATCATGAAATCGCAACCGATCGGGATCGATCTCGATCTGGTACTGGCGAACGTACCCGCCCACGGAGGCAACTTCACTGACCCCGGTAACGGACTGGAGTTCGTACTTGATGACGAAATCCTGGATCGAACGCAGTTCAGCGAGATCCATCCCGGGCGGTGGTTCCAACGTGTAATAATAAATCTGACCGAGCGCGGTGGCATCCGGCCCCAGAGTCGGTACAACCCCCTCGGGAAGCATCGATGCGGCCGTTCCCAATTGTTCCGACACGCGCGATCGAGCCCAGTAGAAGTCGGTATCATCGGAAAAAGTGACTTGGACAAAGCTGTAACCAAACAGGCTCTTCCCCCGGACGCTCTCAGCATCGGGCACGGCGAGTAATGAGATCGACAGCGGATACGTAATCTGATCTTCGACATCCTTCGGCGAACGTCCCGGCCAGGACGTGAAGACAATAACCTGATTCTCACCGATGTTCGGAATCGCATCGATCGGCACCTGCTGAAAGGAGTACCAGCCGTACGCGAGCGCCAATACGCAGAGGCAGGTCATCACCAGCCGCTCAGAGATACAGAATTGAAGAATGCGATTTATCATGGAAGACTTCGATTACGAATCAGATTTTAAGGATGGTCGGGGCCGGTAACTCACCTATTTCTTCATTGCTTCCAGTGACTCCACGTTTTCACCGCAATGCAGCATCTCGGAGCCCCAGTACGGATTGAGCAGTGGTTCGGTTGCCTGTAACCAGTCGCCACCTCCTCCTTCGACCATCGGGCAGTAGAAGTGGATGTAGTCCTCCTCCGCCCCGGATCCCCGCGCTTGTCTTGCGAGACGCAGTACGGCGTGTGAGATGGGCTTGAAGGACTCGCGTGCTTTGGCGATCTCCATGTGATGCAGATGCTCACTCGCGGACGCGATTTCGTTCGCGAGGTCCTGGAGATCCCCCTCAAGCTGTTCGTCATTGACGAGAGACTCCGCTGCTGCGCGAAGTCCGCTGGCAGCTTCTTCTGAAACCGCCTTGTCGTCGGCGAGTTGCTGCTGGACGGGAAGATAAGCGGTATAGAGTGCCTCCAGTCGCTTCCCTGTATCCCCATCGTAAGTCGTCAGGATCAGTTCACTGAGATCGAGAGGACCGTCGGTCTTCTGTTCCGCCTGAATTTCCACGGCTCGGGACACATCGATAAGCGAAGGCTTTCCCTCCAATTGCATTTGCGAATCAATCAGGAAGTTGCCCGAAACGGCAACCTGCTCTCCCTCTTCGAGTCCCGACAGGATGACGATCTCCTCTTCCAGAATGGGGCCCATGGTCACCGGGCGGATCTCGAACACCCCTTTTTCTTTCTCGACATAGACGACACTGTCATCGCCCGCCATCAGCACAGCCGATCGCGGTACCACGAGACTCTCGGGGCGTTCGATCGGTTCCTCCGAGAAGCCATATTCCGACGTCGGGACGAGATCCATACCGCAAATCGGACAGTCGCCTGGCTCATCCCGGATAATCTGCGGATGCATCGGGCTGATCCATTTGCCGGCAAGCATCGAATCATAAACCTCTCCCTGACTGCCGACCGGTATATAAATGGTAGCAGTTGCATAATCCCCGGGCCGCAGCTTTCCCTGCAGGTTCAGAAACTCGACTCGCACACCGACCGTGCGCGTCTGTGAGTTGACCGTTGGATCGATAAAAGCCACGCGGCCCATGAAAACTTCGTCCGGCATCGACTGCACCTCGGCTTCCACCTGTTGGCCAAAGCGGATTCGACTTGCCTCTTCCGGAAAAAGTTCGAGCATCAACCAGACGGTGCTGAGGTCGGCAATCTGGTAGATGGGATCGCCCGCCTTCACGTAGTCTCCTTCCTTGACGAGTTTCTGTAGAACTGTGCCGCCGATGGGGGAGTAGATCGTCAAACGCGACTTGGCAGATTCGCTTTCTTCCAGTTCCTTGATTTGCTCTTCCGTCATTCCGAGTTCGATCAGCTTCTGCCGCGAGTTCTTTACGAGAGTCTGTTGCGTCTCCCTGACGGCTTCCAGCGTGCGGTCATTCATCTGCCGCAGCGCGCGAGAAGATTGCAGATATTCAACCTGCGCCGCGTAGAGACTGGGGCTGTAGAGGTTCGCCAGGTGGTCGTTCTTCGCCACGCGGACGCCGGTATAGTCGGCGAACATCTTCTCCACTCGGCCATCGATGTATGCGGAGATGGTCGCCAGCCGGCTTTCGTCGACCGCCAGCGCGCCGACTGTTTCGATCTCCACATCGACTTCCCGTCGGCTGGCGGGGGCAACTTCAATCTGTGCCAGACGTCGTGCGGCGGGGGTGATCTTCGTTGCCAGTTTATCCTGAATCTGACTGCCGCCAC
>PABD01000142.1 GCA_002702685.1 Planctomyces sp.
GGCGGATGGGTGACGAAGAAGCAGGCATACGATTTCACGTATTCCGTCGTCCAGAATACCCATTGTCCGGAATCCGTATTCGACGCATACCTGAATGGATTCGAGATTGGCGATCTGGGGCCGATTGCGGAAGCGATGAAGACTTGCCGAACGGTGAAGGAGTCGTTGGAAACCGCCATCCGGTTGGGGCACATTGCTTATGAAGGGAGTCGCTTTTTCCTGAAGACGGAAGGCGAAATCACCTGGTTCGGATACCAGGACCCAAAGGTGATTTCTCCCGGACATGAGTTCGTGTCGGATCTGACGTTAATGGTTTATTATCATCTGATCGTCAACACCGCGAGCGAAACATGGCGGCCACAAAGGATGCGTGTCAGCCAGAGCAAATTCCTGCGTCACAGGAGCAATGCGCTGCTGAGTGATTGCGATGTGGAGTTCCATCCGCGGTACTCGGCGCTCGGTTTTCCGACGGAATTTCTCTGGCGACGAAAACCGGTTACAGAACCGCAGAATGCGTTTGACGAATCCCGGGCTTACCTGTTCAGCCCTGGCGAATGCGAGCCTTTTGTCGACGTTCTCTACAGGTTGATCGCGTCGCTGTTTCCGTTTCAAAAGCTTCCCACACTGCGGCACGCCTCGCGGCTAATGAATGTCAGCCCGGCGACTCTCAAACGTAAACTGCAATTGATGGGAACATCCTACAGTCAGTTACTCAACCGACTGCGATTCGATACGGCGTGCGAGATGCTCGCTATCCCGCAGATGACGATCAGCGATATCGCGCTCGAACTCGGCTATTCCGGCACCAATAATTTTGTGCGTGCCTTTCGCCGAATGACGGGGGTGACGCCGGGCCGGTACCGATTGCAGCAGCAGATGGGGGCGGCCTCTTAAGACGGTTCCTGAGAATCCTCTTATTCGTTGTCTTTCACACAGCGAAAGCCGGTGTGATTCGTGCCGGTGGAAGGTTCCCCTTTACCACGGCCACCGGGAACGTAACGCGTGCAGTACTGATCGGTACACAGGAAGCTGCCTCCTTTCTGCACCCGTTTCTGCACGCCCGGTTCCGAAGGGTCGACCGATTCTTCCTGTCGCGGTCCCTGGGGATTGACGGTAAGTTCATTGCGGGACGCATCGCGTTCATAAGTGTCGTGACGGTACCAGTCGCTCGTCCATTCCCAGACGTTGCCAGCCATGTCATAAAGCCCATAGCCATTTGGAGGAAAAGAACCCACAGGAGCGGTAAATGAATAGCCATCTTCAGACGTATTGCTGGAGGGAAAGAGCCCCTGAAACGTGTTCGCCATGAACTTGCCGTCCGGTTGGAATTCATCGCCCCAAGTATACCGTTTCTGTTCCAGTCCACCGCGCGCCGCATACTCCCATTCCGCTTCCGTCGGTAGACGCTTGCCAGCCCATTTCGCATAAGCTTCGGCATCTTCGTAAGCGACATGCACGACAGGATGGTTCTCACGCCCTTCGAGTGAACTCTCCGGCCCATCGGGGTGACGCCAGTTCGAGCCTTTGATATAGGCCCACCACTGGAAATGATTGTTGAGCGGCACCTCGCCCTCCGGCGGCGAGAAACAGACCGAGCCCGCGACGAGATTCTCCGGCGGAGCACCGGGGAATTCCTCGGCGGTCGGGGTACGTTCGGCGACTGTGACATAGCCTGTTGCTTCGACGAACTCGGCAAATTGGGCATTGGTTACTTCGGTTTTGTCGATGTGGAAGCCATCCACCTTCACTCGGTGAACAGGGGTGGTATCGCGAAAGCGACGATCCTCGATTCCCATCTGGAATTCGCCCCCGGAAATCCAGACCATCCCCGGTGGGGCGCCGGCCTCAGACGGCACGCCGGAATCGAAATGGCCGATCCCCCACACCGAGACACCACCAATCAGCACCAGTAGTGCGGCGGCGATAAGCAGTAACTTTTTGTTTGTGAATTGCCTGTTCATGGTTCCTGGTTCCGCGATCGCAGCGATACGGGCGGATGCGGCTCGAATTGAGATGTTTGCCCGTGAGGTCCGCCGCCCGGTGATGCCAGCTAACATTTCTGCCAGCCAACATTTCATTGTGAGCGGCGAACGAAGCGAATTCAATTCGGAATGGAATTGAGAGCGGGAGTTCAGGCAGAATTCGGAATCTCAAAGCGGAGAACCAGACTATTCTGGGTCAGAGCAGGGAACCGGCATCGAGAGAGGTCGCCGCGTGAGCCATCACGAATCAATCGCGCGACCGAAGAGCGCGCGATTGAGTAGCATAAGAGAACTTTGCGGGGCAATCCCGGTCACAGCACTACGACTCACTGGACAGCGACGGCTAAGTCGATTTTCGCAGCCAGCGATGCAGCAATTCATTCAGGTTCGGCTCTTCCCCTTCGGGTTTATCGAAATAGTAGTGCTCCAACCGATTGATCGATTGTCCGAGTTCGCGTTTTCCATCCTCGCTGAGACCGTTATTTCGCTCGATATCACGAAGGACACCGAGCGCCGTGAAGGGGGTGACCTGTTCCGGCATCTGGTACGCGGGAGCAGTCGCCAGTTCGGCCGGTTGGCTGGTCAGCTTGTACGCAATGACGAGGACCAGTACGAGTCCCACCGCCGCCAGGATTGGAACCAGCCACGAGTTTTCGGGAGTGCCGTATTCCTGTTCCAGTTTGATAATCTGATCCACGGAGGCGAGATCGGCGTCCACAAACCGTTGATAGGTGGTCTCGTATTCATCCTTGACCGGCGGGCCGAAGGCGAATTCTTCGGGATGCTCGGCGAGACCCGGCCTGGCTTCCATCGACACCATCCAGATCTGTTCTGAGATAATCGCGTTATCAAGTCCTTCTTTGTCGAACTGGGGAACGGCGACTCCTTCACTGTCGATCGACTTGATCTCGAAGTCTTTCGGTTTCAGGTCGATCAGCTTGTCGAGCGCGGGCACCAGGCCAACCCCGGTCGCGCGGACTTCCAGTTTCAACTTGCCGTCTTTCGCTTCGCGTTCGTCGAGCGTTTGTGTCACGGTGACTTTGGTCACGGGACGAAGGTCCCCCTGCTCCGGCGCGGCATCAATCGGAACAGGCGCCGATTTGATGGGAAGGACGGCATAGCCGGAAGTATCCATGAAGTCCATGTCCATTTTGAGACTGGGAATCGTATCGACTTCCGGACCTTTGGGTTTCAAAAGCAGGTACGCATACGGAGTCACGCGCCAGCCATATTTTTCCGTGGCGCGGGAGTTCACCTCTTCGCCCTGGAATGTGATGGAAAGAATCTCAAAATGTTCTTCGAGGGCTTTGACGGTCGCGTCTTCAAACTTGTCGCGATAGTTCTCCAGAGGACGGCCGTAGTTGTAGTACCAGTAGCCACCACTGTTCTGGTTCTGGAGGTATTTGGTGAAGCCGCCCGATTCGCGTTCGATTTCTTTCGTGTGGCGAATGTTGACGAACAGCCCGAAAGGTTCATTGTGACCGACGATGTCAGACCCGTCGATTTCGGTTTCGAGTTCGATTTCGGTAACGAGGTCATTGTAGTAGTCGTAGACTTTCCGCGCCTCGCGGGCCTGTTCATGGTCTCCCACGATCTCGAAGCCACCTTCCAAATAGGCGAACTTCATTCCCGGGGAGATGGCACTCAGCCGGACGAAGAGCGAGTTGGCGAATTTGTCCATGTGTGTTTTCGCAAGTTCGCCCGGCAGCGATTGAATCGCTTCGCGGATCAGGGCGAACTGCTTCGGATCGGCTACCGAATCGTGGGATATCTTGCCCAGATCGGGGGCTCCCAGGCTGGCGTAGAACCAGGTTTCGAAAACAGTCGACTCCTGTTTCTCCTCTTCCAGCGAGACCACTTCCGCCGCGTACAGTTCCGCCGCCTTGCGGAATCCTTCGAGAGATTGCTGACGGTGTTCGGTGAATTCAGTCGTGCGATGGAGTTCCTGCTGGAACTGGTTGGCATCGTGATCGAGAGCAGCCTTTGCGAGTTGCACCGACCACGATTCGGGATACTTTTCCATCGCGGTGGTCAGCACGGTTTGCGCGGTCGCGTATCCCTGCAGGACTTCGCGTTCAATATCCTTCTGCTTCCGATTGGTTTTCGCTTCTTTCTGCGTCGCCGGCATTCGCCAGACTTCACCCAGGTTGGTTCGCATCGTCTGGATCAAAGTTGCCAGCGTATCGGGATCAAGGCTGTCGACTTTACCGAAGATGTGTTCAATCGCATCCAGCTGATAAACTTCCGCGGCGCTGTGGACCTGGGTAAATGCGCTCGTGATCAGCTTTTCGTCGATCGGTTCGATCGGAAGTTGTTCGATGCGCTCAATCCACCTGGCGAGTTCCTCGAGATTACGGACCTGTTTGGATCGTGTGAGTGGGATCCCCTGCGCACGTTGATTGAAGCCCCACGCGAACATGTACATGTTTGTCCGCTGGCGTTCTGAGTTGGGGTTGTGATTCTCGGTCCAGACGCGGAGGAACTCTTCCGCGAGTTGTTTTGCTTCCCGCGGATGCGTTTTCGCCAGCTGTTCGATGTAGGGGAAGGCGTCCTCGTCTTCCTGCACTTTCAGGTAAAGTTTGGAAATGACCGTCGCAAATTGTGGTTGCAGCGACTCGTCAATGAGCGACCGCCACTCCTCGCTGGGGATCAGGTCGAGTATTTTGTTCGTGGGAATGGCCTGAATGGGCTGCTGCCGCGTCATTTGCTGCTGCAGGTACATATCATCGGCGTAGTAATAGTTGCCGTAGTAGTCCCGTTGCATCATGCGATTGCGCTGGGTGGAATGATCGTACTGCTGCGTCATGTCTGCTTCCCGCAACCAGTTGGCCGCCATCAGCTGAAGTGTCTCCCGCCACTCCGCCGCATGATCCGGTGCCGCTTTCAAGAGCGCATTCACCACGGTGTTCTGCAGCTCAAGGCTCTTCTGGCGGAAGCTGCTGTTCCGCGTCTGCGTATGCAGACCCGTAGCGACGGCAGTTCCAATTGTTGAAAGGATTTCTTTCCCGCGCTCCGGGCGATTGTTGAAACTTTCGGTAAGCCACGCCTTGCCCAGTTCCTCTTTGACGCGGGGAGTTAATTCAACGGCTCGCTTGAGGGCTTCGTCCTTGTCTTCCTGGCTCAGTTCACCTACGGCGAGTACGGCTTGAACTGCCTTCCAGGCATTTTCGAGATGTTCGAGTTTTTCCTCGCCTTTGGGCAGCGAAAGATAGTAGCGGGAAATCAGGTTCAGGGCCTCACGGTCATCGGCAGCGATGGCTTCGTCCAGCGAAGGCAGGAACTCCTCGAGGTAACGCTCGTGGCTGGAATTTGCAAGGAGTTTCGCAATCTGACGCTTCGTTAGGATGGGCTTTTCACTTTTCTCTTCATCGGAATCTTTGTTTGCGATCTCGCGGAAGCGTGCGAGGTATTCCTGAATGGAATGCCCTGTTTCAATCGAAAGTCGGAAAATGCCCGTCAACTGACCGATCAATCCGGAGCCCGTTGGCTTCGGTGGGGGGAGGGGTTGCCCATCCGGACCGTATTGCGGATTCATCATCTGCTGCATCATCATCGCTTCGAGTTCCGCCGGAGTCGGTTCAGTTTTCTCGTCGTCGTCGGCATTCTTCTCCGCCGGAAGCAGTTTCGCCAACGCGAAGAAATCGTCCACGGTGATAATCGACTTCTCCGCGAACTGGGGGAACTGTGTTCCCTGGGGACGCTCGGGATTTCTCAGGGAGCTTAACAATTGCTTGTACAACGCTTCATGTTCTTTCTCGGAGAGCGTTTCAAAAAAATCAATTACCTCGTCCCATTTCCCGAGCGTGACATTCTGCTGTAACGTCTTCAGGTCTTTTTCGAACTGAGCGAATTCCTCAGTCAGTTTTTTCTGCTTTTCCTGCCTGGCGGCCTCTTTGGCCGCTTCGGGAGAAAGGGGACGCTCCGCCTTGGCAGGTTTGCGGGGAGTGGTCTCCTTCGCCTGGTCTTTTTCCGCGGACGCAGCTTCCTCCGTTATGGGCTTTTCTTCGACCGATTCAGCTTTAGCCGCTTCCTCTTCCTCTTCCTTTTTCGTTTCCTCTTTTTCAGCATCCTGCGGCGCGGACCAGTCTTTGATGATGGCCGAGGAACGCCGATCAAACTTCAGCTGCTGGATCGCCTCCATTTTCTTCTGGTTATGCGCTTGGGTGAGTTCATCCTCCGCGGCGTCCCCTGATTCGCTGGTTCCGGATTCCGTTCCGCCGTCTTCATTGACTTCAACGACGCTCGCCGCTTCGACAACTATTCCATCTTCCGCCTCGAAAACGATGTCAACGCCGCCGGGGCCCTGCAGAACAATCTGCCCCGACGATGTCGAGATCATCACCGCGGAGAGGGCGAAGACGAACGGAATCGAAAACAGAAAATGAAACCGGGGCATGGTTGCAGACCTTGTCAGTAAGTAGTCGGGAGACGCTGTTGATCGGATGAGCACGGTGAAACTCGATTTATCAGGAACCACTCTTGTCAGGCGGAGGTCCGGAACTGGCGCCCCGATTATCTTTTTCGCGTTTTTCATGTTTGCCTTTATTCGGTTTCTTACCGTTGCCGGGCTTCTTACAGCAACCGCTGCAGCTCCCGTTGCAGTTACACTGCTTGGGGATAGGGATTGCCTGCAGTCCCTCCATGTCGAGGTTCGCCAGCCGAATCACCGCTTCCAGATTTTCCTGTTGCTCCTTCAGTTCGGTTTCGTCACCGGCATCTGCCGCCGCTTCGGCCAGCAGACGATAGTTCTGGCGGGAAGATTCGATGATCGGGTCCCAGTCCTCTTTGCCCAGACCTTCGAGGCGTAACGTCCAGGTGACATAGTATTCCGCATTCGCCATCGCCGAGCGAACTTCCTTCTCGAACTCCGGGTCGGCCTTTTTGTCCTCGCTGAGTTCAGCGAGCAACGTCTGGAGATCGAGATACGCTTCCGGAAGTTCACCGCAGAACATCATGGCCTTATTACGTTCCAACCGGACTTCCCGGGCAGTTTGCACCTGTTCCGCGGGAATCATGGCGAGCGCGTCGTTGTACAACTGCACGGTCTGCGTCCAGGCTTCTGCATCTTCGGCCTCGCGTGCGGCTGCGATGTATTTATTCACATTGTCCAGTTTCATCTGTGCCTGACCGGGGCCATAGTGATAGGCACCGACGGCACAGGGAATCAGCATCCAGCCGAGTAAAAATACGATTCTCATAAGACCATCCTTCTGATTGATGTGGATTCGCTGAGGAAGGGGAATCCATCCCGGTGCATGAGGTTGTTAGTGGTGATGTTCAGGATACGGTTTGCCGCTGACGACGACCGGAAGGGGCATTTCGATTTCCGTTGGCGGCCTGCAGTGAATTGTCAGTGTCGACTGGCACTCCCGGTTTCCATTGCGTACCGAATTGATAGAGGAGCCAGGGCAACAGTGCGTAAATCAGTGCCGAGAGCGCGCATACAAAGAGGGCGTATTCCCGGAGGGTCAGGTTATCGAGCGGGCTTGCCGATCCGTTGACGGCGAGTTGATCGATGAGATCGGTGCTGAGATGTTTTTCATTGCCGTTGTGATACGTCCCGTTGAGACGGATCGCGACTTGCCTCAGCGTGGAGACATCCTGTCGGGAATGGCGTCCATCAATGAAAGAACCTTTCTGCGCGTCACCGACGCCGATCACCACCGTGTTGGCAATCGACACGGGCATCTTCGGCATACCGACTCCGGGGACCGTATCTCCATCGCTGATGAGGAGTAGAGTCGTGCTCCGCGGGTTCCAGTACTGGGCGAGTTCGCTCGCTTCCTGCAGACCCGAGAAGAGGTCGGTCTCGCCCGCGGAGAACGCGTGATGCATGGGGAGGTCATTGAAAATATTATGGACGACCTCCATGTCTTTCGTTTCTTCCACGACGAGTTTGGCTCCGTTATAGACCGCCACGACACTGGTCCGGTAACGATGCATGTTGACCCGATCAAAGAAGGAACTCATCACGGTCGCGGCACGGCGCATCCGGGATTCGTCCTTGTTCGTGCCTGCGTCTTTCAATCGCATACTGGGAGACACATCGAGAACAATCAACAGGTGCTGCATTTCGTCCTCGGGGACTTCCTCCGCAACATGAACTTTGGGATTCAGCAGCAACAGGGTGACGAGGCCCCAGCACAGAGCCGTCAGGCTGACGACGCGGAGTAAAGGCGCAAAACGAGACCAGGCCGCGGGGCGCGCGGTGGGGCCGAATGCCAGGGGGGCGATCCGACGCACGCGCTTCGCGTGGATCGCCTCCGCGCCGAGGACGAGGACAAAAACAAACAGTGCGGCGAGTTCTGCTACCATGGCGTGTACCTCAATCCAAAGAGGGACATCGTCCCGGTTCCGAGAAGGACCAGGCCGGCGAGGCTGTACGGATAGAAGTTATCCATCGATTCGGCCGCCGTGCGTTCGAGCCGCGTCTCCTGCATTTTGTCGATATGTTCGAAAACCGTCACCAGGGCTTCGGGATCTTCGGGTTCGAAAATCTCCCCGTTCGTCAGCCCGGCAATGTTCACAATCGGGCCGGGGACTTCACTCTCCGCGATGTGAATCGCGTAGACGACGATGCCATCTTTTTTCAATTGATCGGCGATTTCGAGTTCCTGTCCGTTTCCGAGATCGAAACTGTAACCGTCGGAAACGAGAACGATCATCCGGTCCCCTTCTTCCCGGGACATCAACGTCTCATGACAGGCCCGGAGAGCCTTCCCGATCGCGGTCCCTCCCAGCCAGTGCGGATGGCCGGGGCTGGTCGGATCCATGAAGGGGGGCGCGCAACGAATGGCCGAGACGTCCGTCGTCAGTGGGACCCAGTGGAGGACTTCATTGCCGAAGAAGGTCAGGCCGAAAGCATCTCCTTCCCGGTACGTCAGGAATTTGTCAATCGCGGCCATGGAGGCGTCGTAACGGGTCCCTTCACCAAAGGAGGCGGACATACTGCCGGAAACATCGACACAGAATTCAATGTTCGTCAATACACGCTTTGTTTTCGGGGCACTCAATTGCTGGGGAACCGCCAGGATGAGGACGACTACGAACAGGATCGCCGCCGGTATCGACAACGCGAGTTTCATCACGAACCCCAAGCCGCGGCCGCGCGTCTGTATGCCGTGATCGAACGGCATACAGACCCGCGTTCCCTTGCTCCGCCACGTCCAGATCATCAGGACAATGGGGAGGATCAGGAGGATCAGCACCCACGGATGAGAGAAACCCATAATCTGGAACAACCTTGAAGTAGAGTATCAGGTGAAAATCGATTGTTTATGAATGGTTACGCACCGTTAACGGAAACATCCGACCTCAGGTGGCGACTGTAACGAGGTTTTCATCGAGTTCGTCCGCAGGCAGATTCTGGTACGGTTGGAGCAGACGCGACATGTCGACCTCGTGCTGTGAATTGGGACGATGGAGTAACGTTTCCAGTTCCCGTAAAAGTGGTCCCGCTTCCTCATGTTGTTTGAGTTTGCGGGTGACGACGGCGACATCCTCCTGTTCGAGATGTAATCGCCTTCGCCAGAAAGCGACGAGCATCATCTCCAGTTCCGCCATTCGGGAATGACTCAGTTGGCCGGAGATCGCCTGCTCCACCATCGGCCGCAATCGCTCCGCGAGGGTTGGTACGACAACGGACTGGCCATCGACTTCGGAAGACGATTTCTTTTTCCGAGCCAGGAGAATGACGCAAAACCCCAGCGTCCACAGCATCGCGATGCCGATCAACCAGTAGCGATACCCGCCCAGGCGGGAGATGCTCGCTTCGGTGGGGGCGTTCGGTTCCACACGATAAGCGGGCAGAACGGAGGTCACCGCGACGGGAACCGGTGAAAGTTCACCGACTGCGGAAGCATCTTTGCGTTCCAGATAATCAACTAGGTTATAGTCGCCCGGTTTGAGACCGTAATATTCGAACGTGTACCGATACATATCGGGACCGTGCGGTCGCACGTTGATGATTCGCAGAACGATGGGCGTCGACTCTTCGATCTCTTTGACCTGCAATTCTGATCTGGGTAGGACAACATCTTCCACGCGGGCCGACATTCCGACCGATGCCGACGAGGTCGGTTCAGCGCTCCACAACACGGGGCACCACAGCAATACAAGTGCGCCCGTCAGGATTTTTGAACTCATTTGTTGATTGATCATCAGCGTGCCCCCCGGGAAAGAATGCCGCGTGAGGAGAAGAACTGCCGTAACCGGGGCAGGAAAGGTTCGTCCGTATTGATCAACAGGTGATCGATGCCTCCCCGTTTCATCTGGGAGTCGATGACGTTCTGGTCGAGCCAGACCTGACGGCCATGAGTTACGAAGTCTTCCCCTGTCTCCGCTTCCTGAGCCCGCATCAAACCTGCCCCTTTGAGGTCGGTTTCCGCGGGATCACGAAATTGCAGCACCACGGTGTCGTGCATCTGTGAAAGTTGTTTCAGGGAAGGAAGCGCCCGGGGATCGTGGAGGTCCGAGAGTACGATCACCAGGGCGCGGCTTTTCAGGCTGGGGCTCAGTTCGGCGATGCGCTGGCCGAGCGTGGTCCGTTCGTCGTAGCGAAAACGGCGGAGACGGACGAGCCACTGCATCACCTGATCCTTGGACA
>PABD01000143.1 GCA_002702685.1 Planctomyces sp.
AGAATACGCAGGCGACTGACGCCGAGGTGTCGTCCCTTATTCACTCGGGACTGCTGGTGGTTTCGGACTGGTAATCTTTATCGGCAAGCCGGTCGAGCGTTCGATGAACGTCGTCACCGAGACCGTATAGTCGTAGGAATCCTGGTACAGAAAATAGGCGTGCTCGAATTCTTCTGTTCGACTATCCGCGTGCCGTTCGATTTCGAGATTGGTTAATGCGAAGTCGTAGAACGCGACATCGTCCAGGATCCCATGGAAGGGCTCATCCGCGCCTTCGCCCGGTGGGGCGATGTTGCCAATGACGACCTCTCCCGGGCCTCCTGTAAGCGGGCGGGTCCCCGGCGGGTACTGATGACAGGCGACCTGTTTGCCATCGATGTAAATCTCTTTAAGCCCCGACGACGTTCGATAAGTAGCGGCCACATGATGGGTTTCGCCATTCTTGAGTTCGTCCAGCGTGATCGGCGCGGCTTCTCCTTCCAGCGGAACCTCCAGTTCCTGGTATCCCTCGCCAATCAGATAGAGGCCGAACGCGAGCACTGGTCCCGGCTTTCGCTTGGGGAATGAATAATCGTTGACGGCGGGATCATCATTCTGAAACGACAGTAAGAATCGCAATTCGCCGTCCCCTTCCTTGCGAATGATTTCGTCGTAGTCGGGTTCGTCTCCGGTGGTGTAGCCTTTACCCGACCAGTAGGGGCGCATGTATGCTTCCAACGTGATGCCGTCGCTGACGGCGAACGTTCCTGTGCCGAGTGCATCGCCCCCTCCACTGCCGACCGCGATCGCGGCATCCGGCGTGTTGTCGAATTCGATAGCGCCGCCTGTGGGAACGAGCCCACCTACTCTTCGAGTCCCTTTTCCGAGAACTCCATCCGCGTTTCCGTATTTGTCCTGCACACGCGAGCCCTTGCCGGAGAATTGCCAGAAATGTCGCGGTCTGGCCCGGGAGGGATTAACGTTTACTGATCCCGTGAGAATTCGCAGTTCCAGCATTTCGGGGTCAGCCGTTGTCCGGATTTCAAAGTTGCCATGTCCTTTGAACTCAATCTCATCGTAGGTGATGTAGATTTCGTTCCTGGATTTTGCGCTTACGCTCATGTCACCTTCAACAACGGCGAGTTGGTCGTCCATCTCAATTTCGATGGTCCCCGGCCCGTTCAGCGTGACTAACGTTCCGTTGCCCATTTTCAATTGCAATTCTCCCGTCGGCAATTCGTACTTGCCGAACCGCAATTCCGCCCCCGGTTTCCAATTGGAAAAAACCGAACGCGGTTCCATTGATTCCACAACCGCCAGGACATCGCCTTGCCCTTGGAATAAGTCGGAGAAGAACCAGCTGAGTACAGGGATGGCGACGATCACCAACAATAGAAGAGCCAGCAGCCCTTTCCGCATCGGTTTCTGTGGCCCCGTCAACCTGCGCTGACCTGGGTGTGTTGGCGAGGAACCGTCATGGCCGAACTCAACGGTCATCTGTTTGAGTGTGACCGATTTGACCGGTGGCAGCGCAGGTACCTGTTCCGCCTGCATGCGCGCGTGGAGATCGATGTATTGCAGGTATTCCCTTTGCCGTTCGGGCGAACCTTCGAGCAGTTCCGCCAGACGACTTTCCTGTTCGGCCGTCAATTGACCATCGCAGACCAGATCGAGCAGTTCCTGAAACTCATCATCGGTTGAGGCCATGACTCATTCCTCTCCCCGGGCGTCGGTACGTCGATTGACGCATTGAAACAGTAACCGGCGGATCTTCTGGATCGATTTCCGAATGGCATACACCGAACGTGATTCTTTCTTCGCCAGTTCTTCGGCGGTCAGGCGTGTCGTGTAATAGGTTTTATACAACTGTTGATCCACGGGGCGCATTTTTCCCATACAGACGGAGAATCGTTCCCAACGTTCTTCAAGCTCCGGTTGCAGCTCTTCCTGCTGAGTGGCGAGTTCCTCGAGCAACTTCGGTTCGAAGAGGACGACGGTATCGCGATGCTGCTGATGTCGATAGTCGCGTACGCGATTGAACGCCACCGCCCGCGCCCAATGATAGAAACTCGAGCCGGGTTCAAATTGTCCGAATTCCTTCCACAGGTAGAGCGCCGTTTCCTGCAAGATTTCCTCGGCGGCATCGTGACGCGGCACCAGGGCGAAAATGAATGCGTACAGCGACCCTCGCGACTCTTCCATCAACTGTGTAAACCGGGAAACCCGCAGTTGATCAGCAGGGTCGTGTTCCGAATGAGGCAAGAGAGATGAAGATGGGCCGGGATCGGTCACGGCGAGGAGCGTACTCTTAACGAGAATCAGGGAGAATGTACCTGTCATCGTAACCCAAAACCCCCGCGGCGAAACAGGTTGGAAAGCGGGAATTACGCTTTATGGCATAGCTGGAACACAAAACCTGGAATATCATTCAAAAAGTTGAATTTTAGGGGTATCAACATCGCCGGGAAGATACCTTAAGTAGTGCGGAAGTGCGTCTTTCGCATTCCTTTCCAGCCGCGTTTCTCACGTTTCATTCGATCTGTCATGCGCCTGACTCTTCTCATAAGACTGCTCCCCTGTTTCTGCCTGTCGTACTCTGCACTGGCCGACACTTCGTCGCTGCGGGCCGCGGAGGCCGATGATTTTTTCCGTGCGCAGATCGCTCCCATTCTGCAGACCAAATGCCTTCGCTGTCATTCCACCGAAAAAGCGAAGGGGGAACTCGATCTGTCGAGTGCGGCAGGCTGGCGCAAGGGGGGGACGGGCGGGCCTCTGTTTGATGCCGATGACCCCGCCGCGAGTATGCTGCTCGATTATGTCACGGGTGACGATCCGTTAATGCCCGAGAGCGGGCCACCGCTGACTCTGGATGAGATCGAACTCGTACGCGCCTGGCTGTCGCAGGGAGCGGCCTGGCCAGATGACGTGCAACTGACTCCGCCCGGGGCGGACCTCGACTGGTGGTCGCTCCAACCGCTTGCGGAACCGCAGGTGCCCCAGCTTGATGAAGCAGGATTGAAATGGGCACGGACACCGGTCGATCATTTCGTGTACCAGCGACTCCAGGAACAGGGGCTTACACCCAACAGTGAAGCCGATCGCCGTACTTTGTTGCGCCGGTTGTATTACGATGTGACCGGGCTGCCTCCTTCCTTTGAGGAGGTCGAAGCGTTTGTAAAGGATGCAGATCCACTCGCGTACGAAAAACGCGTCGATCAATTGCTCGACTCACCTCACTACGGAGAGCGATTCGCGCGGTACTGGATTGACATCGTCCACTGGGGTGAGACACATGGATACGATAAAGACAAACCCCGCCCGAACGCGTGGCCCTATCGCGACTACCTGATCCGCGCATTCAACAGCGATAAACCGTACGACCGCTTCGTCAAAGAACAACTGGCGGGGGACATTCTCTACCGGCAGACTCCAGATGGCATTCCGGCTACCGGCTTCATTGCCGCCGGGCCGTGGGACTTTATCGGGCATGCTGAAGTTCCCGAAACCAAAATCGACGGCCAGGTCGCGCGCAATCTCGATCGCGATGACATGGTGACGACGACGATGAATACGTTCGTCAGCACGACCGTTCAATGCGGACGCTGTCACGACCACAAGTTCGATCCGGTTTCCATGGAAGATTATTACAGTCTGCAGGCCGTCTTCGCCGCGCTCGACCGGGCGGATCGCGAATACGACGCCGATCCCGAAATCGCCGAACAACGCCGTGCGTACTCAGAGGCGATCAGCACGCTCGAACAGCAACTGGCGGCATTGCGGCAAACGGCCATGGAACAAGCCGGGCCGGAATTGAAACAAGTACGGGAAAGCCTTGCTGAACTGGAAACAACCTTGCCGACGGCGCAGTCAACCGCCTTTGGTTACCACTCGCAGATCGCCAGTTCTGCCGATCAGGCGAAGTGGGTGCAGTTGGATCTCGGCCAGGAAGTCGACCTCGCCAGGATCGTGGTGGTCGGAGCGTATGATGACTACAACAACATCGGTGCCGGTTTCGGGTTCCCGCTTCGGTTCCGCATCGAAGTCGCCGACGATGCCGAGTTCAAAGCGAACATGCGCACGGTTCTGGATCGCACGCAAACGGATCAACCGAATCCGGGTACCCGGCCGCAGGTCATATCGCTCGATGAAAGAGCTCGCTATGTTCGCCTCACCGCAACTCGACTGGCGATGCGCTCCAACGACTATATTCTGGCTCTCGGCGAAATGCAGGTGCAGGACGACACCGGCGCCATTATTCCAGTAAGCGAAGTGACGAGCCTCGACTCGATTGAATCGGGGGAACGCTGGGGACGTCAGAATCTCACGGATGCCAAATTCTACGGCGCCCCGGAGCAGAGGGAAACGTGGGACAGCTACCTGGCGATGCTCGAGCAGGAAGCGAGTCTCACGGCGTCCCAGATTCCAGTCGAAGTACAACAACAGCTTGCGGCGACCGAAGACGCTCTAAATGCCAGGAAAAAAGAGCTCTCCGAATTGCCGCCGAAACAGAAGGTGTACTGCGGCATGGTTTACACCGGCTCGGGGACGTTTCTCGGCCGGGGTGCAGAGGGTGGAAAACCGCGGGACATCCATGTGCTGGACCGGGGGGATGTCGAGAAGAAGCTGCAGCTGGTATCGCCGGGGACGATTCCGATTCTGAAAGACAGCGAGGATCCGTTCGATCTCCCCGCGGATCATACGGAGGGAGATCGCCGGGTCGCGCTCGCCGAGTGGATTGTGCGGAAGGATAATCCACTCACATGGCGTTCGATTGTGAATCGAATCTGGTTGTTTCATTTCGGGCGTGGCATCGTCGACAGCCCGAATGATTTCGGACGCATGGGACAATTACCGACACACCCGGAACTGCTCGACTGGCTCGCCATTCAGTTTCGCGATAACGGGCAGAGCATCAAGTCACTACATCGCCTGATGCTGACAAGCGCCGCGTATCGACAAAGTTCAGCGCATCGTGAAGAGATGGCGGAAATCGATTCCAGCAATCAGTATTACTGGCGGATGAACAGGCAGCGTCTTGATGCCGAAGCGGTGCGGGACTCGGTGTTGCTGCTTTCAGGGAATCTGAATCCAGAAATGTATGGTCCCTCTTTTCAGGACTTCGTGATTCAGAATCCGGAACATTCGCCGCACTATGAATACGATCTTTACGATCCGACCAACCCGGAATCGTTCCGTCGATCGATCTACCGGTTCCTGGTCCGATCGCAACCGCAGCCGTTCATGGAGACTCTCGACTGCGCCGATCCGTCCGAACGGGTTCCCAAACGGGCGGAGACATTGACCGTGCTGCAGGCATTGGCGTTATTAAACAATGGATTCATGTTGCACATGTCGGCAACCATGGCCGACACCGTCGCGCAGCAGGCGTCCGAACCAGAGGCACAGGTTCAACTCCTCTTCCGCAAAGTGCTGCAACGCGATCCGACCGACGACGAACAAAAACTGTTTATGAGTTACCTCGCCGAACACGGGCTGGCCAACTCGGCCCGGTTGATGTTCAACCTGAACGAATTCGTATTCGTGGACTGAGTGGCTACTTGTGGTGCCTCATTGATTTCAACCGAAAAATACCTGACAGACCTGAATCATGCAGAACTATTCTGAACCGATAACTCCGAATTCAATCTCCCGCCGCGAGTGGCTCTGGCAGTCCGGCGGTGGGCTGGGAGGTATCGCGCTCGCTTCGTTGCTCAGTGATCAATTTTCTGATCAGGCGCTGGGGGCGACGGCCGCCGCAGCGTCCGGTGGCGTAGTGCAGCCGCTGCATGTCCCGGCGAAGGCGAAGCGGGTCGTGCAGTTATTCATGTCGGGCGCGGCAAGTCATATCGATACTTTCGACTATAAACCCGCACTGATTGAACAACATGGACAGAAGTGGGACCCGGGTGAGAAGGTCGAATTGTTTCAGAATGGATTGGGGAATACGCTGAAGTCTCCCTGGTCATGGAAGCCGCATGGCGAATCGGGAAAACATCTGTCTGAGATTGTCGCGCCGCTCGGTAACTGTGTGGATGATATCGCGTTCGTTCACAATATGGTCGCGAAGACCGGGGTGCACAGCCAGTCGACGCTGCTTCAGGCCACCGGTTTTCAGGAGCCTGGCTTTCCCGGTGTTGGGGCGTGGGTCAGTTATGGCCTCGGGAGTATGAACAAGAACCTGCCGACGTTTGTCGTGCTGCCCGATCATCGCGGGTTCGCTTCCAATGGCGCCAAGAACTGGAGTTCCGCCTTTCTACCCGCGCATCATCAGGGAACCGTACTTCGACCGGGAACGGAGAACCCGATCAATGATCTCTTTCCCGCCGACAATGATTTCATTTCCAACCGCAGTGAGCGGGATACGCAGAAGTTGCTCGAGCAACTCAACGAACGGCATCAGGCCGAGCGACCGGGAGACTCGCGTCTCGAAGCGCGGATCAAATCGTATGAACTGGCGGCGCGGATGCAATTGGCTGCGCCGGAAGCACTCGATCTCTCGGGGGAGCCGGAGCATATCCTGAAGTTATACGGGCTCGATCACGGCATGTCGTCGTTTCCGAAGGAGATCAACCCGGTCGAGGAGACGGAATACTTCGGGCGGAAGTGTCTCGTCGCGCGTCGGTTGCTTGAGCGCGGGGTGCGGTTCGTCCAGATCTGGAGTGGCAACGACAACCGGTTCCCGCGCCGCAATTGGGATTCGCATGAGGATATCGCCCGTGATCATGGTCCGCTGGCGATTGGTATGTCGATGGGCGCGGCGGCGTTGATTCAGGATCTCAAACAACGCGGCATGCTCGACGATACGCTGATTCTGTGGACGACGGAGTTCGGACGAATGCCCTGCTCGCAGGGATCGACGGGGCGGGACCACAACCCGTTCTGCTTTACGAACTGGCTGTGCGGCGGCGGCATCAAAGGAGGTGTGACCCATGGTCCTTCCGATGAATGGGGATTTAAACCCCAGGACCGAGAGCACCCGACCACGTGTTATGACATTCACGCGACGCTGCTGCACCTGTTGGGGATCGATCATACCCGGCTGACATTCCGCTCGAACGGAATTGATCGACGACTGACCGACGTGCATGGGCATGTGATTGACGAATTGCTGGCGTAAACAGGCCGAGGTCCCCCTTGGAAAAATACCTGTGGGCAAACTTCGCTTTGATTCCCTGACGGATTAAAATATGAACAAGGGACCAGTGACCTGTTCAGGACGCGGCTTCTACAATGGGCCGGTTCGTTTTTATATCCAAGGAATCCGCCAGTATGTCGAAGTCGGTGCTGCAGGAGATCGAATCGCTCCGCGAAAAGATTCGCCATCATAACAAGCTGTATTATGTCGATGCCGCACCGGAAATCACCGACAGGGAATTCGACAAGCTGATGAAGCGGCTCGAGCAGCTGGAAGCCGAGCATCCCGAATACGACTCGCCCGACAGTCCGACGCACCAGGTAGGCGGGCAACCGATCGACGGGTTCCGCACGGTGCAGCACCGGGTTCCGATGCTGTCGATTGAAAATGCGTTCAATACCGATGAACTCACCGCCTTCGATCAGCGCGTCCGCAAATTGCTGGACCGGGACGACTTTGAATACACGCTCGAATACAAAATTGACGGTGTCGCGCTCTCGCTGATCTATGAACGGGGCTCGCTGGCGCAGGCCGTGACGCGGGGGAATGGCGTTGAAGGGGATGATGTCACGCACAACGCGCGTGTGATGCGCGGCGTGCCGCTGAAACTCCTCGGGAAAGATCATCCCGAGGTCCTCGAGATCCGGGGGGAAGCGTACATCCGCAATTCGGATTTTGCCGAGATTCGCGCCGAGCAGGAGGCCGCCGGGGAGCAGGTTTTCGCCAACCCCCGGAACGCCACCAGCGGCGCGCTCAAACGATTGGATCCGACCCTTTCCGCTCGAATGAAGTTGCATTTCTTCGCCCACGGCGTCGGGTATTATGAAGGAACCGATTTCGAAACCCAGCACGACTTCATCAAAGCTGTGCAGAAAATGGGTGTGCCCGCGACTCCCGAGATGGTCCGCTGCACCGGGATCGAGGAAGTACAGACGAAGCTCGAACAGCTGATCGAAAAACTTCCACTGCTCGACTTTGAAGTCGATGGCATTGTCGTGAAGGTCGACCGGTTCGATCTGCGAAACGACCTCGGAACCACGTCAAAGAGTCCCCGCTGGGTGATCGCTTACAAGTGGGAAAAATACGAGGCGGTGACACAGGTAAAGTCGATCGACATCAGCGTTGGTAAAACGGGGGCGCTGACACCGCTCGCCTATCTCGAACCTGTCGAGATCGCAGGTACGACGGTCTCCCGTTCGAGCCTGCACAACCGGGATGAGATCGAACGCCTCGACATCCGCGAGGGAGACTGGATCGTTGTCGAGAAGGCGGGGAAGATTATCCCGCATGTGGTGCGTGTCGAAATGCACCGCCGGACGGGGGAAGAGAAACCGTTTCATTTTCCCGAACGCTGCCCGGCCTGCGGTGGTGAAGTCGCCCAGGATGAAGGGGGCGTTTACATCCGCTGTATCAACCTCAACTGCCCGGCGCAACTGCGCGAAACCTTGCGGTTCTACGCCTCGCGGAGCGCGATGGATATCGAAGGGATGGGGATCAAACTTGTTGAACAGCTGATCGACGCGGGATTACTCACCAAGTTGACCGACGTCTATCGACTCCCCGAGAAACGGGATGAGCTGCTCGCGCTCGAGCGGATGGGAGAAAAATCGGTCGATAACCTGCTGGCGGGTATCGAGAAATCCAAACAGCAACCGGTCTGGCGACTGATCACCGGGCTCAACATCCGGCACGTCGGCACCCGCGGCAGCCAGATTCTCGCGGAAGAATTCGGCACGCTGGACAAGATCATGGAACAGTCCGTCGAAGAACTCTCCGCGGTCGAGGAGATCGGCCCGGTCATTGCGGAATCGGTTCACCAGTTCTTCCAGTCCGAGGTCGGCCGCGAAACGATCAGCGAACTGAAGGAATTCGGATTGAACATGGGCACCCCGGTCATCGAACGGAAAAAGGAAAGCACCGCCAGTGGCGTGCTGGCCGGAAAAACGCTCGTGGTGACGGGGACACTTTCGCGATTCACGCGTGACGAGATCCACGAACTGATCCGGGACCATGGTGGCAAGGCGAGTTCGAGCGTCTCGAAGAAAACCGATTTTCTCGTCGCGGGCGAGAGCGCGGGAAGTAAACTGGAGAAGGCAGGGAAGCTAGGGGTCAGGGTGCTCTCCGAGGATGAATTTCTGGCCGAAATCGGGGTCGAATAGGAAAAGGTACCGGACGGGGGCTGGGGAATCGGCTTTCCGCAAGTGGCGAAATCGGGTAAAAGTCCTGCCCACATCAGCAAGGATGTTGTGAGCCGGATTTTGCATGTCTGATAAAGTTTTCAACCACGCCCCCCCGAGTACCGTTCCGCTGCGGAGCTCGTCCTCGGAACATTTGCCAGCATTCGACCATATTCGCGTGGCCGGAGTGCTGCTGGTATTGCTGCTCCACGCGCTCACCCCGTACGTGACGCACAAGATGCCGCTGCTTGTCTGGCCGGTACTCGAATTCCCAGGTGACGAAATTCTCGACGCCATCTTCTGGTGGATCGAATGTTTTGTAATGCCGCTCTTTCTGCTGTTGTCAGGTTATGTGACGGGACGGCTGTTGCTCCGCCATTCCCGTATCGAGTTTTTCCGGCATCGGAAGCGGCGTCTGCTGTATCCACTGCTGTTGGGAATGGTCTTCGTTCTGCCGTTCGACCTGTATTCCTGGGGATTGGGCTTCGTGGTGCATGGTGATGCCAGCTGGGATAACCTGCGGGCGCTCAAATTCGGCGATCCGATCGACGACAACCTGTGGGGACTGTCCCACCTGTGGTATCTGCAGTACGTTTTTCTGTACTGCATGTTGCTTACGGCGGGGCTCTGGCTGCTGGAGCGGTATCCGCGTCTGGATGCTTTTCTGCGGCGGATCGAACCAAAAAATCACTGGCTGAAAATCAGTTTTCTAGCTGTTGCCGGAGTGCTCTTGCTGCACTGGGAACCCGCGGTGGTCGTTGGTTTTCAGCACCGATTCTGGCCCGTTCCGTCCAAGTTCCTATACAGTGGTTTGTTCTTCCTCGGGGGATTCTGGCTCCAGCGCGCGGAGGGAAGTCTCGACTGGCTGAACAAGTGGGGGCCGGCCTGTGCTGTCGGTGCCGGTGGCGTCTTCTTCTGCGCCCTGCCGCTCATTCACCAGGAAATCCGTGCGGTGATTTCAACCGATGAACGGTGGTTGATGTGCTCTTCGATCGTCATTACGGCGTGGTTCAGTTGCCTCGGCCTGATGGGGTGTTGTCTCCGCTGGTTCGATCGGGATGTGACGTGGATACGCTATTTCGCCGCCGCCTCCTTCTGGATGTACCTGGTCCACCACCCGATAATTGGGGCGATTCACACAGGACTTGCTTTTGTTTCGCTGCATCCAATGCTAAAAGGAGTGTTGGCCTGGTTACTCATTGTGGGGGTGACCGTCGGCAGCTACGAACTGTTTGTCCGCCAGACGGCGCTCGGCGCGTGGTTGAACGGAAAACCGAAACGGCGCGCCAGACAGGAGCCCTCCGAAGCGAAACCGCGTGGGGAATCGGCTCCCGCTCCGCTCTCGGAAGCTGCCTGAAACGCTTGCCGTTTGATGCTGCTTCGATTCATCCTTTATTGTTGCTTTTTCGACCCGTGGTCGAAATTGGTTCGCTCCCATGGTGTACGCCGTCAAAGAAATCTATTTCACGCTTCAGGGTGAAGGCGCGCATACAGGTCGGCCGGCGATCTTCTGCCGGTTTGCGGGATGTAATCTCTGGACGGGACGCGAAGCGGATCGCGCGAAGGCGATCTGTCAGTTCTGCGATACCGATTTCGTGGGGACCGACGGACCGGGAGGAGGCTCATTTGCCTCCGCCGAAGACCTTGCCCGAACATTGCGGACCTGCTGGCCGGGTGATAGCAGAACTACACCCTATATCGTGTTCACCGGTGGAGAGCCGTTGCTGCAGATTGACCGTTCTCTGGTCGAGGCGGTGCATGCGCACGGAATTATCATGGCGATCGAGACAAATGGGACCCGGCTGCCGCCAGAGGGGATCGACTGGATCTGTGTCAGCCCCAAAGCGGGGAGCGATTTCAAACTGAAATCGGGGAATGAGCTCAAGCTCGTGTACCCGCAACCGGGGGCGATGCCGGAGGTATTTGCAGATCTCGACTTCGAGCATTTCTACCTGCAACCGATGGATGGTCCCGATGCGGAAGCGAACACGCGCGCCGCACTTAAATACTGCCTCGAACATCCGCAATGGAAACTGAGTTTGCAGACACACAAGTTTCTGGGGATTGATTGAGGCAGCCCTTAAGTTGCCAAGCTCGCGCAAAAAAAGAAACCCGCACCGAACGAGTCGATGCGGGTTCTGTTTATTGATAACGAGATCAATTCGATCAGGCTTCGATTTCGTAGCCTTTGCGTTGCTCGCGGCCCTGCATCTGCTGAGCCAGGCTGTCGCCGACGATCTGTTCGCTGGCGGGATCCCATTTCAGTTCGCGATCGAGACGGATCGCGATGTTCGCAAGGTGGCAGTTGGTGAGTGCCCGGTGATGCGAATGCACATCGGAGATCGGCTGCTTCCGGGTTTTGATGCAGTCGATGAAGTTGAACATGTGCGGGTATTTCCCTTCGGGAAGTTTGCCGCCGTAGACTTCGGCAATCTGATCTTCGGTGATCGGGTTGTTTTCGAGGTCTTTCACGGGGCCGCCGTTCATGTTGCCACGGCTGACGTGGAACCGGCCTTTGTCCCCTTCGAACAGGATGCCGTTGCCGTCAGGTGAATCGGAGACGATGTTCATCGTCAAGCCGTTTTCAAATTTAAGTACCACATGGAATTTGGTGGCGACGTTGTACATGTCGTCGCGGGTCGGCATGCCATCTTTGAACGGCATGGGGTGCTCGGCCATGACCGGAGTCACGGTCTGGGGGCCGGTGTCGATGACACCACATGCCCAACTGGCGATGTCGACGTGGTGTGCGCCCCAGTCGGTCATTTTGCCGCCGGAGTATTCGTACCACCAGCGGAATTCATAGTGGCAGCGGCTGAAGGGATAGCGCTCGCCTTCGCGGGCGAGGGAGCGGTATTCGACGACCGGAGCCTGACCGAGCCACATGTCCCAGTTGAGTCCCTCGGGAACATCGGCAACGGGAATGCTCGGGCTCGCGCCGATACCACCGATGTTACAGGTGACGGTGTGGACATCGCCGATACGACCGTCGCGAACCATGGCGATGGCTTTCAGGAAACGCTGGCCCATCTCGGAACGCTGCTGGGTTCCGACCTGGAAGACTGCGCCCGTTTCCTTCTGGACTTTGCTGATCAGTTTTCCTTCTTCGATCGTGAGCGTCAGCGGCTTTTCGCAGTAGACGTCTTTGCCGGCTTTCATCGCTTCGATGGCGACTTTCGTGTGCCAGTGGTCGGTCGTCACACAAAGGATCGAATCGATGTCATCCCGTTCGATGACGCGGCGATAGTCTTCGTAGGCATCGGCGTCGCGTCCCTGAGTTTCTTTGACGCGTTTTTTAGCTTTCTCGACATTACTTTTGTCGACGTCACAGACGGCAACGACGTCGGCGTATTCGAGCGCGTCCCTACCGACGCCATTCCAGCGGTCGCCCGTACCGATGCAGCCCATGGTCGGCCGTTCGTTCGCGGACTTGAAACTCGCCTCGACTGGTTTCGGTGAGAACCAGTACGGCATCGAACCTGCCGCGAGCGCCGCGGCGGAGGTTTTCATGAAATCACGTCGGTTTTGCTGACTCACAGTCTGTTCCTTTATGAAAGCTTGCGTGTATGGGGAAGGGTCGGGTTGAGCCAGATCGATCAACAAATCTGGATATGTCAGTGTAACCCGTCCCCGAGGGGCAGAGCCAGCCTCTAATCAAGCTTTTTGCAGGCAGAGAGTGAGGTTTTGACGCGAAGAAAATCGCTGAAATTCGCAATCAGCGCTGAAGGACTCCTCGAGTTCAAAGCCACAGTCAGCTACACGGAGTGGTGTGGCTTAACGAGGTTCGGGAGGGGGTTCCGGCTTCGGTTTGGGTGGCGCTTCCCGTTCAGGTTTGGGAGGGGGCTCGGGGCGTTCTCCAGCCGGACGATCGTCATTGGGACGACGTCCGCGCCCGAAATCTCCGCGACCCGAATCGGGACGCGAGAATCCGCGATGTTTTCCATCGTGCCGGTCGCGATTGCGGCGATAGTCCCGTTTGCGCTGCGAGATCATCATCCGTTCGATTTCCCCCAAATCCTGATTCAACCAGTATTGGGTCAGGAGTCGTTTGAATCGGTCGGGGGAATCGTTGATCGCGCCGATTTCGGTTTTGGCCTGTTCATTCAACTGGTCAAACACTACCTGCAATTCGTCGACGCTGGGGTCTTTCCCCTTCTTCTCGTAGTCGCGGAAGTACTTTTCAAGTTGCAGTTTCACGTAATGGACCAGGCCGATTCCGTGGGCCTGCGGCGGGAATCGTTCAATGGAATTGCGCCCCTCTTTACTCGAAATCTGCCGCACCATTTCATTCACGAGTTCCGGAGTGAAGATAAGCGGGTCCTGCTTCCCTTCGCGCGACATCGACTGGAATTCCTGTTCGAGGGCGATCCGGAATACGCGGGCGACCCGTTCGGCCTGATCGAGTGACTCCAGTTCCTGCTGAACCTCCGGACTCAGTTCCAGTTTCAACTGCAGCGGTTTGAGGATCTGGGCGAGTTGATCCGGCAACTGTTCCAGTTCTTCCTCTTCCTGACGTTCACTTTTTTGAACTTCATTCCACCAGTCATTGAACGCTTCACGCTGTTTTTCCTGAGAGCGGTTTTCCTCGAGGAATCTGTTCACGAGGTCGAGACGATCATAAGTCGTAGATGCTTCAGCGAGTTCTCTTCGCTGCCAGGCGGTCAGGGTATTCAGCCACTCGGTATACAGGTTGAACATCGCGCGGCGGTCGCTGTCCCCCTGGATCGCCTCGTGCGTATCCCGGAGGGATTTCTGCTCGGCTGGGGAAAGCTTCTGAAAATAAGCGAGGTTCTTCTGAACCTGCAGTTTCTCGGAGTGCGTCATCGCCTCGACCGTTTGATCGGCGCGGGGATCGGCCGCGTTCGATTGACGCTGCAGTAGCATTCCGCCGCCCACCAGCAGCGACAGGACCGCAGTCACGACAACCAGTTTCATTTTTCCGGAAAGCCGCATCATGGTTGGGCCTCCTCGGTTACGTTCCCCTCGTCCGGGAATTCCCCTCGAAGCGGCCCCTCCAATTGTCGCTGTTCCAATTGGTCGAGAAATTCGACGTCCCCGATCTCCCGGTAGAGATGGAGATTTTCATAGAGGGGGAGGTCTTCGAGGATCAGTTCGGAACTGGAGGGCCAGACCTGCTGTCCGACGACGTATCCTCCGAAACCGGCGACTCCGAGGACGGTCACCCAGAGCAGAATCGCGAGCCCGCGCTGCAGCCAGCCGAACCAGCGGCGATGTACAAGCGGAATATGTTTATCGAGCGCGGCAACCGAGGCCATGGTCTGCTGCGTGAACGTATCCGACGCTTTTTCCCGCGGCAGCATGTCGAGCAGGTCGAAACTGCGCGACAGCATTTCGACGTCATGCCGGGCCACTTCGCTTTGAGCGAGAAGCATCTCGACCTGGCGCGATACGTCTTCCTCCAGTTCCCCATCGAGATAGGCAACCAGATTCGATCGCAGATCAGAACTGACTCGAACGATTTTTTTCATGTGAGGACGCGTTTACGAATGACGTTGACTAGTGTGTGAGGTGGTTGATCCGGTTCAGAAGATCGATTTATCGGATGAGGGGTTCCAGAATGATTCGCAGCTTTTCACGCGTGCGCGCGAGCAGCGACTTTACGGCGGGCTCGGTCATATCCATGGAAGCGGCGATATCCTGGTAACTCATTCCTTCGAACTTGTGCAGCAGGATGGCGGTTTTCTCCCGGTCGTTCAGTGATTCGAGAGATTCCCGGACCTGACTGCGCAATTCCTCGCGAGTCAACTGGCGGGTGGGCATCAATGCCGATTTTTCGACGGCGATTTCTTCCTCGGGACGGACACCGAAGGTCGTCGTATTTCCCTGAGGCATCTCCACCTCTTTGCGGCGGCTTTTCTTCCGTCGACTGTTACTCGCGAGGTTATTCGTGATGTGAAAGAGGTAGGTCGAAAATTTGGCGGTCGGCTGATATCCCCGGCGTGTGCGGTAAACGCGCAGGAAAACCTCCTGGGCGAGATCTTCGGCCGCTTCATGATCACTCAGGATGTGAGAGAAAATCCCCACGATACGATCCTGATAATTTTCGACGAGCTGGCTGAAGGCCTTCTCATCCCCGTCGCGCACGCGCAGCATCAACCGCACATCGGGGTCTCTCAGATATTTCAGATCAAGGGAAGAGGTCGTAACCACGAAATTCTTGTCTCGAAACGGATATGTTCATCATCTGGGGGGAACGCCCGTTTCCGGAGGCCCGTCCGATGATTGGCTGATTCGTCAGTTCCTGGTGAAACCGGGCGCTTCCCGACAGCGGGAATTACCGCTAATGCCCATCAGTAAACTGGTTGTGACGATAAGGAACGTGCTTTTCAGCGCCTTAAGCACTGTCGGCAATCTATTTTTTCATTATGCCGCATCGTCACTGTGAATTGAACAACAATCACGGGAAAATGTAGCGGCAGAAATGGGAGAATCTGAACGTCGGCCCAGTCCGGGTTGCGGCGGTTGATGTGAGGGGGAGTTCCGTCTGCTATCATACGAGACAGCACAGCCCCTGTATGAATACGTAATCTCTCTCCGGCATTGCCTCCTGAAATTAGATTCTTTTGAGTTTTCCATGTCTCTGAGTACCCTGCCACTCTGTTATTGCACCAACGTGCACGCCGCCCAGTCCGTAGAGGAAGTTCTTGCCGGCCTGACTCGGTACACCGTCCCGGTCAAACAAAATTTCGGTGGTGATCTCGCCGCTGGCCTGTGGTTGGCGAAATCGGTAACCGACGAAATCCTGGCAGAGGCCGATGGAATCTCCCGCTTCGCTGAGGAGTTACAGACGCGCGAACTCACCTGCCACACGCTCAATGCGTTTCCCTACGGAAATTTTCACAGCAGTCGCGTGAAAGAACAGGTTTATTTGCCCGACTGGGCCAGTCAGGAGAGGCTCGATTACACCCTCGACTGCGCGCGCATTCTGGCCGGCCTTGTTCCCGATGGTCGCGAAGGTTCGATTTCGACGGTCCCGCTGGGTTTCAAAGAATTTGAATACACTGACGATTTTGAAACCAGCGCCATCGCCCGGTTACTCGAACTGGTGCGGAAACTCGATGACCTGCATGACGAGACGGGCCGCGTCATTCGCCTCGCCATCGAACCGGAACCGTTCTGCCTGCTCGAAACAACGGCCGAAACGATCGCTTTCTTCGACAAACTGTACGCCGCCGCCGCTGCCGCAGACTTGCTGGATGAAACCAAACGGCACATCGGTGTCTGTTACGATGTCTGCCATCAGTCGATCGAATTCGAAGATGTCGCCGCCTCGATCGCTCAACTGGAACGGCAGGAGATTCGCATCAACAAAGTGCATATCACCTGTGCGATCGAAATTCGCCAGCCAGGCGCTCATCCTGAATTGCGGGAGGTCCTCAGTCGTTATGTTGAACCGCGATACCTGCACCAGACGATGGCGCGAAGTGCGTCGGGCGAAATACGCAGACTCGTCGATCTGACCAAAGACTTTGCCCAGACGCCCCCGGAAGCCTTCGCTGAGGCAGACATCTGGCGCGTCCATTATCACGTCCCGGTCAACGCGGAGCAGGTCGGTCCCCTCGGGACCACACGCGCCGATATCCGGCGCGCCGTCGAGGCCGTCCACAAGCTGACCTACGCGCCGCATCTCGAAGTGGAGACGTACACGTGGGATGTGATGCCGGAAGAGCAGGTTGATCTCGTTGAAGGATTGACGGCAGAGTTGAACGCCACCCGCAAACTGCTGGGTTCGATCCGATTGGCGCAGACGAATATGATTATCAGTTAGGTGGCGTTTTACTCTTCAGTAAGAGTTTGTGTCAGGATGGGTCTGGTACAATCAGACAGCAGGATCTTTTTCCAGGTTGAAATAACGCGTGAGCGAACCGCACGGACAATCAGATGAGTCGCCCGGGATGCTGAAGAGGATCGTCCGCTTCCTGATTTCCCTTCGCGCCGTGCTGTTGATGTGCGGCATTGCGTTGATCGCCATCTACTGGCCGGTCGCCAATCGCATCAGTTTCGATCAGTCGATCGAATCCATGTACGCCGAAGAGAACGCCTATCTGCGCGACTATGTCCGCAGCCGCGACTGGTTCGGCGGCGACGAGTTCGTAATCCTGGTGAACCGAAACCCCGAGTTGTTCACCAGCCCGGAGGACCTCGAGCTCAACGACGATGCGATCGAAGAGATCCATGCGCTCGTGAAAGAATTGACGGGGCGAAGCCCGGATGAGTTTCTGGAAGAGGTTCCGGAGGGGGAGGAAGAACAGACGGGCGTACCCGGGGTGCAGGCTGGCTCGGTGCAGAATCTCGCGACCGCTCTCGATTTCAAACATACGCGTAAGCGGGTTACCAACCTGATCGAAGGAATCCTCATCGGTGAGGATCGCGAGACGAATGCCGTGGTCCTGCGGCTCGAACCCGAGCAGAAAACAGAGGTTCCCCGATCGCAGACGATCGAAGCGATCAAAGAGATCGCGGAACGGCAACCCCGCACGACCTACGTCGTCGGCGAACCTGTTCAGATCCACGAGATGTTTACCTATGTCGAAGAAGATGGCCGTACACTGTTTTACGCATCTCTCGCGCTGCTGGGCGTCATTCTGCTGTCGTTTTTTCGCAGCATCCGCTGGGTGCTGTTGCCGGTCACCATGTGTCTCTTTTCGATCAAAGGGACGGAGGCGCTCCTCGTGATGAGCGGCGCGCAATTGAGCATGGTCAGCTCGATGCTCAACTCGCTGGTGATGATTATCGGTATTGCCACCATCACGCACATCGCCGTTCATTACCTCGCCGCCCGCGAGCGTCTTCCGGCGTTCGAGTCGCTCGCCGAGACACTGGAAAAACTGTTGCCGGCGATCATCTGGACGTGTGCCACCACCGCGGTCGGTTTCGGCGCTCTGCTCTCCAGCCAGATCCGACCCGTGCAAAGCTTCGGCATCATGATGGCACTGGCCACCCTGCTGGTCTTTTTTTCAGTTCTGTTGTTCGTGCCGGGGGGCGTCCTCCTTCGCGCAAGGAATGAAAATCGCTCTACAGGCGATCAAGGGGAGGGAGTAAATACATCCTCTCGACTGGGATGGATATTGTCCCATCAGGCCGAGATACTGGAACGGCATCCCTGGAGAGTCATCCTCACCTTCACGGGCTTGCTGATCTTTGCGGGGATCGGGTTTATGCGGCTGAAGGTGGAAACGGACTTCAGCAAGAACTTCCGCGAATCGAGCCCGATCATCCAGTCACTCAACTTTGTAGAGGATCACCTGGGGGGAGCGGGAAACTGGGAAGTGAACTTCCCCGCCCCTGCAGAAATCGACGAAAAGTTCCTCGATCGTGTGGCCAAGGTGTCTGACCAGTTACGGGACTTGCGCATCGACGAAGAGACGTACCTCACCAAGGTCGTCTCGCTGGCGGATGGTGTCGCGGCGATTCCTAAAATTCCGATCGTCGCCAGTTCGCTTGAGCAACGGCTCGGCCTGCTGAATGGCTTTCAGAAAGACTTCGTCACCTCCCTTTACAATGCTGACGAGGGGAGAATGCGCATCGTGCTGCGGGCGAAGGAACGACAACCATCCGAGAACAAACTCGCCCTGATTCAGCAGGCGCGGGAGATCGTGGCCGACGAATTCGGGGAAGCAACCCCTACCGGTCTGTATGTACTGCTTGCGTACCTGATTGAAAGCCTGCTGAGCGATCAGCTCATCAGTTTTCTGCTGGCGGGCGCGGGCATCTTTCTGATGATGAGCCTCGCCTTTCGCAGTCTGGCGATCGGCCTGATTTCTCTGGTTCCCAACCTGTTTCCGATTGTCGTCGTGATCGGGTTCATGGGGTGGAGTGGTCTGCCGATCAATATCGCCACCGCCATGATTGCGTCTGTTTCACTCGGGCTGACGGTCGATTCCAGTATTCATTATCTCGCCTCCTTTCGGCGAGAGCGCGCCGCAGGGGCGGGTTTTCAGGAGGCAATTGAACGGACGCATCAGGCCACGGGCAAAGCTCTCGTCTTTGCCAATTTCGCGTTGATCGCCGGTTTCAGCGTATTGACCCTTTCTCATTTCATTCCGCTCATTTACTTTGGAATTCTCGTCAGCCTCGCCATGCTCGGGGGCCTGGCCGGAAATCTGTTTCTGCTCCCCGTGCTGTTGAAGGCCGTCGAGCGATTCGCTCCCACGTCGGCCAAATCGCCGTAATGTCACCTCCCGCTATCACCCGACCTTAAGCAACATCGGATGGCCGCCAAACGACTGCGTAACTGGGATTCGCTGGTGTCGGAAAGCCACACCCCCTGCTTCGCGCTGAATGCACAGCGGCGGATTGTGCTGTTCAATCGGGGATGTGAAGATCTTCTGGGTTGGACGTTTCGGGAATTGCGCGATCAGGAATGCCGGTATGTCACCGAGCCCGATCCACGGCAGGCGCAATCCGTGACATCGCTGCTGGCACCGCCGGAGGAAGTCTGGCAGGGAGAGACGGTCGCCGTCCCGGCATTCGTGCGACATCGCACGGCTGCGGAAAAGCCAAAGTCGAAACTGATTCGCTTCACTCCCCTACTCGATGATGACGGCACCTGTCTCGGTGTCTGGGGAACGATCAACGAACTGTCGACCACCAACCGCCCCGAACGGCCCCGTCTGTCCCATACGATTCACACGGAACTGGCGGCGCTCCGTATTTCACTGCGTCAGCGATTTGCGTTCGACCGATTGATCGCAAAATCGACCGCCATGCATTGCGTGCTCGAGCAGGTGCAACTCGCCATCGGGAAACGGCAGCCTGTATGTCTGATTGGTGAGAGAGGATCGGGGAAACAGCATCTGGCGAGTACGATCCACCACGCTCACAACCCGACCGGCCGGGCGTTCGTTCCCCTCCGATGTCACAACCTGTCGGATTTTCAACTCGACGAAGAACTGCGCGAGTTATTCTTCGCGAGCGGAGACGAACAACTTCCGACCGGCCTGCAACCGGGCACACTTTACCTGGATGAGGTCGAGCATCTCCCCCGGGAACTGCAACAGTGGATCGTATCGCAGTATAAGGATGCGGCACCCCAACAGCCGCGTCCCCGCATTATGGTCGGTTCGCGTGTTCCACTGTCGGAACTGCGCGAAATGGAAACATTCACGAAGGAGTTCTACTACCTCCTCGCGCCGCTGCAGATACAGGTCCCACCCCTCCGCGAGCGCGCCGAAGACTTGCCGCTTCTGGCTCAGTATTTCCTGGAAGAATGCAATCGGTTATTCGAGATCGACCAGCAGATCACCAGCTTTAATTCTGACGTCTGGGAACAACTGCAGCTGTATCATTGGCCGGGCAACCTGGATGAACTCTCTTCCACCGTGCGGGAAGCGTATGCCAACTGCCTCGGCAGTGAAGTCTCGCTGGACGATCTTCCCTTCGCATTCCGGACGGGACGCGATGCACAGCAATTGACGGAACCACTCAAACAGCAGGAACCCCTCGACGCGGCGCTCGAGCGGATTGAACGCGAGTTGATCGAAGAGACCCTCGCCGATTGCCGTCAGAATAAGACCAACGCCGCCAAACGCCTGGGGCTGACGCGGGCGAAGTTGTATCGCCGCATGGAAAACCTGGGGATTCCGCTCGAAGAGGAGTAATTTTACTCGACTTTCGAGGCTGATCCCTGGAATTACGGCAGTCTTCGTCCGTTTATCTGGCCTCAATGATTCATCTCCCGAGATGTTCACCCGACTATTCATACATTCGATCGTTCTATTCTCCTTCGCCACACCCCTGTTCGCCGCCGAGGTCGATATTTCGCGGATCGGTACGATCGAGGGAGCGACCGTCACCCTGCATCCCGGGGAACAGGTTCTCAATGGGCAGGTGATCATTCCGGAGTCCATTTCGCTGATCCGGACTTTTCGCTGGCGGGAGATCATGACGGATCCCCCATCGGGCTCGAACCTCAACTGCTGAGTGGCATCGGGATTCGGAAGGTCATGAAACTTTCCATTATCAAAGTGACCGTGCGGAATGTTGCGGGACAATGTGATTGAGCGGACACGTCTCCCGTATCCGGAACGGGAAAAGTAGCGGTCGTTGTTATTGCTTCGCGAGGTCGAGGCAGATAATGCGGTTTTCCGCCCGCAGGTACAACCGTTTTCGGGACAACACCGGCGCGGCCCAGGTCGGGTAATTCATCCCTTCGATGTAGGCGCGAGAGAGCTCCTGATACTCCTCCGAGTTAACCTCCACCAACGCCAATGTGCCACGCTCTCCCAGCACGATAAACTTGCCATCGGCCAGGATCATCGATCCGCGACCGTAAAACGGCCAGGGGGCCTGGAGCCCCGTCTCTTTGTCGGTTAAGGCCCGCGTCTCGGGATCCTGCTCGTACTTGACCAGCGGATTGCCTTCGAATCCTTCCGTCTGCCAGACGGTGCGTCCCGATTCGACGTCGATGCATTTGAAGCGGGCTTCGTTTTCATGGCGTCCGCTGAAACCGTAGATAAAACCATCGACATGGATGGCGGTCGACCAGTGCGTCTCCATGTTGTTGCGATCACGCCAGACGACATCAAATGATTTTCCATCTTCATGCACCTGCAGCAGCGCGGAACCGACGCGATAGGCGGCAGAGATGAAGATTTTGTCGTCGATCACGATCGGTGTCGCCGCGTTGACCGACTCGTACGTGCGGGACATGAACCAGTATTTGAAGTTTTCTTCTCCAGTCTCGGGATCAATCGAGACGAGTCCCTGTCGCATCAGGCAGAGCAGGTGCCGTTTCCCGTGAATAGTGGCGATCGTCGGGGAGGCATAACTGACGAGCATTTCTTCGCCGGTCCAGGAATAAGTCTGATTGCGCTGATCGGTCGAGACACCGTCCCAGGTTTTCTTTCCGACGGATTCCCACAGGATGTCTCCCGTCTCTTTGTGAAAGGCGACCACGCCGGAATCGGTTTGTCCACCGACGAGAACGATGAGCTTGTCGCCATCCAGAATCGGATTGCAACCGACGCCGAAGAAACCATCGGGAACATTGAATTTCTGTTTGAGTTGGTGCTCCCAGACTTTTTCGCCCGTGACGAGATCGAGACAGAGCAGCATCCCTTCGGGACCGAACGTGTAACAGCGTTTCTCATCCAGCACGGGAGAGCAGCGTGGCCCTTCGTTGTAACCGTACGGATCGGAAAAACTGCTCGGATACTCATACTTCCAGATCGACTCACCGTCGGTGGCCTGCATGCATTCCACGACTTCCACAGGCCCGGGGTTCCGTCCATCGCGCGGCCGATGATGTACGATCATGCGATTACCGAGGATCGAAGGTGAGCTGTAACCGATTCCGGTCTCTTTTGACCAGACGACGGGGGGGCCGGCCGCGGGCCATTCCTCCAGCAGGCCCGTCTCTCCGGAGACGCCTGTTCCGCGTGGACCGAGGAATGTGGACCAATCCTCTCCTGCCCGCGTCACCGGTTCGACCTCAAACCGGGAGGGTGCAGCCGCATCCTGAGCGCTGACCTCCGCGCAGATCGCTACGAATAAAAGAAGCGAGAGGAAGTAGAGAGTGGTCCGGGTCAACTGTTTGCCCGGTCTTGCGAAACAGGTAAAATGAGAATTCATCGGCGGGATTCCGGACTGGAATGGATTCGGAAGGAAATTGGGTTTGGGTGGGTCACGGCACAGTGTATCAGCCCATCAGGCTCGACGCGAGGTGGAAGTATTCCCGTACCCGTTGCGCTTCAGTATCAATTTACCTTCGTCTTCTTTATCCGCGTTCCCCCTTCCTCACTGAATCGATCGACTCATGATTCTGCATGTCGATATGGATGCTTTTTACGCGTCGGTCGAGGAACGCGATGCGCCGGAACTACGCGGAAAACCGGTGATCGTGGGGTATTCCTCTGAAGGGCGCGGAGTGGTCTGCGCAGCGAATTACGAAGCGCGAACGTACGGCGTGCATAGCGCCCAACCAATGGTCGTCGCCCGGCGACTCTGTCCGAACGGCGTCTACATTCGCCCACGACATCAACATTACGCAGTAGTCTCCCGGCAGATCCGCGCGATCATGGAAAGCTTTACGCCACTCGTCGAACCGCTTTCGCTCGATGAGGCTTTTCTGGATGTGACGGGGTCGGAGAAACTGTTCGGCAGTGCGATTGAAATTGGTCAACAGATCAAACAGCGAATTTGCGATGAAGTGCAGCTGGTGGCCTCCGTGGGCGTCGCCCCCAATAAATACCTGGCAAAGATCGCCAGCGATCTCAATAAACCGGATGGGTTCTGCGTCGTCGATTCCGCACGTGTGCAGGAGTTTCTCGATCCGCTGGCCGTCAGCCGGTTGTGGGGCGTCGGTAAGGTTTCGCAGGAGACCTTCAAGCAGCTTGGAATCAAAACGATCGGCGAACTGCGGCAGGTACCGGACAGCTATCTTTCGCGGAAGTTCGGCAAGTTCGGCGAGCACCTGTGGCGCCTGGCGCATGGAATCGATGAACGTCGTGTCGAACCCGACCATCAGGCCAAGTCGATCTCACACGAAACAACGTTCTCTATCGACATTCGCGATCCGGAAGTCCTCAAGATGTGGCTGCTGGAACAGACAGAGCAGGTCGCGCGCCGACTTCGGCGCCACGGACTGTTCGGCAAAACGGTTAATCTCAAGATCCGGTTCTCCGACTTTCAAACCTTCACCCGGGCGCAGTCACTTGATCACGCTACCCAGACGACACAGGAGATCTGGGAAACGGCCGTCGAGTTACTCGAACAGAAGGCTCCGCGACGCGCACTTCCTGTCCGCCTGCTGGGAGTGGGGATGAGTCATCTGCGGGGAGATTCCGAACGGCAGCTCGATCTCTTTGCGAATCACGATCACGAGAAACTGAACCGTCTCGATCAAACCACCGATGCGATCCGCGATCGCTTCGGTACGGGAGCCGTTCAACGGGCGCTGGGACTCAGGCAGTCTCGAAATCCGGATAAACCAAACGACAATAAGGGACCGTGAAATGACTCCGATCAGCTCGAGTGTACCGGTGCATGCTTTTTCCAGGCGGGATAATACTCAAATCTCTTGCTGCGTCGAGGTGGCGACCTCCAGGTCAGCAAAGGTCGCTAACTTGCCCTTCAGCCAGTCGGTGGCGTCCGGCGCGACACGTTCATGAATCTACACCATGATGAGGAAATGGCGGCTGGCTTTGTAACCGAGTATAACGCCAGCGGCAAGCACGATAAGCCAGATCGCCGCTCTCCTCGCGGGCCTCGATCTGATCTTTGCTCGCCGTCATGCGGGCGCCGTTCAACCAGACTGAGTTGGCAGGCAGGATGTTCTGTTTCACGGCGATCAGCTCCGGCTGGCGAGTCGGGTGCGGGTATCGGATACCCCTTTTCCACCGTACTCAGGTCGGAGCAACCACGCAAGCGTTGTGCTACTTTTTCTTCGAACTCGATTCGTCGCGCCGGTCCTTGCCTGTGCGGCGCTCGCGCGCGACATGCACTTTGCGCTTGCGCCGGTCCTTGCTGTCGCGTTTTTCGAGAAGATGTTCGAGTTCCGCCGGGATGTCGTTGCCCTTAGTCATGGCGAATCACCTCCGTGACCGGTTTCAATTCGAAGTCATGGTACAAGGGTTGTATGTACGTTTCCTGGAACAACTGATCGGGGCCGATCAACCCGCCAGACGGCTCTTCTCGGTGGGGCCGGTATCGTGACGGTTCCTGGTACGCGACTGGCTGAACAGGCTCGGTGCTCGTCGGCCCAGTGATGGCTGGTTCCATGATCGTCGGTTCAACCCGAGGCTCTGTCGTGGCGTACTTCGTTTCGTTGGGAACAGGTTGCAATTGCCACGATTCCGGACGAATGCTCTCCACCGGCACGTTATTCACGGGCGTGTCATCGTCGCAGATGGGAGGGTACTCAGGATAAAAGACCGGTCCCGAATACGGTTGCAGACCATATTTCTCCTGAATGCTCGGCACGTAATATTCGATCGGTTTCGGATAGGGTTGCTTCAGATCTTGTGGAATACCTTTGAGCCGCTTCCAGTCAATGATGCGCGGGTCATAGATTGCGTCCGGCAATTCCGGTTCCCATGGTCGCTCGACCGGTTGCAATTGTCCCTCGAGAAGTGGCGTCATCACCCGTTCCACCTCAACCTGATGTTCGCAGTATTTGTCGTACGTGTAGGGGAGAATGTGCGGTGTCAGCACAATGATGATCTCGGTCCGACGACGTTCCGCGCGACGACGCTGGAAAAATCGCCCGACACCCCACAGGTCCCCGAGAATGGGAATCTTGTTCTGCACATCGTTGTCGACTTCCTTGATCAGTCCACCAATCACCATCCCTTCGCCGCTGCCGACCATCACCGATGTCTCCACTTCTGTGGTTTCCTCCTCCGGCAGACCGGTAATCAGGTTGATCTGTCCTTCGGAGACTTCCGGTTTCACGGTCATCATGACGCGGCGATCATCACTGATCCGGGGAACGACGGAGAGTACGACACCGACATCGAGGAACTGCACGTTCTGCAGCGTACTCGTCTCGGTAGTGGTCGTCACGAGGAAGCCGAGTTGAGCACCGATCTGAATGCGGGCTTCCTGACCGTTGAGGACCAACAGCTTGGGATTCGCCAATGTTTTGGTGTCAGTCGTGGTCTGCAGCGCCTCGAGCAGGGCGTCGAGGTCGGTACCATCAATTCCAAACAGGAATGCGGGAGACTTGAGCGGACTGGCAAAACCCTGTGTTTTGAAACTGACTTCCGCCCCGGCAATATCCGCGAGCGCCGTCAGGTTCACACCGTGGGAAAGTTCATCCCGCAGATCGACCTCGAGAATGCGTGCTTCGATCAAGACTTGTCGCGGTGGAATGTCCGATTGCTGAATATAGGCGGCAATCCGGTCGACGTACTCCGGCAGGTCTTCAACAACGATGGTTTCCTGCGTCCGTCGATTGTCATCTGCCGAGGTTTCATTCACGAAGGATGAACCGATCGGAGAGAGCAGACCCTGCACCGTCTTGTCGACATCGATGGCGGAGAGAAAGTTGAGGTTAAAGACCCGTAGAATTTTACCGTGCACCTGGCTGGTGGAATTCTCTCCCCCGGTCAGGGGACTGATGATGATGATGCCGTTCTTGCGAATCCAGGTGTAGCCGGTGCTGGCCAGGATGGCGTTGAGTGCATCCTCCAGGCTCACGTGACTGAGGGTCACGGATATGCGTGTACTCACCTGTCCGGCCGTGATGATGTTGATACCCTGGTTCTCCGCAATCAGGCTGAGTACGGTACCGACCGGGGCATCACGAACGATCAGTGAAATCGTATCGTCTTCATTGGTGATTTTCACATTGTCAGATTCCGGCGCTTCCTCGAGTGGCACGCGAGTCGGTTCGAAATCGGTCGGCGGAATGAAGACGGGATCGCCGTTTGGAATCGGTGGATCAGCAAACTCCGCCGGAGGTTCGGCGGGCGGGACTTCGGTCTGCACATTGAAATTGGCCTGATCGACGTAGGCCTTACGGAGATTCAAATCACCATGGCTGGCAGGTGGGATGGAGCCGGAGGTCTTGCCCGATTTTTCCAGCATGAAGTCGCGTGATCCGAGCGGGATGGCCTGGGGCTCCGGCGGTCGACGGTAAGAGTTCCGAACAATCGGGTTCTCCGAAGCGGGCTCTGCGCCGAGTGTTCCTGTCGAAGTACGATTCCACAAATACTCGGGTGTCTCTGTCAATTCCGTACGCGATGATGTCTGATCGGTCGACCTGTCGCTGAAGTTATCGTGTCCGTGCCCGAACCGGGTTGGATTGGGCTGGGGTTGTTTGTCACGCGAGAAGAAGCCTTTGACCTTCTGCCCCAGAGAGAGGTCCTTGGAATCGCCGGTATTCTTCAGCCCCGTCGTGCTGGGATAGCGGGGAGGTTCAGCTGCGTTCAGTTCACCGACCAGCGCGCAGCAGTTGACCACAAACAGGAACATCATCACCAATGAAGAGGCGATATTCCCGGGCAGGCAGCGTTTCCCGATATGTGTCGGAGACAAAGTCATAACTGAACAGTCGTGCGTAGAGCATCTTGAGTTGGAAGTGCACTCCTATTCGGTATCGGTTGCAGATTGTCTGAATAATTGGAATTCTCCCTCCAAACCGCAGAATCGGAACAGTTTGGACTAGCGTTCCGGGAAAATATTCGTGACCGCACGGGATCATTTAAAGTTCAACTCCCGCCCCTCGTGCAAACGACGATTGTGGCCCATTGTTTCGCCGAGCCGAAAAGAATTCCGCGCGCTATCGAAATTCTTGATGCGGTCGAGGTCACGTCAGAATGATGTCCGCGACCTGCCGCGCGGCGTCCGGGCGGGCGAGTTGGAGCATGGCCTGGCTCATAGTGGTAAGCCGTTCCGGGTCACGGAGGAGTTGCCGTAACTGTTCGCCGAGCGTGTTCTGGTTGCGGGCGACATCGAGTCCGTCGGTGAAATTGAGCCTTCGATCACACATCAGGATGGCCCCACCCGCGTCCGCGTAATAGCGGGCGTTGGCCGTCTGGTGATCGTAGATGGCACCCGGGTACGGATACAGAATGGCGGAACAACCGACGCAGGCGAGTTCCGCCAGGGTTGTCGCTCCGGCGCGGCAGATCGCCAGCGTGGCGTTCGCATAGACTTCATCCATCGCATCGAAGAATGGCGCCGTCCGCACCTCCAAGTCCGCCTTCTCATAGAGTGTCGCTATTCGATCGATTTCTTCCGGCCCCGTCTGGTGGACGATTTCCCATTCTTTCAGTTCCTCGCCCAACCAACTCAATGCGGCGACGACCTCCACGTTCATGCTCCGCGCGCCTTGGCTGCCCCCCAGCACAATCAGCTTCGGACGGCCGTCATTTGCACCACGAACTTCACTGATATTGCGAATGAATTTTCGCACGGGGTTGCCGGTGATTGTTCGCTGCGGGCGACGGGAAATTCTTCCGCCCGTATCCGGAAAGGAGAGGCACAGTTCGTCGGCCAGGTAACTCCCAAACCGGGTTGCCCGTCCGGCGATGCTGTTCTGTTCGAGCAACACAACACGTCGGCGTTGTCGCCTCGCCGCCAGGATGAAGGGGAGACTGGCAAAACCTCCGAGACCGACGACGACATCGGCATTGAAGCGGGACAGCTCAACCGAGGCGAGTTGACAGGACTTACGAAATCGGGAAAGAAACCGGAGCGGGTGGCGTTTGAAGCTCGTCGAGGACTCCATCTCCAGGGGGAGATGTCGATAGCCGCTGCGATCGATAATCTCTTTTTCAATGGGGCGATTGGAACCGGCGAAAACGAGTTCGATTTCTCTGTCCCGCGCTTCCAGTTCCTCGGCCACCGCGATTCCGGGAAAGAGGTGCCCCCCTGTTCCGCCACCGGCTAAGAGGACGCGCAAGCCCATCAGGCTGCCCCTCGTTCGGGCTTGCTGACGGCAACGGGCTTCGATGATTTCTTGTCGGTTGACTCCGTGTCCGCGAGAGAAATCGATTTGTGCTCGGGGCGCGCGAGGTTAACGATGAGACCGAGCGTCATCAGGCTGACGATCAGGTTCGTCCCGCCGTAACTGAGCAGCGGAAGTGGAATTCCTTTCGGCGGAACAAGCGAAGTGACGACCGCCATATTGATGATGGCCTGCATGACCAGCTGACAGAGGAACGTCAAAGCCACAATCTGTTCGAAGCTGCGTGTCTCAAGATGGCGTACAAGTTTAACGCCGACGAAGAACAGGCCGAGCCAGAGCGCGACAACCGTCAGTGTTCCCATCAAACCGAGTTCTTCCCCAATGACGGCAAAGACGAAGTCGGTATTCGCTTCGGGAAGAAAACTCAGCTTCTGCCACCCTTTGCCAAGTCCCGTACCCCAGGTACCGCCGGAGCCGAGCGAGATGAGTGACTGTTTCAACTGATACGGCGCCGCCTCGAAGTTATTCCACGATTCGACGAACCCGGTGATTCGCTGGAGCTGGTACGGTTTCAGAATAAACAGATACCCGACAGCGGGAACGACGAGCGATCCGCTCACGATAAAGTACTTGAGTGGCCAACCGCCCGCGAACAACAGGATCGCGCAGCCGAGCAGCAGGAACAGACTCGTTCCCAGGTCAGGCTCGACGACGACAAGTGGTACAAGCAAAAGCGGTGGAAGCATCAGCGGGACGGTACCCCGTATCCAGTGGTTCAACCGGTCTCGTCGACGGCAGAGCATGCGAGCCATCAATAATGGGAGCGCGATCTTCGCGAGGTCAGACGGTTGAAACCGCAGCGGCCCGAGTTGTAGCCAGCGCTGGGCACCGTTGACTGTTTTTCCCAGCCCCGGCGCAAGCACCATCGCCAGGAGCAGTAGCGTAAACACAAAGATGGCGGGGGCGAGTTGATACCAGATGCGCGGGGGGATGAGGTAGCAGACATACGCGAGGCTGACGCCGATCGCCAATCGCACCAGATGACGCGAAAGATAGATCTGTTCGAATTCGGTCGGCCACGATGTGATGCTGGCGCTGTAGACCATGACGATGCCGAAGCAGACAAGCGCGCCGGCCAGTGAGAGAAATAAACCGCGATCTCGTTCGTAGTTCGACATCGTTCGAAACGTTTATGAAGCAGATGCGGGCGGAGGAGAAAAGCGGCAGCCGTTTTGAACCACCAGGGCGTCGAATAAAGCGTCATTTACCCTGGTCTATAAAAGGGGAGAAGCCGATCCGATTGAGGTTATCAACCGAATCGGCTTCCCAAATCCCTCTCTCCCTAACGCTGCCTGGTATAAGCCTTCTAAGTTATCTTATCTGATTTTCAGGCTGGCGAGAGCGAGGATGGCAAGCAGTGCTGCTGTGATCCAAAAGCGTGTGACGATTTTTATCTCATGTTGGCCTTTGAATAAATAGTGATTATGCAGTGGAGAGCAGGCAATCAATCTTTTTTTCGAAATTTTATACCAACCGACCTGCAGGATCACACTGACTGTTTCCACGACGAAGACACCACCGGCAATCACCAGCAATGCTTCCTGCCGCGAAGTCAACGCGGCCAATCCGATCAGGCTACCAAGGGATAACGAACCGGTATCTCCCATGAAGACCTGGGCGGGATAACAGTTGAACCAGAGAAAGCCCATCACGGCACCCACCAGGGCTCCCATGATGACGGCGAATTCTCCGCATCCCGGTATGAACGGAATACTCAGGTATCCAGCGAGTACTTTATGGCCGGCCAGATAAGTGAGCGCCACAAATGTCGCTCCGCACATGATCAGGCAACCGCTGGCGAGTCCGTCGAGTCCATCCGTCAGGTTGACTGCGTTCGAACTTCCTACCAGTACCAGTACTCCCCAGGCAATCAGGCCGACACCGAGTGGTATCGCGAAATTACCGACGGGAGAGAGAAGTGAAGTTCCTCCTTCAATTTCTCTCAGCTCCAGATACAGGAGCGGCAGGGTTATAGAGGAAATCAGAATTTGAGCCAATAGCTTTTGTCGTGCTTTCAGCCCATTTTTTTTGGAACTCAATTTCGTCCAGTCGTCATACGCGCCGAGCAGTGCAAATGCCGTCGCGGAGAAGAGTCCCAGTTGTACAAATCGATTGGTAAGATCGCCCCAGGCAAGGACGGCGATGAGAATCGCACCCACCACAAACAGGCCGCCCATGGTGGGCGTGTCCTGTTTCGCGGAATGTAATTCATTCAATTTTTCGGAATCACTTTTGATCGGTTCGCGAAACCGGTTCTGCAACCAGCGAATCGCCAATGGCCCGAGCAATATCGCCATCAGAAACGCCGTGAGACTGGCAAGCGCCGTGCGCGCGGTAAGAAAAACGCGCGAGTCTCCCGTTGAATAAAACTCGAGTCGTTCGAGCAGTGGTCCGAATTGATCGAGTAACCAGATTAACATCCAGAGTCCGGAAGAAATCGTTCAGGCGGGAGTAGTTATCGATAGCAGTACTAAGCAGCGGGACGCCAGAAGTGGAAGCCGTAGTCGTCGCGGTCGTCCGCAAGATGTTGGGCGAGCCACTGCGTGATGCGTTCCATCTGCATTCCGCGCGAGCCTTTGACGAGGATGGCGTCCCCATGTTCGACAAAACACGAAAGGACAGCGAGCAGCGAATCGAAGTTGGTGCAGACGGCGGTTTGATGAGGCGTCATTCCATACTGTTGCGCGCCGGCGATTACCGCGGGGGCGAATTCACCATAGCTGATCAGCATTTCAATGTGACTGTTGGCAACCAGTCCGCCGACCTGATGATGGAAGAAGATTTCTCCCGGCCCGAGTTCGAGCATATCACCCACCACCAGGATCCGTTTCCCGGCAACCTGCATCAGTTCGAGTGTTTCAATAGCGGCTTTCATCGAAGCGGGATTGGCGTTGTAGCTGTCGTCGATCAGGTAGACCTGACCGACCTGTTGCCACTGACAGCGACCCGACATCGGTTGGAAATCGGCGATGCCATCCCGTAATTGCGCCAGGGTCAGTCCCAGTTCGCGACCGATCGCAATTCCTGCGAGGGCTGAGCGAACGTGATGTGCGCCCATCGCCGGAAGGAAATAATCATCACCATCGACTTCAAACCAGATCTTACCATTTTCGGTCTGGATATTTGTCGCGCGGAGATCGTTGTCCTCATTGAAGCCGATATAAACGACGTTGCAGCAGGCGACCTCGTGCATGCCGCGCACCTTGGGAGAATCGCCGTTGAGAATCGCAAGTCCCGTTTCCGGCAGCGCTGCGATCAGCTTCTGTTTTTCCGTAACGATGTTATCGAGTTGCCCGAACGTCAGCAGGTGCGCGGGGGCGACCTCGGTCACAATGCCGATCTCGGGGCGAATCATCGCGAGCAGACTGTTCAGATCATTCGTACGCGCGGCGCCGAGTTCCAGCACGGCGAACTCATCGGTCGGTTGTACGTTCAGCAGGCTCAGCGGCACGCCGTATTCGTTGTTGAAATTTCTGGGAGACCGCGTCCCCTGAAAGCCTGTCCGCAGCGTCGAGTAGACCATCTCCCGCGTCGTTGTCTTGCCGACAGATCCCGTAATGCCGATCACCAGCGTGTCGAGTTCTTTTCTCCACGCGGTGGCGTATTGAGTCAACGCGAGGTAAGTATCTTCCACGGCGACACAAGGCAGCGGACAGTCTTCGGCGCGATTCCGTTGGACGACCGCGGCCACGGCTCCTTTTCGGGCGGCGTCCGCGAGGTATTGATGCCCATCGTGGTTCTCGCCACGGAGCGCCCAGAAGAGCGAGCCGGAAGCAAGAGTGCGCGAATCGATCGAGATCTCCGTGAAGTCCATTTCGAGCGACTCGAAACGATGGGGAGTTCCAGCGGTGGCATTCAGGATGTGTTGCAGTGAGAAGCGATTCATCAGCGCGGCGTGCGTTCAGAGCGAACGTTCATTTCTCAGACAGTTTGACTACCGACAGACGGGCCCACAGTCTGTCACAACAAAACTTGATGTTCTTCGGGCGGAACTGTATTGCAATCAATGATTCACGGTAAGACCGGTTTTCGACCAGGCGAACTGTTCCAGATGTTGTCGTACTATGGCGACATCATCGAACGGGATTTCCTCGCTACCATAAATCTGCACTTTCTCATGGCCTTTCCCGGCGATGAGGATCGTGTCCCCCGGTACGGCCTGTTGCAGCGCCCATTGGATCGCCAGTTCACGCGATGGTGCCTGGTGAACTTCGGGATCCGCGTCGGCTTCGTACAGTCCGGCGGCAATCTCTTCCATGATCTGATGCGGATCTTCGCTACGAGGGTTGTCGCTCGTCAGCACGACGACATCAGCTTCGGCAGCGGCGCGTCCCATCAACGGACGTTTGCTGCGATCACGATCTCCTCCCGCTCCGAAGAGACAGAAGAGTCGACCGGAGGTAACAGGCTGAAGTGCGGCAATAGCATTGGCAATCGCATCAGGTGTGTGGGCGTAGTCGACGACGACGTTCGGACCCTCGTCGGTTGGAACTTTCTGCATCCGTCCGGGAATGGTGTCGAGTCGCTGAATACCGGTGATGACCGCTTCGAGGGAGATGCCGCAGGCAAAGGCGAGCGCGGCGGCGGTCAGGCAGTTGATCAGGTTGTGTCGGCCGAGTAACTGCGATTCGATCGGAATCGTGTCGCCCGCGTAATGCAGGATGAACCGGGTTCGCTCAAAGCTTTCGTCGATGATCTCGGCATACAGATCAGCTGACGGAGTTTCCAGGCTGACGGTCAACAGGTTCTGGCGGGAACTGACCCGCTCCCCGATCTGGCAGCTGCCTTCGTTATCGAGATTGATAACGACTGTCGCACTGGAACTGCAGTGTTCGAGAATTCTGCTTTTGGCGGCGATGTAAGCTTCGAAAGTCCGATGATAATCGAGGTGATCGTGGGTCACATTCGTGACCGCGACGGCTCGGAACTGCGAACCGGCGATGCGGTGCTGGTCGAGGGCGTGGCTTGAGACTTCCGTTACCGCGAATTCACATCCGTTGCGAACCATCCGCCGGAGCAATCCCTGAAAGGCGGCGGGATCCGGCGTCGTGAGCGTGGCGGGAGTGGTTTCCGCGCCGTCGAAATTTTGAATGGTGCCGATCAATCCCGTTTTGTGAGCGGCCGCTTCGCAGATGGCGCGTGTCATCCACGAAACAGATGTTTTGCCATTCGTGCCGGTAACGCCAATCAATGATAACTGGCGGGAGGGGTGACCGTTGAGGGCCGAACACAACTGCGCGTAGGCCTTGCGGACATCGGGAACGACGCACTGTGGCATGGTGACGTCGGGGCGCGGACGATTCACGAGGAAGGCGGTGGCCCCGTTGGACTGGGCTTCCGGAATGTAGGAGACGCCGGCCTGCTTTGTTCCCTCGATGGCCGAGAAGAGCGATCCGGGACGACAACGGCGGCTGTCATCAGTGGCGTGCTGCACCCAGATATCAGCGCAGCTGACGAAACTCGCGGAGGGGAACAGCTTGCGGAGGCTGACGGGGAACATCGCTCCCGCTTCGGACATCAGGTTGGTCATCGTGTTCACTCGAGCATCCATTCAAGAGCAGGAACGCGACTGGTGGGCAGTCGATACCGATTTCCGAACATCAGTGCGGAATCAAACAGGGTGTCGGGTCATCGGTGGGTATCGGTGGGCGGGATGTTCCATCTTTTCCACATCGCCGCGATATCAATCGAGGCAAAATCGGGATGGAACGCTGTTCAAAGTGGTTCGCCAGACGCTTCCTTGCGACAGAATCAAACCGAAGAACGGCAAGGGATTTTCCCGATTCTGCCGAAACGGTCAACATCTCTTTATTACATACGTCAGGATTGTAATTCTTACAAAAGGGATTCACGCTTTACCCGCCCCGCGCTGCGCCTACAGGGAAAATCCCTTCTCATGGAAAGCGACTTTCGGCGTATAATGGAATGAACGTGAATCGCCGGAACAGATTCCGTCGCGAGCGTTTAGTCTCAGTCGACCCCTCCCGTCCTGCATCGGAATCGCCTCATGAGTGCGCGCACACGACCACGCTTTCTGATGTGTCCGCCCGATTACTTTCGGATTGAATACGAAATCAATCCGTGGATGAACAAAGCGGTGCAGAATGACCGGGCGAATTCCGTCGCCCAGTGGCGTGGCCTCAAGACGTTGCTGGAGGAACTCGGTTGTGAGGTCGCCGAGGTCACGCCGGTGGAAGGGTTGCCCGACCTCGTTTTCACAGCCAACGCCGCAATGGTTTTTGGAAACCGGGCATTTATCTCCCGCTTTCGACACGGCGCGCGGCAGGGAGAGGAACCGATCTTCGCGGACTGGTTCGAACAGGACGGCTGGGACGTGATCCGGCTCGCGGACGATATGTCATTCGAAGGCGCGGGGGACGCGCTGTTCTGTGGAGAGACCCTCTTCGCCGGTTACATCTTTCGCTCTGAGGTGAGGGCCATCAACTGGGTCGCGGACCAGATCGAGCGGCGCGTCATTCCCCTGCAATTGACAAGCGAGCAGTTTTATCATCTCGATACCTGCTTCTGCCCGCTCAGCGATGAAAGCGCGATCTATTATCCGCCCGCATTCGATCAGTACGCCCAAGCAGCGCTACGCGCTCATATCCCGGAATTGATCGCCGTCGAAAAGGATGAGGCGGACCGTTTTGCCTGCAACGCGGTCGTGATCGACAGGCATGTGGTCCTCAATACCGGCTGCCCGGTACTGGAGACTCAACTTCGCGACCGGGGTTACATACCACACGCGACCCCGCTCGATGAGTTTCTGAAATCAGGTGGCAGCGCGAAGTGTTTAACGCTCCGCCTGAATTCCTGAATGCGGTGTCTGCTCGCAGTATGGTTCGCCGTATCGGTGAACGAAATGCCAAGTTAATCCAGCGAAATTACTTCGTTGTCGCCCGCTTCCTTTATAAAAACCGGCGCGATGACCTTCGAGGCGTAGCGGCGATCATGGTGGATCTGGTTCGTCGCCACGAATTGTTTTTCCGGAGTCTCAATGGTGAGCGGTTCGCCGGTATTCGGATTCGGTTCGTAGAACGGGGCGCCGGTGCTGGCAACCGTCACGCGAATGCGGTGTCCCTTGTTGAAGATCTGACTGAGCCAACCGACATTGTATTTGACGGGATAGATCTCCCCCGGTGCCATCAGCTTTTCGGATTCGAACCCATCGCGAAACCGGGCGCGACGAACCATGTCGACCAGCAGGATCGACCGTCCATCGGGATAGACGTCGGAAACCCGCACGATAAAATCGGTGTCGGGCGCATCGGACGAAACATACAGTTCCGCCTCGACATTCCCCGTCCATTCCACCGATTCATCGAGGACGTCGGTCGTGAAAGTGAGCACGTTCTCCTGTTCTTCGAAAGGACGCGCGTCGCGTGCGCCCGGAAAGGCCGTCCCCGGAATCGTAGCAGGGTGATACGGATCGGCTTTGATCGTGGAAGTATCGGCATCCGACTCCGGAGCCGCTGTCGTCAGTTTCGCATCCTTACTGAGATAGTAGTCGGTCGAAGTCGTTTTGACGGGCCAATCGGCTGCCGTCCGCCAGATGTTCCCCGGCGCGCCTTCTTCGTCGAAAGCGCCCATCACGTAGTATTGCACCGCCGGTGCCGTGGCGAGATCATTGTTGATTCCCTTGAGCTGAAAATCGAACCACGCGAGCATATGCCGCATTACGTCGACATGCGCGTTCTCGGGATAATTCACGTCGCTGAATTTATTGGTCTTGTTGAAACGACCATGCAGCCAGGGCCCGATCAACAGATGCTGCTGGCCGCGCGAGTTCGGTCCCCCCGCATGTTGCCGACCGATGTAACTGTTGACCGAACCGACACACATGAAGTCGAACCAGCTGCCGATGGTGAAGCAGGGGACGTTCATCTTGTCAAAGTGCCGTGTGCAGTCTTCGTCCTGCCAGTACTCATCGTAGGTCGGGTGCTCGTACCATTCGACCATCAGATCGTGATTGTGTTCCGGGACCCGACAGGCAGCGGCCATCCCTTTGAACCGCTCGGGCCGCGTCGTTCCGCCGATCCGATAACCTTCGTGATACAGGCTGAGCCCCGTATCGATCATGTACTGACAGACGAGATGCGGCGGTTGCGTCACGGCGAGAAAATTTTGCGCGTACCCTGCCTGCGAACTTCCGAAGGTTCCCACCTTGCCGTTCGACCAGGGCTGCACCGCGAGCCATTCGACGATGTCATAACCATCTTTCTGTTCTCCCCAGCCGAGAGCCCGGTATCCGACGTATCGTCCCTCAGATTCCTGGGTACCACGAAAGTTTACCCCGGCGACGACATATCCCGCCGCCGCCATTTCGGCCATCGACGTCCGTGTGCTCTCGCCGGTCAGGCTCGCGTACCGTTGTTCGAGCAATACGGGCCATGGTCCCTCTCCCTCCGGAATATAAACATACCCCGACAACCGCACGCCATCCCGCATCGGAATCATCACGTGCGATTCGGTCACCGGCCCGAGATTGATTTCCGCGGCCCGGGAGAATGAAGTTAATTCAATGAGGGCGATCAACAATGCCGAAAAACTGAGCTTAAAGATAATTAGTTTCATCGTGTTCTTTCAGATGCGCGGGTAGCCTGTTGATGCCAGCCTACCCCCTTCACCACAGTGGCGCGAATAGATTTCGATGTCGAAACGTGTAATAAATCAGAAAGAGCACACTGATGGTTACCAGCGGAAATCAGAGTGAAAAG
>PABD01000144.1 GCA_002702685.1 Planctomyces sp.
AGACCCACGCGTCGTGCTGCTCAGTAACGGTCCCGCGAGCAATAACTACTTTGAAGATGCCTACCTGGCACGGTATCTCGGGTACACGCTGGTGGAAGGGGGAGACCTGACCGTCAGGAATAATCAGGTGCTGCTCAAGACTCTCGGCGGCCTTCTGCCGGTCGATGTCATCCTGCGTCGACAGAACAGCAAAGACTGCGATCCTCTCGAACTCGACCCCGCTTCCGAACTGGGCGTGTCAGGATTGACCGAGGCTGTCCGCGAAGGGAACGTCTCCGTCGCGAATGCGCTCGGCAGTGGCCTCATTGAATCTCCCGCGCTGATGGCGTTTCTTCCCGCGCTCTGTTCGCAATTGCTGGGCGAAGAATTACTGATGCCGAGTATCGCTTCCTGGTGGTGCGGACAGCCCAAAGAACTCGAATATGTTCTCGATCATCTCGACTCGCTCATCATCCAACCGGCCATTCGTAACCGCGGACATGATGGGGCGGTCCGAGATGAACTGGCCCGTATGTCGAAGAAGAAATTGAAGGAAACGATCCGCGCGAATCCGTACCAATACGTGGCGAGCGAAATGGTCTGTCGCTCGAGCATGCCGGTCTGGAACGAACCCTGTCAGCCCGCTTACCTCGCCCTGCGTGGGTTCGCTGTCGCGGATAGCGACAGCAGCTACGAAGTCATGCGAGGGGCCCTCACGCGTACGTCGTCGGCCCTCGATCCGCTGGAACTCTCGATCCGCAAAGGTGAAGGGAGCAAAGATACCTGGATCCTCTCCGATACACCGGTCGAGCATGTTTCCCTGCTCGAACAACAGGGTCGCTCGATCCCTCTGCGCCGAAGCGGCGCAGAATTGCCGAGTCGTGCGGCGGACAATTTGTTCTGGCTTGGCCGATTACTCGAACGGGCCGAAGCCTACGCCCGCGTCCTCCGCAGCGCCGTCGGGCGGATGAGCGGTGAATCTCGCTCAGCAAGTGATCTCGAAATCCCCGTCCTCCTGCGCTGCCTCGCGGACCAGGGACAGATTGAGCCGGACTACGCGATCGAACAACTCCACTCGCAGTTGCCCAGTCTGGAGACGGAACTTCCGCGAGTCGTGTTTGATAAGTCACAACCCTCCAGTATGCGATCCGTGGTGGATGAACTGTTCCGGTTAGGGTCCAGTGTCCGTGACCGGATTTCGCTCGATACCTGGCGCACGATTCGCCGCATCGACAAGCGGTTCCGGCCCGCGCGATACCGTTCGACCAACCTTTCGGACCTGCTGACGAGTACCGACGAACTGATCACCGAACTGGCGGCGTTTACAGGTATCATGATGGAAAGCATGACCCGCACGCAGGCGTTCCGGTTCCTTGAACTCGGACGTCGGCTGGAACGCTCCATGCAGATTGTGAGTCTCGTCAAAAACTGTTTCATTCCGTTGCCTGCTGTTCCCGGGCCGGTATTTGAGACGGTTCTGGAAGTTGCCGACAGCATCATGACGTACCGGTCTCGTTATCGGTCCAATCTGCAGTTGCCACCCGTGCTGGATCTCCTGTTAACGGACGAAACGAATCCTCGCTCACTCGTCTTTCAGTTCGCACAGCTTTCAGCGCAAGTCGATCAGTTGCCGCGGAAGCAGACGCAACCCGGTTATACTCTGGAACAGCGAATTGCGATGGAACTGCTGTACTCGGTCCAATTGATGGATATCGAAAAAGCGGCGGACGCTCATGGGCTCGGCAATCATCAACCGCTCGAGCAGAACATCGCATTCTGGGAGGACAAGTTGCCGCAGTTGTCGGAGGCGATTTCGCACCGGTATCTGATTCACGCGACACATTCACATCAACTATCGGAAATCAGTCCGCAGTAAGGGGGCTCGTAGTGAAGTACAAAATCACTCACAGTACCCGCTATCAATATTCGCAGGCGGTGCCGGTCTGTCATAACCTGGTGCATCTCTGTCCGCGCGCGATGCCGAACCAGTCACGCAATTCGTTTGCGCTGTTGATTCACCCCGACCCCTCCCGGATTACCACGCGACAGGATTACTTCGGGAATGAGGTCTCCCTCTTTTCCATCGACCATCCGCATCTCGGGCTGACGGTCACGTCGCTGAGTGAAATGACGGTGGAAGAACCCAAACATGTTGATCCCACAGTGACACCCCCATGGGAAGAAGTCGTTGCGTCGATGCGTGGTCCCCTGACGTCCGAACGTCTCGACGCATACCAGTACGCGTTTGAATCCATCGGCGTGGATCGCGTGCCGGCACTCAGCGAATATGTTCGTCCCTCGTTCCCCGCGGGGCGCCCGATTCTGGAGGGCGTGCTTGATCTGACAACGCGGATTCACAAAGAGTTCCGCTACGATGCCCGCGCGACGACCATCCACAGCCGGGTGAAAGAAGTCTTCGAGAACCGCAGAGGCGTCTGCCAGGACTTCGCCCATCTGGAGATCAGTTGTCTTCGCGCGTTGGGTATTCCCGCGCGGTATGTCAGTGGTTACCTGCGCACGATTCCCCCTCCGGGCAAACCACGACTGGTGGGAGCCGACGCCTCGCATGCTTGGCTGTCCGTCTACTGCGGCGATTACGGCTGGATCGATGTCGATCCAACAAATGACCTGCTCGTCTCCAGCGATCACATCACCGTTGCCTGGGGCCGCGACTACTTCGATGTCTGTCCCATTCAGGGAACAATTGTCGGTGGTGGACAACATACCATGACGATCTCGGTGGATGTCGCGCCACTGTCGGATCAACCCGTACCCGCTCCTGCCTGAACGTCCTGATGGACTTCTATTTCACAGCGCCACACCCCTGCAGTGAGGCCGCACGTCGTTTGTAAGGCGTACCCCGGATGAGTTTGGATCAAGGTTTTTAAGGTTTAAAACTCAAATTTTGACTCACAGCATTTTAAAGCGCGAGCCTACCTTTTCAGCGTTCTGTTGGTCGCCTAAAACTGATTGATTGCTGTTAATTCAGACAGTGGTTTTCAGTCCGCAAGAGGCTCGTTGAGCGTTGCCCTCAGGCGTTAAACCTCAAAACCGTCACGCGGACAGGTTTTGTGTGACGACTCCGCGACTTATTGCTATCGCATCGCTTTGCGTTTGGTAAATGACGGGTTAGTATTTGACTACATTGAACAAGAAATGGTTTAATTTTCGGTTCACGCCGATAAAGACATTGAACGTTCCCCCCTCCAGATCGATTCCAACTCATCGATCAGCATTCAGTCGATCATTTGCGATTTTGTCGACGAAAGTGCCCCGCTCTTATCACACCTGAATCTCTATAGTTCGCGATCAATCACTTTCTTCTGGAATGATCTTACCACACCATGAGCAGACACCGGCCCGAACCGGTGTATAAAAATCACCACAAGATATGCCGACTTCGCCCTCTGCCCGCAAGCTGAGCCTTGCCGTAGAAAACTATCTCAAAGCTGTTTTGCAAATTGGTACACGAACCGGAAATGAATGGGTCTCCACCGGCAGTCTGGCGGAGGAGCTGAGCCTGTCTCCCGGTACCGTCACCAGCATGTTGAAAACGCTCGATGAATCCAAGACGGATGACTTCGTCGAATACAAACCTTATGAAGGTGTTCGTCTGACCGAAGAGGGTCGTCGCACGGCGCTGCTGATGCTGAGGCGTCATCGCCTGATTGAACTCTTTCTCGTACACACTCTCGATCTCACCTGGGATCAGGTTCACGAGGAAGCCGAGAACATGGAGCATGCCGTTTCCGACTTTCTGGTTGATCGGATTGATGAGTTTCTCGGTCATCCCGAGGCCGATCCACACGGCGACCCCATCCCGACGGCGGAAGGGCAACTTCGGGGCGAACAGGTCGAAGCGGTGAGCCTGGCTTCCCTCGTTACCGGTGCCCGCTTTCGATTGCATCGCGTCATGAATCAATCGACGGAGTTTCTCCGGTACCTGACCAAGAGCGGAATCAGCCTGGGCATCGAAGGTGAAGTTCTGGAAGCGAACCCCGAAGCTGGCATCATCTCCTGCCGCTATAAAGATCAGACCGTGGTGCTCGGTTTTGCCAATGCCGAAAGCCTGCTGGTTGTGCGCGTAACCTAGCTCTGACGGCCACCTTTCGCATCGAGCCAAAACCGGCATTTTGAGTGAACCCCGCTGTTGTATATAATTCCGGCAGCCGGAGTCGCTCGCGCAGGCACCTGTTTTCAAATCCGGTGCGATCTGCTCCTGACCCCTCGAATCCTCGTTCCTCCAGAGGGGAACGACGGTAGATCGACCATCAGAAACGAAAGTCGTTTCTCGATAGTGGATCCCCCTGGCGGGATTTCGACATGACCAATTTCAGGAGAAACCGATGCGAACATTCATTTTAAGTGCAATTTGTCTGATGGGTCTGGGGCTCGTCGTGGCCGCTCAGCCTGCGGATCCTTTGGCTGCGGATCCATTGGCCGCAGATCCCCCGGCCGCAGATACTCCGGCAACCGAGCGGGAATCGACCCCTGCTGAAAAACCGGTCGATGACCCCGCCATCGATCCCGCGGAAGTGCCGGTCGAGGAATCTTCGGAAGAGCCTGCGGTGAATCCCTCCGGCATCGGTGATATGATCGAAGTCAGGATGGTGGGGACACTTAAGTCAGGAGTCGTCGCTATTGGCGGCGAGACAACCGGCTTTAACATCGTCTCGGGCGGATACACCTGGGAAGTCGACTTCAGTCAGCGACCCCGTCTGGCGAAACGCGCGGCTTCCATGGGGAACACCAAGGTGATCCTGGAAGGCATGCTCGAACGTCGCGAAGGGGTGGAGACGGGTGCCCGGGACGTCGTTGTGGCGACCGCCCTGAGACCCGCCACGCGGCCGACAGCACTCGATGATCGCCAGCGACAAATTCTCCGCAATAAACTTCTCGAGCAGAAGCGACAGGCGATCAAAAACTCAAATTCGCCCAGTTTGCCTGCTTTGAAACGGACGCTGGACAGTCAGTCAGAGCCTCCCCGCTCGAAGTCCCCCTTCGAGAATTGATCTTGCTCCAAAGTGGGATTCTGTCTAACTTTCGCGCTCTCTCTCCCCGTCGACAGACGTAAACCCAGACAAAATACGCACGGAATCCAGCCCGCAAGGATGATCGGGCCGATCACTGTGCGCCGGCATTGCACCTCTCTCTCATTCCTGTAATGCCCCCGTTACTGGCACCTGGATGATTATGATCCGATGAACTCGCCATCGAGTTCATCGCCGATGATTGTTCGCGGTGCGCCTCATTCCCGTAGACATGATGTTACGACTGGGAATAGTCGATTTTGATTCCTCACATTCGATCGAATTCACCCGCCGCCTGAACCAGGTGGGGATTTCGCGCGACCAGTGGGTGGATGGTGCGCGCGTGGTCGCCGGTTGGCCCGGTGATTCACGGATGGCGCCCGCACGGATCGATCATTTCCTGCCGCAGATCGCCGCCTGCGGAGTCGATATTGTCGACTCACCTGAATCGATGCTCGGCGCCATTGATGCCGTCCTCGTACTTTCGCTCTCCGGTGAACGACATCTGGAACGTGCCGAACCGTTTCTCCGCGAAGGCATCCCGACCTACGTCGACAAACCCTTCGCCTGCTCGCTGGCCGATGCCGAGGCCATAAGCGACCTCGCCACGAATACCGACACGCTGCTCTTCAGTTCTTCGGGCCTGAGATTCAGCGATGATGTGACGCACTTTCAGAAGCAATCGCATTACGGAGAGTTACACGGTTGTCATGTCTACGGCCCCGCCAAGCGCGCGGAAGGGAACCCGGGCCTTTTTCATTACGGCATCCACGCGACCGAACTCCTCTTTACTTTGATGGGGCCTGGTTGCGCCGAGCTCTATACAACCTATACCGACGATGCCGAAATCGTCACCGCGCGCTGGAGCGATGATCGGTTGGCAAGTCTCCGTGGCAACAGGGTCGGCAATACAGCATATGGCTTCGTGGCCTTCTGCGAAGCAGGGGTGATTCCGGTATCGGTGTCGACCCGCAGCGTCTATCGCAATCTCTGCCAGCAGATCGTGAACGCCTTCAAAACCGGCACACCGCCAGTTCCACTCAGCACCACACTGGAGATCGTCCGCTTCATCTGCGCGAGCCTCAAAAGCGAACAGCAGAGTGGGAAGAGAGTTTCTCTCAACTGATGACGACAACACAGAACGCGACCTCACCTTTAAAAAGTCTTCGATGAACACTGGTTACTTCATGACCACTACTCATAAATCGGGCAATACAATGACGGCAACATTATTTTCACTGGCCAAAGCGGTGACTTACCGTGAACGCGGTCGCTTGCGAGTGCTGATCTTCGGCTGGCTCGTATGCTTGACTTGCGGCGTGACTGCGGCAAACGCGCAGGAATTCGCGATGCTCACCAAAGTCTATGATGACGGGCATCCCGATAAGCCCGTCGTCAGCCTGAGTCTCACCCTGTTTCACGCGGGGGAAGTCTACGACTACCTCGATGACTCGGGTGAAGTCATCATCATGCAGCCGACACGGAAGAAGTTCGTCATCCTTAACACACGCTCCGATGTCAAAACGGAGATCACCTTCACCGAGATCGAAAAGATGCTCGCGATGGCGGATGAGGAGACGACAGACTACCTGAAGAAACTCGCGCGGGAACCGCATGACGCTGAGCTGTATCGCCGCATTCAGTTCTACAAAGATCCCAGCTTTAACAAGCGGGCTGATGTCCAGCAGAAGCAGTTGAAACTGGAAAGCCCGTACATGAATTACATTGTCGACTACCACAACGATCGACCGGAAGAATACGTGCGCAAGTACCTCGACTTCGCGGACTGGGTGAAGAAGTTGAATTACGTGCGACACCCGATCGACACAGCCTACCGCGCCCGGCTGGAGCTCAACAACCGGATGCGGGAGATTAATGCGTTGCCGCTGACAATCCGCATGACGGCTCATACGGCCCTTGGCGAAGTTCAGCTGCGATCGGACCACCAGATCACCTGGAAGCCGAATGACATGCATCGGCAGATGATCAACGAATGGAAATCCAAGATCAACTCGGAGAAAACCCGTTCGATCTCCATCGCGCAATATCAGAAGAACCTGCACGCCTCACGCTATTGAGAAAGCGCGCGTAGACCAGACCTGCCCTTCATCAATTGGGTAGCCCGGACAATCTCGTTTGCGAGTTGTCCGGATTGCGGAGCAATGAGCCGAAGAGTTCTTCCGTTTGGAACCACAGATGAACACCGATCGACACAGATGAGGTCGACCTGCTGGCTCGTATTTTTGCGAAGCATTCAAGCACAAACCCTGAGAGACAAGACCGCGATCATTCGCTGCCACGTGCCAACGTCCTCAGGGTTTATCTGTGTAAATCCGTGTTCATCTGGGGTTCCACAGAATTGCACGCACCCCGCACAACGCTGGCGCGATTGTACGGGGCTACCCGTGAAAAGAAGGGCGTTACCGCGTGACTCAGATCTTCTCGCTGTTTCCGGAGTCGTGATCTTCTTCGTTGGCGTGCAGCCAGCCTTCGCGGTAGGCGTCGGCCATGGCGAGTGGGATTTCTGCTTCGGCCAGCACGACCTTGGCGCGGTTCTCTTGCGTGAGGGCTTTCATTGCCTGCTCATTCGCGACAGCCATCGCGCGACGTTCTTCCGCCTTGGCTCGGGCGATACGTTTCTGAGCTTCCGCCTGATCGGCCTGCAGACGGGCATCGACGTTGTCGCCGACATCAATGTCCGCGATGTCGATCGAGACGATCTCGTAGGCCGTCTGCGAGTCGAGACCTTTCGCGAGTACCGCTTTAGTGATGACCGTCGGGTTGGCGAGGACCTCTTTGTGCGAATTGGACGATCCAATTGCCGAGACAATCCCTTCCCCGACGCGCGCGATGACGGTGTCCTCCGTTGCTCCCCCGACCAATTGGCTCAGGTTCGTACGGACGGTCACGCGGGCGCGGGCTTTGAGCTGAATCCCGTCTTTGGCGACACCATCCAGCGTGTTACGGCCGAATCGCGGGTTGGGGCAGTCAATGACTTTCGGGTCGACGCTCGTCTGGACGGCTTCGACGATATCACGACCGGCGAGATCGATGGCGGCGGCGGAGTCCCAATCGAGTTCAATGCGGGCACGCTGTGCGGCGATCAGCGCCCGCACGACGCGATCGACGTTGCCTCCGGCAAGATAGTGAGCGACCAGCATCTTGGTTGGAATATCGCGAATCGCCGCCTGACGTGACATGATACGGGAATCCACAATCATCTGGGGATCGACCTTCTGCAGCGACATCAGGATGATTTCGAAGATGCCGACGCCCGCACGAGAGAACTGAGCCCGCAGCCAGAGCTTGGCGTAGCGCGCGACAAGGAACAGCAGAATCAGGAGGACCAGGACCGCAATGGCGATTAAGCCGTAGATAATAATGGCTTCCATTATTCACGATTCTTTCGATGTCTGTGGGAAGGATCGACAGGCGAGCTGTGTGGATCAGTCGCACTGTCGCACATCACCCTGAATCAACCGGCTGCGGAATAGATCGCGCGGCAGGGACGATACATATGGACCTGTATTGTATCGGGAGTCGCCTCCCCTTTTCAAACCCTATCCAACTTCCCGAGCCTCGCAATTTCCGGGTTCGCTCGAATAGTGCCCTCCCGGCGGGACCTCATTCGCGCTTGGATTCCGTTGGTGCCGCGCCCTATGATCGAGGGAAACCATATCTCCACACGTCACTCTTCTCCGTGAGTTTCGCCATGTCCTGCCTGCGCCGCACCGCCTGCTGTCTACTGCTGCTACTGATTCCTTCTCTCTCGATCGGCGCGGAACCGCCAGCGAATCCGCCCATTGATCAGGTGACTCCCCGTCCGCCGGCGAGCGACAAAGAGCTTCAGCGATGGCTGGAGAACATGGTCTGGTATCACGGCTATACGGTCGATGAAATCGAATTGGCGACGGGATTGCCGCCGGACGAAATTAAGGCGTCGCTTGAGAAACACGATATCTCCCCCGCAACCCGACCAGCCTTACCCACTGATCAGTTGTTGATGCTCCCTTATCCGGGAGGACGTCACCCGCGCATCGGATTTCTCGAAGGGGCGATCGACCCGGAACGCGAAACGAAGATCAGCCTGTTTACTCCCTGGGACGAGTCCTCTTATGTCGTGATGGATCTGCCGGAGGCACTCTGGTCGAACCTCGGTTTGACCTACCTCGCGCATATCCATGTTCCGACGATCTGGTCGAAAGCAGGGGTTGATCTGGAGCGACAGGAATGGAAAGAGCAGGAAGATGGTTCCCTCGCTCTGACTCGCGAACTTCCGAATGGGATTCGTTACGAAGCGATGGCACGGGTCAACACGTCGGAAGATCCGAACAAACGAGCGATGTTGATGGCACTTAAACTGACGAACGGCACGGACCAACCGCTGGACGACCTGCGCGTGCAGAACTGCGTGATGCTCAAAGGCGCGCCGGAGTTCGCAGAGATTACGAACGACAACAAGACGTTCGAGAACCCATTTGTGATCTGCAGGTCTTCCGCAGGAGATCGCTACATCATCACCGCGTGGGAACGATGTGTACGCCCCTGGGGGAATGTTCGCTGCCCGTGCCTGCATTCCGATCCGCAGTTCCCGGATCTCGCGCCGGGGGAATCCGCGACGATTAAAGGCTGGTTGTCGTTCTATGAAGGAGACGACGTCCACGGCGAGATGAAACGCATCGCCACGGAGTACTTCGGTGAAAAGTAACTCACAGACCGTTTCTCAATCTACATCCGGCTCAGCACGTAGAGGTTGGCGATCGAGATCCCGGAAAGCATTGACCCGATGATGCCGAGAAAGCCCTGGTCGGTGCCGCAGAGGTAGAGGTTGTCGAGATGGGTCTGGCCATCGCGATGTTTGACCGGCGCGCCATAGACGGCTCCATTGGCGTGGCCCGTGAATCGCCAGATCGTCTTGGGGGTGAACATGTCGGTGTCGACGATGTGTTCCCGGAAAGGGGCGACCTTCTCGCTGACCTTGTCGAGAATCCGGGGGAACCATTCTTCTTTCGCGGCGCGGTAAGCTTCCTCGGAGAGGTTCATCCAGTAGGCGGGATTGGCGATCACCGTGGCGCGGAGGACCGCCCCCTCTTTAACGAGTTCGGGATTGTCGTATTCAAAGTTGTTCGGCGAACAGATAATCCCGCTGGAGAGATCGGCCGGTTCTTCGCACGGAGCGTAATTGAATCGCGGTGCGTTGTTGTAAAAGATGATCGTCTCATCAATGCCGAGGTCCGTCGGCATTTTATCGAGGGCATAGATCGATTCGATAAACGAGAGCGCGCCCGGTTCCGGTTCCGGACGAGTGAGTTCTTCCGCCTGGGTCAGCCGATAGGTTTCGAGTGAACCCGCGGAGGAGAGCAACACATCGCACTCGAACTCGGTTCCATCTTCGAGACGCACGCCGTATGCCTTACCATCTTTCTGCAGAATCTCGGCCACACCGCCGCGGAGTTTGAGTTCACCCCCCAGCGATTTAAATTTGCGTACGAGATTCTTGAGGATCAACCGGATTCCTTCGGCCGGTCGCGCGAAGCCCTGCAGGAAGATGCTCTTGAACATGATGACGAACTGGCAGAAGTCCATGTCATGCGGGGTGGGGCTGCCGTAGAACATGAGCGGGCAGAAGAGCATGTCTTCGAGCGTGCTGTTGGTGATATAACGCTGCACGATCTCGCGGGCGGAGCGATAGGGTTGATTCAGATTCGTATCGTCGAACTGCTCGATCTCGAAGGTCAGTTTGTTGAAACCGTCGATCTGATCGGGGAACTGCTCGGCGATCTCCTGCTGCAGAACCTGGAAATCATTCGTGAACTGGAGACGATGTTCGGGAAAGACAACCGCGGACCCTTTCTGGGGTGTGAGGTTAAAGTCCTCCCAACGCAGACGCAATTGTTTGAGCAGCTTGGCGAGCGGTCCGGTACGCGTACCGGGGGCGGCGTAGTTGGTGATGGCGTGCAGGCCAACATCATAGTTGCGACCCCGCAGGCGGTAGAACGAGTTGAGACCGCCGATCGTGGTGTGCTTTTCCAGAATCAGCACGTTCTGGTCGTAATAAGCCAGCCGGATTCCCGCGGCGAGGCCGGATAACCCGGCACCGATGATGATCGTATCGTACTTCACGGGAAGCGCAAGCCTCTTACTACAAGCCGCGAATGTGGGGTGGACAACATGCATCGGGTAGCCCGGACAATCATTTCAATGTTGTCCGGGTTGCGCCAGCAACAAGTCGATCACAGTTTGTCCGTTACACGGGATCAACCGCTGCCCGACGTTCGCCTGCTGGTCCTTGTCGGCACCCGGACAACGCTGCAGCGATTGTCCGGGCCATCCCTTCCGTCGATGCCCTCCGAGGGGACATGCGGAGATTCGTTAAACGGCGGATTCGACGTCTTTCAGACGGGGTTCCAGGTAACTGACGGTGCTGTCCATCGTGACGAGGTTGCCGTAGTCTTCTTCCGGAATTTGTACGCGGTACTGCTTGCGGAGTTCCATGACGATGTCGAGAAAGTCCATGCTGTCGAGTTCCATCTGTTCGCGGAACGCCACGGAGTCGTCCAGATTCGTCAGATCTTCATCTGGGGCAATGCGTTCGAGGATATCAATAATTACCTGACGAATTTGTTCAGAAGTCATTCAGAGTATCTCCAGCAGACTGTGTAAGGGTGCGTCGCGGGTTTCGTAGTGCCGTCATCCTGCGAAAAGATCGAGTGCGGTGAGCTTTTGTTTTCTATTCACTACGAGGGGAATGGACGCCGGTCGTATGGTTACAAGTAAGTAATAGGTCAGTTCCGTCGTCCTGACAACTGCTGACCGGAGGAAACCGGAGAGTCGCGCTGGGACCGCTTCCGGGGATGTGTTGGCACTATTTGTATTTCCTGACGATGACCGCCGAATTGATCCCCAGCATTCCGAAAGAATTGTTGAAGATGTAGTTCACGTCGCGGAGTTGTCGGGGTTCGTTGGCGACGATGTTGGTCAGAGCGCAGCGGGGATCCTGTTCGTCGAGATTGATTGTAGCGTGTGCGACGCCGTCTTCAAAGGCTGGCAGATTGCCCAAAAGTTCCAGAGCGCCTGCTGCTCCCATGGCGTGTCCGATGAAGCTTTTGGCGTTGTTGATGACGGTCCGTGAGGATTCGCCGAAGACGCGATGGAGAGCGGTCGATTCTTCGATATCGCCCTGTTCCGTCGCGGTGGCGTGGCTGCTGACGATGTCAATCTGATCAGGCGTCAGATTGGCCCGCTTGAGTGCGAGCTGCATGCATTCTGTCTGACGTTCGCTTGAGGGGAGGACGAAGTCGGAGGCATCGGAATTGATGGCGTATCCGACGATCTCGCCGTAGATTTTCGCGCCGCGGGCGAGGGCATCGGGAAGACGTTCGAGCGTGACGAGGCCTCCCCCTTCCGCGACCACTATCCCGTTCCGTTTGGTATCAAAGGGACGGCAGGCCTTGGCCGGATCCTCGTGGGCGGCGAGGGCTCCCTGGCTCTTGAAGCTGGCGAAGATTCCGAACGTATGGATTGATTCCGACACGCCGCCGGCGATCGCCATGTCGACTTCGCCCAGGCGGAGCATCTGCACCCCCTGAATGAACCCGGCGTTCCCGGCAGCGCACGCCGCGCCGATGCACAGGGCGGGGCCGGTAATCTTCATATTGAGGGTCACTTCCCCGGCGGGGTTATTGGCAACCGTCCGCGGGTTGTGGTGGTGGGACCAGAAATTCGTGTCGTAATCGAATTCCTTGATGTTGGCGATTTCGTTCTCGGTTTCGACGTTACCGTGTTCGGTAATGCCGATGTACACGCCGACGCGCTCGCGGGGGAAGTTTTCCCAGTCAATTTTCGAATCGACGACCGCTTCGTTCGCGCAGTACACGGCAATCGAGCCTGCGCGCGTCCCGCGACGGAGGTCCTTGCGTTTCTGGTAACGCAGCACATCGCAGTCGCAGACACCGGCGAGAACCGGGGGCATATATCGCGTTTCGTAAGGAACGACTCCCGAGACCCCCGCCAGGAGGTTCGCTCGAAATTCCGCCAGGCTGTTTCCGTTAGGCGAAGTGAGTCCTATTCCCGTGATGACTATGCGATTTCGGTCGTCTTGCGGGTCGTACATCATGGTTCGAAGGGATTGCATTGGAACCCCGGTCGAGCGGGGAAGTTACGGTCCATCAAGCATGTTCAGACAGGGTGAGCACGCACGGAAAAAGTGAGCCGGCGGCGGGCAGAGGTTACCTGTCTTCACAGGAACGCGCCAAAACCACGCTGAACAGGAATAAATTGTTTCCCGGAGAGTAACGCGTGCATCGGCCACCCGCAAGCGGGCTGCCCGGTCCACCGGTGATTTTCCCGCCTCTGGGACCAGTGCGAAAAAGAGGTTTGCCTGACAGGAATTGCAGTCTCGCTATTTTGACAGGTCTCTCCAGATTGTCGGCGACGAATCGGTATTGCGTTCCCGCCCCGATCCCGGGTATTTTTCGGGTCGAGTCCCGTTCCTGAACCGGAAAGGTATCGGGGCTTCTCACATGGTCTCCACACCGGGCCAGGATGGATTTACCCGGTAGCGAGTTCGACAGGAAGCGACTGGAATGTGGTGTCCCACCTGCAGGAAAGAGGTCGAAGATCGGCCTGACGGTCGGCTCGACGCGGCCGAATGCCCGGACTGCGCCGGGACCCTGCTCGACGCCCCTCCGGCGCCTGCCGCCACCAGCCCGAACAAGACGGGCGATGCGCTCAAACTGTTGGAACGGTGGTCCGATCAGCGGATGTTCTCCCCCGAAGGCGAATTGCCCCAGCTGAAAGGCTCGGCCCCCCTCGAAAAGCCGGTTTTCGAAATCGAACCAGCCCCGAAGCGTTCGGCCAGCGAGAGTCCGGCCAC
>PABD01000145.1 GCA_002702685.1 Planctomyces sp.
CGATGGCGAACGGATTGCGACGAGGGTCCTGACAGACGTGGTGGCATTGAACGATGGCCGCATCGGAGTTGCCAATGCGAACGCCGAAACTCGCTTCGACAACTTCCGTGCCGGGTACCTGGTCAATGAAGGTCGGACGATGGAGCCGATCGATGATCAGTTCGGATATGACCAGTTCGGTGCCCCGGTGATGCCGAGCTACTTCACTCCGAACAATCCTGCGCTCTGGCAGCCCCTCGATCTGAATGGCAACGTCGTTCTCGAAGCGAATACCACGAACACGCTGCCCGGTGACCGCCTGGCTACCCTGCTCGTCAAACCGGAGGGAACGGTGCCTTCCAACTTCCGCGTCGAGACGGTCATCAACACGACCTTCAGCGCCGGATCCTGGTCCGATGGATTCATTATCTTCGACTACAAGAATGAAAACGACTTCAAATACGCGGGGATGTTCAGCGGACAGAACCAGTGGGTTGTCGGGCATTACCTTGGCTACTTCAATAACCGCATCTCGAATGTCGACTGGGATAATGAAGGCCGCGACATTGTGAACACCAAGAACTATCATCTGGCGATCAATGTCGTGGGTGAGCAGGTCTTCTTCTATGTCGATGACGAACTCATCAGTACGAGCCAGTTTAATGGCGAGTTTCTGCTCAACGACGGAGCGATCGGACTCGCGAACTTCAATGCCCGGACTCGCTTCCACAGCTTTGCCGCCCGGCCCTATCAGCCCGTGGCTCCAGCGCCGGCTCCGGTTTACGATGAAGTCTTTGCCGCAAGCAATCTCTTCTTCCTGGAAGACGAAGAAGAAGAGAAAATCGACATCGCCTCTGGCCGCAACAAGGTTATCAACTGATAGCCCGTTTTGTTTTCGATGAAAATAAAAAAGCCGATCGGTTCGCACATAGGTGGAACCGATCGGTTTTTCATTTGGTATCAATCGATCGACGGTAACGTCGATCGATCGTGGTCATCATTATAGCGTCGACTAAGCGAGGATGTCGTGTTTGACTTCGCCCGCGACGTCGGTGAGGCGGAAATCGCGACCACCGTAACGGTAGGTCAGCTTCAAGTGATCCAGTCCCAATAAGTGCAGCATCGTGGCGTGCAGGTCGTGGAAGTGGATCTTGTTCTCGACCGCAAAGTAGCCGTAGTCGTCGGTGCAACCATACTGGATACCGGGTTTCACACCACCCCCCGCCATCCACATGGTGAAACCTTCGGGGTTATGGTCGCGGCCGTTGCCACCCTGTGATACGGGGGTGCGACCGAATTCACCACCCCAGAGGACCAGTGTGTCTTTCAGGAGATCACGCTGCTTGAGGTCTTTGAGAAGCGCGGCGATCGGTTTGTCGACTTCCAGCGAATTTTGCTGATGCTGCTTCAGCAGGTCTGAGTGCGAGTCCCACTTGTAACTGTGTGAGACCTGCACAAACCGCACGCCCTGTTCCGAGAAGCGGCGGGCCATCAGACATTGCCGACCGAAATCTTCGGTCACCTTGTCATCGATGCCGTACATCTTCATCGTCTCTTCGGACTCATTCGAAATGTCCTGAACCTCAGGAGCTTCCATCTGCATCCGGTAAGCAAGTTCGAACGCTTCGATCCGACCTTCCAGACCAGCGTCGGGGCCAGTCTCCTGCAACCGTTTGTGGTTGAGCCGATCAAGGTACTCCAGTTCCAACCTCTGCAGGGCATCGGGGTTGGAGCCGGTGATATAAGGAATCCGGGAGTTCTTCGCTTCGAGCCCCGCATTTCCAATGGGAGTTCCCTGGTAGACGGCGGGAAGAAACGCTGAACTCCAGTTGTTCATCCCGCCATGGGTCAGGCTGGGGCAGATCGTGATGAACCCGGGAAGGTTCTGGTTTTCAGTGCCCAGGCCGTAGTTGAGCCACGATCCCATACTCGGGCGGGTGAAGGTGTCGCTACCGGTATGCAGTTCGAGTAACGCCCCGCCGTGACGAGAGTTCGAACCATGCATGCCGTTCATGATGCAGAGATCATCCACCATTTTGGCGACTTCAGGGAAGAGCTCACTGACCCAGGCGCCGGATTCACCATGCTGCTTGAACGCAAACGGGGATTTCATCAGCGCCCCGGTCTGGGCCGAGAAAACACGGGGTTTATCGAACGGGAGAGGCTTGCCATGGTCACGTTGCAACAAGGGCTTGTATTCGAAGGTATCCATGTGCGACGGACCGCCGTGCATGAACAGGAAAATCACCCGTTTCGCCTTGGGAGCGAAATGAGGTTCTTTCACGGAAAGCGGGCCGCCAGCCGGAATGGATTCCTCTGGCTGGACGGACGCCGTCTCAGCCGCGCCCGAAGTATTGCCGCGACAAAGCATATCCGTCAGTGCGAGCCAACCAAAACCAGTGGCGCACTGTTGCAGCATTTCGCGACGGGTTCGCGGAACGCCGAGTTGAAAATGATCACGAAATCGAGACATGTAGTTCTCCAGTGAATGAACCGCTTGGTTTGAGCAAAAAACCGGGCTCAGTCTGTGAGTAGATTTTCTCGTTTTAGATTGAATGTATCGGGATGTATTCGGCCTGGAAGACTTAATCAACAAAGATGAATTCGTTAGAGGAAAGCAGGACGCGACAGAGTCCTTTCCAGACCTGTACCTGCCGCTTTTCCTGATCAGGAATCGCGGAAATAACAGCCTCTTCGTATTGATAAACAAAGCCGAGAGAGGCTTCCATCTCGTCAACCGTCGGTTTCCGACCGTAAGTCAGTTCATATGCCCGTTCGATCCGGTCCTCCGCCGCGTCGGGCGCTTCCTGGATCAGACGATTGGCCATGGCCGTCATCTGTTCTTCCATGAGATCACTATTCATGAGGAAGAGCGACTGTGGCGCGATTGTCGTTGTCGGACGATCGCCGAGCATGTAACTCGGGTCGGGGAAGTCGAATGCCTGGAACATCTCGTATAAGGCACTGCGAATAATCGGCAGGTAAACGGAGCGATAGTTGAAGTCGTAACTCACAACGCCGGCCCCACCCGTCGAATTCACGTACTCGTGGCTCTTGTAGGTAAGCGTCGTCCCGATTTGCGTCCGGTCGAGCGTGCCGGCAATTGCCAGGATGGAGTCGCGAACAGCTTCCGCCTCCAGCCGATGGCGGTTCATTCTCCAGTAGGTCTTGTTCTCCGGGTCCGTCTCATTGTAGGCGGCCGAAAATTCCGAGCTCATCTGGTAGGTCGCAGAATTCATGATCAAACGGTGCATGTCTTTCATCGACCAGTCGAGTTCAATAAAGGTCGTCGCCAGCCAGTCGAGCAGGTCCGGGTGCGTCGGTGTCTCACCGGTCAAGCCGAAGTTGTCGACCGTTCGCACGAGACCCGTTCCCATGTGCCACCGCCAGATACGATTTGCCATCACCCGGCTCGTGAGGGGGTGATCTGCTTTGGTCATCCAGTTGGCGAGAGCGAGCCGTCCCGAGTTGGCGTCACTCAGTGGTTGCTGGTCGGTTCCTTCAATGACGGTCAGGAACTGGCGAGGAACTTCGGGGCCAAGGTTGATATGGTTCCCGCGAATGCAGACCTGCATGTTTTCCACTTTGGACTCAGTCACGCCCATCGCATATTCAAGGGGCTCTGGTTTCCCATCCTCGATCTGCTGCAGCGACGTGCGATGTGCCGCCAGTTGATCCCTGATGTCGGTCGGATAGGATGATTCCACGTTTTCTGGGATTCGGAACGGACCGGCATCGCTCAACAGAACCTGCCGCGCGGCTTCGAGTTCAACATCGGCCAGCTTGTCCTGATCTTTAGTTTCCTCAGCCGCTTTCAATTGCTGCCATGCAGAAGCCGCTTCGCTGAAGAGCTTCGCGTATTCATCGGCGAGCACCACCCGTGACTCAGCGAGTTCCGTCTGAATTCGTGTGTTCAACCGACCAAACTCAGCGTTACCCGACGACTGCCGGACCGCCTCGGTCAGTTTAAACCAGGGCTGGAAGATCGAATCGGCTTTGCCCTGCTGCTCTCCGAGATAGGCCACCCACTGGTCAATTACTAACGGGTTGAGATCCGCAATCTCCGGTTTCGCCAACACTGCCGCAGGAGATTCATCCCCAGCGGGAATGAGGCGAAGTTTGTGTACATGCGGGAAGAGTTTGTCGCAGGCCAGTTCGATGGTGTTTTTGCCGGCCGGTAATTTCACGACTTCTTCGAAGAACCACCGCTGACCGTCATGATTCCAGCTTCCCGTTTTCTGAGAAGCGCTCTCCCCTTTCACGACCGAACCGTTCACGCTCAATTTCAATGGACGGGATTCATTCGCCGCATACTGCAGGAAGATCGCGTACTTTCCGGCGGTGGGAACATCGATATCGTACACCGCGTTCGCCGGGCCCTGTTTGAAGGTCAGAACGACGGCGATACGGGGTTCTTTCTGCTGAACCTGAACGTCCACATTTCCACGATCAAATTGTTCAGTCAGTCGTTCGAGCGCGCCTTCGGGTAGCGATGCGTCGCCAGTATTCCAACTGGCGGCCATGCGGTCGTAAGCGTTTTTGCTGTAGAATTCATAAGTTGCGGCGATCAGATAATCGCGCGCCCGTTCGCGTGCGGTGGATTGAAACTGGCTGTTGACGTCCGCGACGATTTTGTCGATCGTCGCTTGCTCCTGATCGCGGCTTTGTTCGTACTGGTTCCAGGCATCGATCCGGGCCTGAGGTTCAACAGGACGTTCAAACCAGTTCGCAACGACGCGATAGTTTTCCATCGTCTTCGTGCTTTTGAAGATCCCGGCGAGACTGTAATAGTCCCTGGTAGTGACCGGATCAAACTTGTGGTCGTGACACCGGGCGCAACCGAGCGTGAGTCCGAGGAATGCCTTGCCCATGGTGTCGACCTGCTCGTCGATGATGTCCATGTGCATTTTCACGGGGTCGTCTTCGGCGAGCATTTTGGGGCCGATCGCCAGGAAGCCTGTGGCGATGTTGCGTTCAATCGTTTTGAGTTCATCCTCAGGATCGGGCATAAGATCGCCCGCGAGTTGTTCCGTCAGGAATTCGTCATACGGTTTGTCTTTGTTGAACGCGTTAATCACATAGTTGCGATACCGGTAGGCGTTCGCGTACGACAGGTTTTCATCCATGCCGTTGGTGTCCGCATACCGCGCCACATCGAGCCAGTGCCGCCCCCATCGCTCGCCATACGCGTCGGTGGCAAGCAGACGGTCGACAACTTTAATGAAGGCATCCGGACTTTCGTCCGCGACAAATGCGCTGATCTCCTCGGGGGTGGGGGGAAGACCGGTGAGGTCGAAGGTCGCGCGGCGGATCAACGTCAGCTTGTCCGCCTTCGTCGCAGGGTGCATCCCCTGCTCTTCCAGTTTGCACAGAATGAAATTGTCGATCCCGTTACGCACCCATTCGGAGTTCTGTACAGCCGGGAGTTCCGGTTTCGTCGGAGGCTGGAAGGACCAGTATCCGGTCTGTTCTTCCGCGTAGGGAAAGTCCGCGTTTTTCGAGTCGGACGGATCCAGCGCGATGCCCGGTCTGGCTCCCGGCCATGGCAATCCTTCTTTAACCCACTTCGTGAGGAGGGCAACTTCATCTGCCTCCAGGCGACCGTCCGGGGGCATCTCCATTCGGGCCTCGGGTTTGTAGCTGATCGCCTCCAGAACGATGCTCGCTTCGGGATGGATGCCGTCGAACGCAGCCCCGGAATCGCCACCCTTGATAATTCCCTCGCGGGAGCTGAGATCGAGCCCCCCTTCGCTGAGGTCCGCGTTATGGCAGTCCTGACATCGTTCCACCAGTAGCGGGCGGATTTTCTTTTCGAAAAATTCCAGTTGAGCAGGCTCAAACTCTTCAGCAGGTGCCGAGGCGACAGACTCCTGCTGTTCCTTCGCTTCATTCGCGCGTGCATGCACCAGCAAGGGGAGCGTCGTGGCGGAAAACAACAGGCAGAAGATCAGCGTCGGGGCTGAAACTCGTCGTCGATCTGGGGTGGGAGGAATTGATGTCACAATCAAACCTTTACGATCCAGGTAACCGAATAAGGGAGGCGAAATGTTCGGTTGAAACAAATTGCAGGGTGGGATATCGAGGCGGGGTTTACGCGATGTTGTTCTTGGGCCCGGGCGAATGTTGTTCGAGTTGAGCCATCACTCGCGCGCGTGTGGTGCGGATATGATTGCCAACCCATTCCCGGGCATTATCGTGATCCAGATTTTCAATGGCTTTGATGATCAAGTCGTGATCCCGCTGGGATTGCAGCATCATATCGGCGGTCACTCGGAGTGACGAATGCGTCGCACCGAAGATGAACATGATCAGTCGGCAGTCTTCCACGATTTTCAAAACGCGGTCGTTACCCGCGGCTTTTAAAATCTCCAGATGGAACATCGAGTCCGTTTGGAGGAAACGTTGTTTAAGATCGTCGTCCGCAAGTTGACCGGGACATTTACGGCACTCACGGACGCAGTCAAGTAGTTCACCGTTGAGTTCCTTCAGTATTTGAAGGCTCTCTTCAGAAAGTCGATCGACGGCTTCGACAACCGCGAAGCATTCCATGGCGATACGTACGCCCCAGAGATCGTCCACTTCTTTCAGAGTCAGCTGGCGGACATAAGTCCCACACCGGGGGCGGTATTCTACCAGTCCCTCACTGACAAACTGATTAATTGCTTCGCGAACAGGGCTGCGACTGATGCCGATTTCCCTGGCGATGGAATCATCCGACAGGCGGCTGCCTGGCGGGAAGTGGCCCGCGATCAATTTTTCGCGGATCGTCTGATAGGCGGTCTCTTTTAAGGTAGCGCTCATGGAACCCATCAATATATACTAATAGGAATCGCCGATCCGGTTCAAGACTGTCGACATTTATTGGCATGGTTCGGTCGAAACAATCCCGGATTGTCGACAATCCTAACCCGCCAAGCGGGCATCGTCAACAATTTTTCGGCTTCCGGCCGCTGGAGGCCGAAAGGAGTGGCTGGTTGAAAATGTCCCCGGTATCGATCAAACTCTCGAATCGCATCTACAGAACAAGAGTACCTCTCTCCAGCTCCGACCGGCGCTCAGCGCCGAGGTAAATTGGTATATGATGACACAGCGAATTTCCGGTAAACGCTACGACACCCTCGAACCCGTCATGATCTCCTGGGAAGGGGATCGAATCTCGGCGGTCGAACCCTTGCGCGGCGACGATCTCCATGCGCAGGAGTTGCCTTACTTGGCGCCCGGATTGTTTGACATGCAAATCAATGGGTTCGGAGGGATCTGGTTCTGCAATGAAGGTCTGACCGTAGACGAAGCCATCAGCGCCATCGAACCCTTCCTCGCCGCGGGAGTGACGAAACTCTTCCCGACACTGATCACCAGTTCCCATCAGGCGCTGGCCGATGGCTTTTCAACGCTCAAAAAGGTGTGTGAAGAACATCCGGAAATCGGCGAAATGGTTGCGGGATGTCATCTCGAGGGGCCCTACCTTTCGCCTGTCGATGGATCCCGTGGCGCGCACCCGTTGAAGCACATCCGCTCTGCGGACTGGGATGAATTCTCGCAGCTGCAGGAACTCTCCGGCAATCGAATCAAGCTGATCACCGTCGCTCCCGAGCAGGAGGGGGTGCTCGAATTCATCCCCAAAGCGGTTGCGTCCGGGGTCGTCGTGTCGATCGGTCATACGGCCGCCAGTCCGGAGTTGATCATTGCCGCGGCGGACGCGGGCGCCCGGATGAGCACCCACCTGGGGAACGGTGCGGAGGGCATGATTCGCCGACACCCGAACTACATCTGGGAGCAGCTGGCCGACGACCGCCTGCACTGCTGCCTGATTACCGACGGGCACCACATTCCACCGAGCATCGCGAAGATCGCCTATCGCGTTAAAGGATACGAGCACATGCTGATTACGTGCGACGCCTCCGGTCTCGCCGGACTTCCACCCGGGCTGTATGAGTCCGAATCGGTGGACGTCGAGATTCTCGAGGACGGTCGGCACGTGATTGCCGGGCAGCGGCAATTGCTGGCCGGATCCGGGGCAACCACCGAGATGTGCGTGGCGGAACTCGTCCGGATGGTGGAGGAAATCTCGCTCGCCGATGCGATCGATTTCGCCTCCCGGAACCCGGGAAAATTATTCGGCGTCGAAACCGGCTTGCTCGAACCAGGCGGTTTGGCCGACCTGATTCAATTCGACTATGACCCGGAAAAAGCTCAGATCGATATCCTGCAGACCGTCATCGGTGGAAATCTGCGATACACTCGATCTGGCTCCGAAAAATAATTGACGTCCCGTTGGTCGCCCGGTCACGATCGCCATTAGACTGGCGTTCACGTGCAAGAGACTGCTTGCACGTGCTGTGCATCGTGGTAGGATTATGGTACTGTTAGTTCGCTAAACAAATTCAAGCTGTGTCGAACACGTCAAAATTGAACCGGGCGATTTTCTCTGCCCCGGTTTTCGATAAATAGAGGCTCCGGCTTTGGGCTCAAGTCGGCGAGAGCCGGGGAATTAGATGGCCTTTCGAAACTTAGAGGAATTCCTGCAGACGCTCTTTCAGATGCAGCTGATCGACCCAGTCGTGCTGCAATCCTGTCTCGTCGGCCTCGATCTGCAGAATAATTCTCCGAACGACCTGCTCGCCGTGCTCGAGCGCAGGAACCTGCTGACTCCGTACCAGCTCGGCCGGTTGCGGAAGGGAGATACCGACAATCTCATCGTCGGTAACTACAAGCTTCTCTATCGCAATGATTCCGGCAGCTTTGCCCGCGTCTTCCGAGCGGCGACTCTCGGGACGGATGAGATCATCGCGCTCAAAATTCTCCGCCAGCGCTGGCTCAATGACCGCAATATGGTCAACCATTTTCATCGCGAAGCCGAAGTCTGTCAGCGCCTCCGCCATCCCAACATCGTGCCGATTTACGATGTCGGGGTCGATGGGGACAATCACTATTTTACGATGGAGTTCGTCGAGGGCGGAAACCTGCGCGATGTCATGAAAATTCGCAAAAAGCTCTCGCCTGCCGAAGCCACCGGTTACATGGATCAGATCGCCAAGGGACTCGAGTACGCCCTCCGGATGGGCGTGACGCATCGCGACATGAAGCTCACCAATATTCTGCTGAATACCAAGGGGGTCGCGAAACTCGCCGACTTCGGTCTCGCGGGCGATTCGGATTCGGTCATCGGTAACCGGGGCGAGACTCCCCAGCACGCGCTCGAGTATGCCACGCTCGAAAAGGCGACTGCAGTCAAACGGAATGATCCGCGCTCGGATCTTTATTTCGCGGGCATCATCTATTATGAGTTGCTGGCGGGGGTGCCGCCGTACCAACCGACCCGTAGTCGGGATGAACGGAAAAATATTCTGCGGTACATGAACATCAAGCCGATCCGTGAGCATGTCCCCGACCTCCCCAAAGAAGTCGTCAATGTCGTACAGCGGATGATCAAGTTTGATCCGAGCGAGCGCTATCAGTCTGCCTCGGAACTGATCGCCGATCTCGAGGAGCTTCAGATTCAACTGGGAACCCACCGCCCTCCCTCGATGTCGAACGCAAGTATGCCAGCGCTCGATCCGTCGTCTGTTCGCCAAGGACAATCCGACTCCGACAATGAGATGCCCGCGACCGAGTCGGGCAAGACGTTCAATAATCTGAAGATGATCTGCGTCGAGGAACGACCGAAATACCAGTCTCTGTTGCGCGACTATTTCAATAAGCATGGCGTTCGCCTGTTGTTGATGGCCGATGCTGGTCGCGCCCTGCGGCGGTTCTCGAGCGATCCTCCCGACTGCGTGCTGCTGATGGGCCAATCCATTGGCGACGATATCGTCTCGGTACACAACCGGGCGGTCGAATTGGCGAATGACGCCGAGATCCCCTTGATCACGATTCTCTCGGCGAAACAGGGGGAGCTCCGCAAAAAAATGTCGGAGTCGACCTTCGTCCAGATTTTGAAATCTCCCCTCGATCTCCGTGATCTGCGAAAAGCGATGAAGACCCTGTTCGTGGAAATCGAAGGTTGGCGTCAGGAGCAGAAGGCCCTGAAGGATTCCCGCCTGATTCGCTGAGGGTTCCACGGGAAATACCTCGCAATCCGCGGACCGGTTCCGCGGGTCCGGCGCCTTGCACCGACAGACGTGGCAGGTATGATGGGGCCAGAATCCTCCCCGCTCTTCCGCGCCGGGATTCTGTCGCTCGCCAGTCCCTGTTGAATTCAGAAGGAATCCCGCGTCATGTCGGATGTGAATCAGAAATACGATCAGGCCGTCGCCCTTAAAGACGAAGGAAAGCTCGATCAGGCGGTCGTGTTACTCGAAGAAATTGTCGCCGAGGAACCCGATCACAAGATCGCGCATTCCGCCCTCGCGGTCTATCTGCAGAAACTCGATCGGTTTGAAGAAGCGGTTGCGCACGCCAAACGCGTTGTCGAAATCGATCCGAGCGATTCGTTCTCCTATACGCAGTTGTCGATCATCTGCCAGCGCTGCGGCATGATTCAGGAAGCGGAAGACGCGCTCGCCCGGGCAAATATGCGACCTGGGCAGTAGCCCTGCCTTTCAAGACGCGGCGATCACCCTGGGACATCACCACTGGTCGCGCGCGACCGATGCGGCTATAAACCGGGTGAGGCCAAGCGTCGGCCTTATCTTTTTTGCTCTCGAATGCGACGGACTGAAATCAATATGTCTTCTTCCCCCCGTCCCGTCGACCGGCTTGAAGCGGCGATCGCGCCCCTTCGAGAAGAACTGCTCGCTCACCCATTGTACGATGCGATCACCTCCGTCGCGGAATTACGCGTCTTCATGCAGCAGCATGTCTTCGCTGTCTGGGATTTCATGTCGCTCCTGAAACGACTGCAGCGACATGCCGCCGGTTGCGATCTTCCCTGGGTCCCCCCGGCCGATGTCTCTGTCGCACGGTTCATCAACGAAATTGTTCTCGGCGAAGAATGTGACCTCGACGGATCCGGGAGTTACCTCAGCCACTTTGAGCTCTACCTGAATGCGATGTCGAACATCGACGCGGATCGGACGGAGATCGATCGCCTCATTGACGGACTGCGACAGGGGGACGACTTCGATGCGGCCTGGTCACGAATACAGAAACCCGCGTCGACAGCTGCGTTCGTCCAGACGACCATCAACCTCGCTCTCGACGGAGAGGTACACGAAGTCGCCGCCTCCTTCTGCTACGGTCGGGAAGAGGTGATCCCCGATATGTTCTCCCGCCTTGTCCCGACGATCAAAGCCGGCGGAATGCCGGTTGATGACTTCGTCTACTATCTTGAGCGGCATATCGAACTCGATGGCGACGAGCATGGAGCACTCGCCCGTCGGCTGGTCGAGGCGTTGATCGGCGACTCGGAAGAGAAACTGCAGCAGGCAATCGCAGCGGCGACGAGAGCGATCGAAGCGCGAGTCGAACTGTGGAACGGCATCCTCGCAGAAATCGCCAAATTGAAAATCTCACCGCGATTCTCACAGGATTCAGTTTCACGTGAAACTGCCTAGTTTACCACCTTCGCCGAACCGGCAGACGTCGGTCGACGCTCCGCCTATCGGAATACGGTGTCGTTGAATTTCGAATCGGTGTTCGAATCCAATGTTGGGATTCGCAGGAAGCCCGGCGCGTCATCGGGAGCGAAGGTCGTATTCACTTCGTCAAACTCGGGAATCGAGTCGTCGAAACTGGAGGGAACTCCCGGTTGGTCTCGAGGGGTTGGTACGAGTTCGTCTTCGAACTCATCGGCCACCGGCGGGGCCATCGCAGGCTGACCTGCGGTGGGACGCGAGGACGGAGGTTGGTCGAAATAGCGACTCGTTTCCGATCCCTTGTTGCTGGTCCCCGATGCCGTTCGCTCATAGTAAACGGGCTCGGCCGAGGTCGGAGGTTGGATGCGAATCTTTTCCGTCGCGTCGTACTGCCGGTCGTCCGCAGTGACGAGACGGGCATGAAGCACCAACTCTTCCCGGGCGGGGAACTGCTGCCATTCGAGGTCAAAGAGATAGCCGACGCCGACGATCCCAGAGTGCCAGTGCGCCTTCATCTCGGCCGGGGAGAATTGCCACGTACCGATCGTCTGGTTGTCAGCCGGGCGGGAATGATCGATCAGCTCGATCGACAATGTCCCGGGCAACTTCACAAGGGTGCCGTCTTCATCGTGCGGCGCGAGCAAGAGCGAAAGAGCATCGTCACCGGGTCGGCCATCCTGATCGAGTCCGCCCGTCAGCAGTTTGTTGATGCGAATTCCCGTGACTCGATAGAGCGCGTTCGCCTGCTCGGTCAGCATGGCGGTCTGTCCCGAGCTCGTCGCCTGCACGCGGAGCGTATTCGACTCCTGTTCCCGAACCACGAGTTCCTGTTCGAGTTCTTCGATGCGTTTATTGAGGGCGAAGATTTCGTCCCGCTGATCGCGATAGCGCGCTTCCCAGGTCTCGCGCGTTGCCGTGGACCGACAGCCGGTCAGCAGCAGCGCGATTCCGAGCAGCGACATCCATGTCCAGCGGAATGAGAGCATATCGATTGGTGTAATCAGGGGTGCTTTCGGACCGGGTGATTCGATAGCCTGGCTACTCGCTCCCGATCATCCTGATCGGAAGCGATGGGTTTCGTTCGGGCCGGGTCCGGATTGAGGTAGTCTATGGGGGGAGAGAGCGGGGACTATAACGTGAAATCGCAAATCATGAAAAGACGAATCCTCCCGGGTTTCATGTGAAATCCGGGAGGATTCGAGAATGTCAGATTGAGTCCCTCGGCATCAGCCGTTGCTGCTCGGCATGTCGATCTTGTCGAGCACCTTGTCGATGAGACCGTACTCTTTGGCTTCGGCGGCCGTCATGAAGTTGTCGCGGTCAGTGTCTTCTTCGAGTTTCTCGAGCGTCTGCCCGGTGTGTTTGAGCAGAATCTCATTCATGCGACGTTTGACCTTGAGCACCTCTTTGGCGTGAATCTCCAGGTCAGCCGCGGTCCCTTCCATGCCGGCGAGCGGCTGGTGAATCATGATCCGGGCATTTGGGAGAGAGAACCGTTTTCCCGGGTGACCGGCCGTCAAGAGGACAGCGCCCATGCTGGCGGCCTGTCCCATGCAGTAGGTCGCGACGTTACAGCTGATGTACTGCATCGTATCGTAGATCGCCATCCCGGCGGTGATCGATCCCCCCGGTGAGTTGATGTAGAAGTGGATGTCCGCTTCCGGATCTTCGAACTGCAGATACAGAAATTGAGCGACGAGGCTGTTGGCGACATCGTCGTTCACCTGGCTGCCGAGGATGACAATGCGGTCCCGGAGCAGCCGACTGTAGATATCCATGGCCCGCTCATCGCGGCCATTTCTCTCGATCACGTAAGGAACGAGTGTGGTCATGAGAATGTACTTTCCTGCGAAAAGGGAAATTGTATTGGGGAAATCGGCGGATGATCCCGGGACTATTCTTTCTTCGTTTTCTCGCGCGGGGTCAACACTTCGTCGACCAGGCCGTATTCCACCGACTCAACGGCGGAGAGATAACGGTCGCGCAGAGTGTCTTTCGCAATCCGCTCGATAGGTTGTTTGGTATGCGACGCCAGAATCTCGTTCAGAGATTCGCGCGTCTTCAGGATTTCATTCGCCTGAATTTCGATGTCGGAGACCTGTCCGCCGACCTGTCCGTGCGGCTGGTGGATCATGACTTTGGCGTGGGGGAGAATGTATCGTTTCTTGGCAGTCCCACCTGCGAGAACAATGGCGCCACCCGAAGCAGCCAGACCCACGCAGTACGTGGCGATGTCGCATTCGAGATATTGCATCGTATCGTAGATCGCCATCGTGGCGGTAACCGATCCCCCCGGCGAGTTGACATACATGTGAATGTCCTGGTGCCGGTTCTCGGACTGCAG
>PABD01000146.1 GCA_002702685.1 Planctomyces sp.
CACCCGGTTCGATCGCGTCCGCTGCATCATCGCGGGGAGGCGGTTCATCGCCTGCTGGTAGAGATCGAGGTCGACACCGGCATCTTTGTAGGAAGTTTGCGACATGCCTGAAGAACGCTCCTGTATGTATGGCCAGTTAGGGCTGGTGTCGGGCTCGCTCCCGGTCACCGTTCGGGGATTGTAACGAATGGCTCAGGCGAAGTCATTCAACGGGGACGGCGCATTTTCAAACACGGACCGTTAGACGTTATAAATCAGCATCCAGATCGCCATCGCCGCCATGATCCCGTCTTCGAAGAACGTGACGATCGTCATCGGCAGGTCAAAGACCGTACCGAGGCAGGCGCACTGGATTTTCTGTTTTTTCATCAGAGCATTCGTGACCCCCGCGAGGCCGAGCAGCATGACGAGCGCCGTCACGATGTTCGTGGCGATCGGAAAAATGGCCGCCAGGTAGGCGACGCCGAGCGCGAGTTCGATAAACGGATACGCGTATGCATACGCGACGGACCGCTTCGCGAGGATGTCGTACGTCTGGTAGGCCATCGCGAAACCGGCGAGATTCAAGAGTTTGAAGAATGAAAAGACGAGGAAGAACCCGCCCATGAAATTCCCCATGGCGCGGGGCCAGGAAAATTCGCCGACACGCCACTCGACCAGTCCCACCGTGCCGATCAAGAAACCGACGATGAGCAGGAGCGGATAGTAGGTCTCCAGCCAGGAGCCGGATGCTTCGGGCTGTTCATGTTGATGCGGCGCGCCGTTTGTCTGTACGACTTCATTATCCAGTGGTCCAAGGACTTTAAACCCGGCCTGACGGACAAGGTCTTCGACCCGGTCGGCAGAGACGTCGTCGCCATCGATCGTGAGCGGTTTGCGGGGATCGTCCGTATTGACCGACCAGTGGTGAATCGCGGGCTCCCCGTTGAGGAACGGCGTCACCTTGTTGATGCAGCTCTGGCAATTGAGATTGGTTTTATAGGTACGAACGGTCATCTGATTCTCCGTTGTGATTGTGAGTCTTGATCAACACGAATTATACAAGCTCGGATGCCGGAGAGAACATGGGCCTCGCCTGTTTGCCATCCGACATGGGATCCTCGCCCGCCGTTATTTACTGGACACAAAAAAACGGCCCTCGAGAATGAGGGCCGTCGGGTGTCGAGTGAACAGGACTCTACGGATCAGCAGTTGTAGTAGAGATCGAATTCGAAGGGATGCGGGCGCAGACGAAGGGCGTCGATTTCGTGCTCCCGTTTCCAGGCGATCCAGGTGTCGATCAGATCCTGAGTGAAGACATCTCCCTTAGTGAGGAACTCATGATCGTGTTCGAGGGCCGTCATCGCCTCGCCCAGGGTGGAGGGGGTCACGTTGGTGGCGGCCAGTTCCTCTGGCGACATGTCGTAGATATCGCGATCGAGCGGATCGCCCGGATCGATTTTGTTCTGGATACCGTCGATCATCGCCATCATGAGGGCGGTGAACGTGAGGTAGCCGTTGGCACTCGGATCGGGACAGCGGAACTCGGCCCGTTTGGCTTTTGGACTGGGTGAGTACATCGGAATCCGGACGGCCGCCGACCGGTTACGCTGCGACATCGCCAGGGTCACCGGTGCTTCGAAACCGGGAACGAGGCGGTGGTACGAGTTCGCCGTTGGTGCCGCGAACGCGAGGCAGGCCCGTCCATGTTTCAGCAAACCACCAATAGCGTGCAGACCGAGTTCGGAGAGTCCGGCATAGCCATCGCCCGCGAAGAGCGGGTTGCCTTCCTTCCAGAAGGAGATGTGGGTATGCATTCCAGAACCGTTGTCTTCGAAGACCGGCTTCGGCATGAAGGTCACAGTCCGGCCATTTCGTTTCGCGACATTCTTGATGATGTATTTGAACCACATGAACTGATCCGCCATCTTGAGCAGATCTTCGAACTTCATGTCGATCTCACACTGACCAGCGGTCGCCACTTCATGGTGATGGGCTTCGACAACGATGCCGACCTTCTGCATCTCCTTGACCATTTCGGCCCGAAGATCCGCGAGCGTGTCCACCGGGGCGACGGGGAAGTATCCCCCCTTGTAGTTGGGTTTGTGACCGAGGTTCGGTTCTTCCGTCTTGCCACTGTTCCACGCCGCTTCCACCGAGTCGATCTGGTACATCGAACCCGACTGACTGGTATGGAAGCGAATATCATCAAAGACAAAAAACTCTGGTTCCGGTCCGATATAACAGGTGTCGGCGATACCGGTCTGCTGGAGGTAGGCGATTCCCTTCTGCGCGACGTTGCGCGGGTCTTTGCCGTATTTCTCTTTGGTGATCGGATCGACGATGTCCGCGATGACGCTGATGGTCGGATTGGCGAAGAACGGATCGAGCCGCGCGGTGGCGGCATCGGGAACGGCCAGCATGTCGGAGCAATCGATCGCCTGCCAACCCCGGATGGAGGAACCATCGAAGCCGACGCCATCTTCGAACGTCCCTTCATCCCAGGTCTCGATCGGATAAGAACAATGTTGCCACGTACCCATCAGATCGCAGAATTTCAGGTCGACCATTTCAGCGCCATGTTTCTTGGCGAGGTCAAAGAATTCTTTCGGTTTCATAGTGATACAACTCCTCAAGGGATCGGAGAATGAAAAGACAGACCTTCCGCCCGGGAGATATGACTGCCAGACACAAAGTTGTCGCTAAGTTTGATTCAGACGTGAGAAATTTGACAGCGGCGCAATATCGCATTCGGAACGCCTGTCCCGGTAGAGATGCCGGGCAAACCTGCCGCTAGCGGAAGAAGTTCGAATCAGAGAGGTGGTTCCACTTTACTTCTGCATCTGCATAAGTTCCACGCCCTGCGGTGATCTTCCGCTGATTCTGCAAAATTCAGCATTCTCAATATTTTGTCGCGTGAATTTCCGAGCGGAGATGATCCGCGGTGCGATTCGCCCTATTTGAGTGAGGCACATTCTTTGCGCGCGAACTGGTGAACCTTGCTCGTGACTTGCCTGGGAATATAGGGGAACCGGGTTGCCTTTGACGCTGGAGTGATCGGCATTATCGCGCCACCTTGCCAATCCCCGTTATGCGTCGGGACTGTTACCACCGATACAGAACAAAGAGGCTCCGCGCCGCAACGTGCGCGAAGTCGTGCGTATTGAGTTGAGAATGTTTTCGCTCTCAACCTGTGAAAAACAGCTGAAGTGAACGCACCTGTTCAAAGGGAGTGTTAGATGCGTACCGGATTGATAATTCTGACCACCGTGATGTTGATGGCCGGCGGCTGGGGACTTCTGTCCGCCCAGAATATGATCTCGGACGATCTCCCCGACAACCTCGTCCCGAGCGATGTCGACAGGATCTATTCTCTGGGCGATAACGAAGACGAACTCCTCGATATTGATCCCGCCCACGAGCGCAAACTGCTGACGACGAACAAGCAGTCGCTGACAATTGGCGCGGCGCGTGACCTGGGTGAAGGGAAATTCAGCGAGGTTCATACAGGCTTCTCGGGTGGGATCGGTCTTCCCCCCCAAATCGATTACGAGCTGGATTCCCGCGCAATGGAACTGACCGGAAACGACTTGTCCGCGTCACCCTCCGCGTTCGAAGAATTTTCGATGGAAGAATCTGCTCCCATCATGCAGGCGGGTTTTGAAGAACAGCCTGTTCCGGGGCGTAGCTCTCGAATTCAACAGGTCAGTTCAGCGGAAGACAATCCGTTCCTGAAGATGTCCGCGCAGCAGAACAACAACATTGAAACAACCACGAGCCCGGAATCCGCTCCGGCATTCCCGAGCTTTCCGGAATTCGCTGCCGAGGATGCAACGGACGAGTCGGATGAACTCGACGAACTGGATGAAGCGGATGAACTCAAGGAGAGTCCGCCGTTCCAATTGATGCTCCCGCCGACGGAAACTGCCGAAACGAAAGAGAGCTTCGAGCCTGCTCCCAGCTTTGACCTCGTTCCCGAATCGGAAAAAGTGGTCGGTGGAGCGCCGACCGTCTCTCCTTCCTCCTATACGGCGAGCCGGTTCGCGCCGGCTCCCTGGGCGAGTATGGCGGTTCAAGGTCCGATTACTCCGAGCATCGCCACCCGCTGGGTCAACAACGGTGTGATGAACGTCGGTCAGAAAACAGAATGCGAACTGCAGGTGCGAAACATCGGGGCCACTCCCGTACACGATTTCCTGCTCGATGCCGTCCTGCCCGCACATGTGGAACTCGTTGCGGTCGAACCTGAGGTGGCGCTCAAAGATGGGCAACTCACCTGGCATGTGGATCACCTGAAAGGAGACGAACAGCTTTCCTTCAAGGTGGTGTTCATTCCGCGCAAGCGAGGACCGCTGATGGCGGAAGCCCATGTACGCTACAGCGCGATGACTTCTGCCGCGTTCCATGTCGAAGAACCGATGCTGCAGATTGCACTCGAAGGTTCCAACAAAGTCATGATCGGCGAAGCGGCCACACAGATCATTACTGTCGCCAACCCGGGAACGGGCGTGGCGCAGAATGTCATCATTCATGCCGACATTCCCGCGGGGCTCGAACATGCTCAAGGCCAGAATGTTTCGCTCCCCGTCGGATCGCTGAACCCGGGTGAAAAACGTCGTATCCGGTTGCCCCTCGTCTGTGTGGCTGGTGGCCAGCAGGAACTGGCTGTCTCCGCGGTTGCGGAAAGTGGGCTCACGGAAAAAGCACGCGTTACTGTCGATGTCGTCGCACCGGAACTCGCTCTTCTCGCCGAGGGACCGCGGTTGCGGTTCGTCGGACGTACCGCCACCTATCGGTTGACAGTCAAGAATACCGGTTCCGCCGAGTCCAGCAACGTGCGTCTACTGCATAAAGTTCCCGAAGGATTCAACTTCGTGCAGGCCGACAAAAGCGGCAAGTTCGATGAATCGACGCGCGTCGTGCAGTGGTTCGTGGGTCGACTCGAACCCGAACAGACGGCCGTTGTCCAGGTACAACTGGAAGCGACCGCCCTCGGTGATGCTGAACAGCGTTTCGCCGCCGTTTCCGATCAGGCCGCCCGCTCTGAAGCCACCGTGAAAACGGAAGTCGACGGAACTCCCTCGCTGGTGCTCGAAATCCTTGATCTCGACGACCCCGTTGAAGTCGGCCGCGAAACAGCCTACGAGATTCGCGTGAGCAATATCGGCTCGAAAGCGGCGCAACAGGTGGATATCAGCTGTGAACTTCCCGAAGGGGTTGCCTTCCAGTCCGCTCGCGGACCCTCGGCCCACCGTGAGGACGGAACGAAAGTCGTCTTCAAACCGCTGGCAATTCTGCCCGCAGGCGAGACGGCGATCTACCGCGTCCACGTGGTCGGTAATGTCGCGGGCAAACAGAACATCAGCGTCGAAATGAAGAGCCGCGACGACGACGAACCCCTCGTCTACACCGAACAGACCCGCTACTACCAGGACTGAGGCGTCCGCCTCGATGGGGCGGCTTTTGGGCGCGGGGAGTTGTTGGGGCGTGCGTCTGCGCCGCCAGTGGGCGAAGAGATGGTGATTGCAACTTGCGCTGACCGAATCAGTCTGCGTTAGGTGTATCGGCTTCTTCTTTGTCATTGTCGATAAGTTCGAAATCGACAACGACGTCCTCTGCTTCATCGGGTTTATTCGCCAAACGTTTCTGTGCTTCCATGTGCAGGATGTGGGTGAACGCGGCGTCGTACAGGACAATCAGACAGATGAGTCCTCCCGCGGCCAGCAGGGAAAAACGCTCTTGTGGTTCCTCGTACGAAAAAAAGAGCCAGGCAACTGGTGCGAGCAAAACAAGGATGATGATCAATGTTCGCACGCGCGCTACAGGGGGAGGAATGGGCTTATCCTTTCGGATGAAATTGCCGAACGCTGCGATGCCGATCCGAAATCCCGCGAGCGAGATTATCAGACAGAGCGCAATCGCGGCTGAAGCCCTGACGACGAACAATTCATGTACGTCTCCCTCGCGAAACTTGGGTGTCCCCCAACCTGGCATGACCATTAACGTCAGTATCCCGATGATCGCGAGGGGCGGGAGGAACTTCGCGATGATCAGCCGATTCGTCAGGTTGCCGAGCAGAGTAAACATCAGGCTCATCAGGAAAGTTACTGGCCCGAGTGCGTACTTGGGTTGGTCCAGTACCGCGACGAAATAAGTCAGGCCCAATATGAGTAGCAGGTAGATCAATCCTAGTCCGTAATCGGAGAGTGGTAGGCTGGTTTTGGTAGGCATCGCTGACAAATCCGTTACGGGCGGCGAGAGAACGTAAGATGAATCGACAGGTGGTGTAGTCTGATTAGCAGGATGTGGTTGATCGTATCGCCTCACATCAGGCAAGGGAACCTGTTTCCGCGACCGGATTCCAATTGCTGGTTAAGACAAGATCGTCATCCGTGACATGAGTATGTCGGACACACCTGCAAGGGAAGCTCACGTTCGGTCGAAATCTGCCCTGTGCTCTGCGGCCAACGTCAATCGGCGCCGCGACTCCATGTGCAGGATGTGGGTAAACGCGGCGTCGTACAGGCCAAATAGGAATACGAGTCCCACCGCCGCCAGAATTGTGAACCTGTATTCTGGAAGGATGTTGAAAGAGAAGGTGTTGACGGTCAGTGCAATCAGCAGGAACAGCGTAAACGAAAGTCGGAATCTTGTGACTGCGGGCGGAACTGGTTTGTCAGTCTGGATGAAACAGCCGAAAACGGACGTGCTGATATGAAAGATAGCGACTGAGATCAGCAGACTGAGCAAGAGGGCTGAGGGAAGACGCACTAGAAAAGTTTCGTAACCGCCGAGTATCTGTTGGAACCGGGGCGGAGCCGGACTGATGAAAAAGGCGATAAAAAATCCGACCAGTGGAAATAACTTTGCCATGATTATTCCGCGGGACGCGATTCCCACAAGCGAAAACAAGGCACTGAACCACAGTATAGCGATTCCCAGTCCGTAATGAGGCGTATCGAGTATCGTTACGAACGCAGTAAGTTCCGCGATCGATACCAGATAGACGAGCCCCAAGGCATAGCCGCGTCGAGATAATCTGTATTTCTCGCTCATGGCGATGAGCTTCCTCAGCAGGATTGATTCTCGTGAGACTGGATGCGGATGCAATGGGTTTATTTTAGCAGGTTCTTCCGCTTCGTGTACGTCGAAATAAAAAGGGAAGTCCTTCCGTGGAAAGACTTCCCTGAGGTGAATCAATTGTAACGGCTTCGATCAGGCGGCTCTGCGAATCTCACCCTGCTCTTCATCGTACAACCGGGCAATGCTGTCGACGCTGCCCGGAGCGATGGCTTCGGTGATGCCGCGGACGACGGTTTCCAGCTGTGAGGGAACGAGTTCCGCATAGATCGGCAATGAGAGAACTTCTGCGGAGGCGAGTTCGCTTTCGGGGAGATCCCCCTTCTTGTACCCGAGGTAGCTGAAGCAGGGTTGCAGGTGGAGCGGCACCGGGTAGTAAACGGCGGCGCCGATCTGATTGTCGCGTAACGACTGCAGTACTTCATCGCGACGGCCATCAAGGACGCGAACGGTGTACTGGTTGTAGACGTGGCGGTCGCGGGATTTGGGTTCGGGGGTGACGATCAAGTCTTCCAGGTCGTAATGCTGGAAGAGTTCGCCGTACATCTGCGCGTTCTGCTGACGGCCTTCGGTCCAGTTGTCGAGCACGCGCAGTTTGACCCGGAGAACCGCAGCCTGAAGAGCATCCAGACGGGCGTTGAGTCCGACTTCCTGATGGTAATAAACCGAAGTCTGCCCATGGACGCGGAGTTGTTTCAGACGTGTTGCCAGTTCGGGGCTGCGGGTGGTCACCATACCACCGTCGCCGGCGCCACCCAGGTTTTTGGTCGGGAAGAAGCTGAAGCAACCGATGTCCCCCAACGTTCCTGCGCGGCGACCTTTGTACTCGGAACCGATGGCCTGAGCGGCGTCTTCAATCACGAAGAGATTGTGCCGCGCGGCGATCTCGTTAATTTTGTCCATGTCGGCGCACTGTCCGAAGATATGGACGGGCATGATCGCTTTGGTGTTCGGCGTGATGGCCGCTTCGATTTTGGCGGGATCGAGATTGAACGAAACCGGATCAATATCGACATAGACCGGTTTGGCACCGACGCGATGAATCGAACCGCCCGTGGCGAAGAACGTGAACGGGCTGGTGATGACTTCGTCACCGCTGCCGATATTGAGCGCCATCAGAGCGAGGATCAGGGCGTCCGTTCCGGAGGAGCAACCGATCGCTTCGGGGACGGTGCAGTACTCGCCAATTTCGGCTTCGAAGGCGGAGACTTCATCCCCGAGGATGAACTTCTGTTCGGAGAACAGCCGGTCGACAGCAGCGAGGGTTTCATGCTTCAGTGGCTCGTACTGCGCCACCAGATCGATAAACGGAACAGGATTGTTCTGCAGTGGCGCAGGTGCCATCGACGACTCCATTCGTGCGGTGAAATTCGGAGAACGCCTTGTTTAAGGGCAACTCTCGGTTGGTTCTGGTGTAGAGAGGTGATTTCCTGAGGCGGGGAACCGACCAGCGCATCCGTAATTCGCTGGCCATTTTCAGTTTATTAACTGCCGTCCGGCACTGCTGGGTAAGGGTAACAGCGGAGAGCCCCGGAAATCCATTCGTGAGAGAATGTGAATCGGAATTTATTTCCCTTCGAATTTCATGTCAAGATGGACTGAAACAGGCAGTTGCGCTCTTATTTCAGTAACCACACGGAAACCGACTCAGGTTTTTCCCGCATGTCGGCGGACAAGATGCCATCGCTGTAAGCCAGTTCGACTATTCGACGTCGAAAGGCCCGCGGGTACATTCCTGGACCGCCTTGCGGGTTACATCGCTCATCATGCGTGTCGACTCAACCGCCTGCCGGGTGGCATTGTACAGCGGTTTCATGTAGTTCTCTTCGAAGAGATGCGCGTTGTGGTCGTTCCAGAAGGTCTTGGTATCCTGCCAGACCGCGAGCAGATCCTCTAAGGCTTCGTTGATGCGACCGATGGCGCCGCTGAAATTGTCTCCCTTCATCTTTGATGCTCCTCTACCGTTCGATTCGCTTGCAGGGCCGCCTGCTCCTCATGCGAGAGTGGCCGTTGCTGTCCGTGGGCAGGTTGCTCCGGGGCAGGTTGTCCCGTGGCAGGGTGCTGTCCCGCGGCGGGTTGAACAGGGGGCTGTTGACCCCCGGCCGGCGGTCCCCCGGGCTGCTGCGCGAACGATTGGCATTGTTGGCCGGGTTTGTTTCCCGCTGTTCGCTGCTGACGCGACTGTTCCATGTCGGCCATGTTCTTCTGCGTGTCGACGGTCTGCACGGCGACATACTGTTCGAGCGCGGTCACCATATTCTCAAGCAGCACGAGCATGTGGGGGATCTCGTGGTTGACCACGGTATCGAGCCGCCCCAGCCGGCCACGATATTCGTCGCTCTCCTGCTGCATCTTGATGCCCCAATGACGCACGACTTCAATCTGCTTCTGGGCATGATCGAGTGCTCGCTTGGCTTTCTGCAGCGCTTTCTTCTCTTCGATGCACGAAGGCGGGTTGCCGTCAAAGCCTTTCATTCGCGCACGAGCGAGCGCGGCTTTGGCGGCGGCAACTTCTTCAAACCCCTTCTGGACCTGTTTCTTCCAGTAAGAGGGTTGGTCGTGTTGCAGCCATTGCGATACGCGAATGATTTCCTGGTGCAATGTGGCGAGCACACCGGTCGCTTCTTCCGCGTAGATAATCAGCGCGGCGTGCAGATGTTTAATTGCTTCGAAGGAGTGAACCTTGGCATTGGTCGCCATGTTCGCCCGTCCTTTCGTGAGCGGATAAAAAGAAGGTCAAGCCGGATAAAGGATGTGATCGAGCTTAAACCGATACCGTCTAACGCTGCTGGAGGTAATCCTCGATGCGTTCGGCTTTGCGAAGCAGGTAGGGAATGTGTTCCTCGTTGTTCTCGATGAACCGGGCGAGGATTTTGAGATGCCCCTGAAATTCGTCCGCGAACTTGCGATTCTCCTGGTCACGCCAAGTGTTACTTAGCGTTTCCAACTGGTTGTTGATCATCGAAGCCTGATTGGTCAGTTCGGTGTTGAACTTCTTGAGTGTCTGCGCGAATCGGCGAAGATCTTCAGGATTGACAATTGCCTGGGCCATGAAGGTTGTCCCCAATGGGTGTCTGTCGGAAGGGAATCGGAACGGGCAGTGTCAGCTGTTCCGGGTCAGGACGGTAATCCGTTCACCACTATCTAATTGTAACAAACAGGTCGAAGCGCGCGGGAAGAAAAAGAACGAAAATCGATCCACTCCCCGGGCGTAAAGCGTCCGACGCAGGGAATTTAGAGGTGTTTCGGGTCGAAGACATCCTGCAGAAAGTCGGCGACGATGTTAAACGAAACCACGAGCAGGAACATAAACCCCGTCGCCGCCCCGATTTGCCAGAAAAAACCGTTGACGACTTCGGGCGTAGATTGGCTGATCATGATTCCCCAACTGGGAACGTTTTTAACGCCCAGCCCGAGGAAACTCAGGATGACCTCCGATTTGATCGCCCCGATGAAGAGCAGCGAAAAGTTGATCAACATCAGGTGCGACACGTTCGGCCAGATATGTCGCCACAAGGTGTAGAACTTACTGAATCCGAGTACCCGGGTCGCCTGGACGTATTCCAGATCGCGGATTTTGATCGTCTCCCCGCGAATCACGCGACAGACTCCGATCCAATAAGTCGCACAGAAGGCGACATAGACGGGGAGCAGCGTGTTGCCCAGTTCGGTCCCTTTAATGGACAGGTCTTTGAACATATACGCCAGCAGTACCAGCAGCACGA
>PABD01000147.1 GCA_002702685.1 Planctomyces sp.
AGAAGAAAGGGGGCGTGGCGGCCTTCGTCGATGCGGAGCACGCGCTCGATCCGAGTTGGGCCAAACGTCTCGGTGTGAACCTCGAAAACCTGCTCGTCAGTCAGCCCTCCTATGGTGAGGAGGCCCTGCAGATTGCTGAGATGCTCATCAAATCGAACGCGGTCGACGTGATTGTCATCGACTCGGTTGCCGCTCTCGTGCCGAAGGCGGAACTGGATGGCGAGATTGGTGATACGCACGTCGGCCTGCAAGCTCGTATGATGAGCCAGGCGATGCGAAAACTGACGGGAGCCATTGCCCGTTCCAAAACATGCGTGATCTTCATCAACCAGATCCGCGAGAAAGTGGGCGTGATGTTCGGCAGCCCCGAAACGACTCCCGGTGGTCGCGCCCTCAAATTTTACAGTACCTGCCGCGTCGATGTTCGCCGCATCAGCACGCTCAAGGACGGCGAAGCGACGGCCGGTATTCGCATGAAGGCCAAGATCGTCAAGAACAAGGTCGCTCCTCCCTTCCGCGTCGCCGAGTTCGATATGCTCGTATCCAGCGGCATCAGCTACGAGGGGGATATCATCGACTTGGCGGTCGAAGACCGGATTATTAAACAGAGCGGCAGCTGGTTCAGCTATGGTGAGACCCGGCTGGGTCAAGGCCGTGATCGGGTGCGGGACTTCCTCAAGGAAAATCCGGAACTGACCGAGGAAATCCGACAGCAGATTCTCGAATTCCGCGGATTTGCCGGTCCGGTTGTCGAAGTCGAAGAAGAAGAGCAGCCCGAAGAAGCGGCTGCGAAGTAGCACAGACCGCCAGCGGACGGATTTCGGACCGTGACGGACAACGCAGAATCCCGGAAGTGAACTACTTCCGGGATTTTTTTGTCGATCATCACGGATTCGGCGGATTCTCCCCGCCAGCCGCCGGGCGGAAATAGCGACCGCGCCGTCCAGATGTTATGATTCCCGCCTGAAATCCGTGCCGGGTTGATCAGCCGAACTCGCTGCAGCCACGGCACTTTCCCCGGTTCAGTACCACTTTCGTCAATACTCGATCCAATCATATGCTTACCAACGAACTCCGCGAAAAATATCTGGATTTCTTCGAGTCCAAAGGCTGCGTGCGTCGCCCCTCGGATGTCCTCATTCCGAAGGACGATCCGACCGTGCTCTTCACCCCGGCCGGGATGAATCAATTCAAGAATCAGTTCCTGGGGATCGGTAAGCTCGACTACACCCGGGCGACGACCTGCCAGAAATGCCTGCGAACCGGCGACATCGAGAACGTGGGTGTCACCGCGTATCACCACACCTTTTTCGAGATGCTGGGGAACTTCTCGTTCGGCGACTATTTCAAACGCGAAGCGATTCACTGGGCGTGGGAGTTTCTGACAGACAAGAAATGGCTCGGCCTTGATGCGGATCGGCTGACCGTCACCGTCTACCTCGATGACGACGAAGCGTTTGATATCTGGAACAAGGAAATCAAACTCGATCCGAGCCGCATTCGCCGTGACGACGAGTACGAAAACTTCTGGCCGGCCGGCGCGCCGACGGATGGCCCCGATGGTGTCTGCGGTCCGTGTAGTGAAATCTACTACCGGCAGGACAAAGGACAGAAAGAAGTCGAGATCTGGAACCTTGTCTTCACCCAGTTCAATCGCGTCGGCGATCCTCCAGACAACTTGCGTCCGCTGCCGAAGAAAAACATCGATACCGGAATGGGACTCGAACGGTGCGCGGCGGTGTTGCAAGGAGTCGAATCCAACTTCGAAATCGATACGCTCCGCAAGCTGTGCGAAGTCGCCGCCGATACGGTCGGCGTGAAATACGACTTCCATAAACCCGAAGGCCGTGCGATCCGCCGTATCGCCGACCACGTTCGCGCCGTCACGATGTGTATCCATGAGGGGGTTGGTCCCGGTAGCGAAAAGGAAAGCTATGTTATCCGCCAGCTGCTCCGCCGCGCGGTGCTGGAAGGCTATCTGCTCGGTCGCGAGACCCCGTTCCTGTCGACCCTGGTGCCGACGGTCGTCGACATCATGAAACAGCCCTACCCCGAACTGACGGAGACTGTTCAGTCGGTTTCCGACATCATCCGGGAAGAGGAATCGCAGTTTCTGGATACGGTCGAACGCGGCGTCAGCAGATTCAATCAGATTCTGAATAAACCCGAAGTGCAGACCAGCAAAACGATCTCGGGTGATGACGCCTTCGATCTGCATCAGACCTACGGATTCCTCGTCGAACTGACTGTCGCGATGGCGAAGAAAAACGGATTGGAAGTCGATCGTCTCGCGTTCCGGAAGCGGGTGGAACAACAGAAGGAAATCAGTGGCTCCGGACTCTTCGCCAATTCGGTGATGGCTGCCGGCCCGCTCGATTCCATTCGCAACGAAAATGGCGCCACGATTTTCAAAGGTTATGAGTCGAACGAATGTGAGGCGACTATCGTCGGGCTGATTCGGAGTGAACAGCAGATCGACAAAGTCGACACTCCCAAACACGCGGATCGCGTGGGGGTGATCCTTGATCAGACTTCCTTCTACGGCGAGGCGGGTGGACAGGTCGGCGATGTCGGCACCATCTTCAGTGATGGAATGCGGTTTGAAGTCGATGACACGCAGCGTCATGGAGACTTGCTCGTCCATATCGGCAAGCTGGAAGAGGGCGTCCTCGAAGTCGGTCAGAAAGTGACGGCGAAAGTCAAACCGGATCGTCGTGCCGGCATTCAGCGAGCGCACTCGGCCACCCACATTCTGCATCACGCGCTGCACCAGGTACTCGGAAAACACGCGACGCAGCGTGGTTCCAAAGTGCAACAGGATGAGCTCCGTTTCGACTTCGCCCACCGGGCTCCGATGACGCGTGAAGAACTCGATCAGGTCGAAGACATCATCAACCAGCGGATTTCCGAAGGGGCCGCGGTCACGACGAAGTTGATGCCGATCGAAGAGGCACGCAAAGTCGGCGCAATGGCCCTCTTCGGCGAAAAATATCCCGACGAGGTACGTGTCGTCCGCATGGGCGAATTCAGCACGGAGCTCTGCGGGGGAACTCATCTGACCAGCACGGGCCAGGTTGGTCTTTGTAAGATCGTGAACGAAGAACCGGTCGCTAAAGGAGTCCGCCGCGTTACAGCTTATACGGGCCGCAAGGCGGTCGAGCAGATGCGTCAGACGGACGAACTGCTTCGCGAATTGAGTCAACTGCTGAAGACTCCTCAACCGCAGGACCTGCCGCAGCGTATTCAAGTGCTGCAGGAGGAACTCAAAGTCGCCAGGCAGCAACTCGCTACGCAGTCGAAGCAGTCGGTCTCCGGTGTACTCGATCAACTTCTGAGCAAAGCTGAGGAAGTGAATGGTGTGAAGGTCATTACCTATCAGCCCGAAAACGCCGACCGCGAAATGCTGCGGGAGTTCGCAGACCAGCTGCGCGATTCCGGTCAGAAGGTAGCCCTGCTGCTCGCGGCCGAGATCGATGGCAAAGTCGCCCTGCTTGCCGCGGTCAGCAAAGACCTCGTCAAACAAGGAGTCAAAGCGAGCGACTGCATCAAAGTCGCCGCCAAAGTCACCGGTGGTGGCGGTGGTGGTCGCCCCGATATGGCCGAAGCGGGTGGACGCTTTATCGACAAAATTCCTGAAGCCCTGGAAGCGGGGGCACAGTTCTACAAAGAACAGTTGGCATAGTTGTCGGACCAGTGATTAAAAGAAAAACCCGGATGCGAATCGATCATCGCATCCGGGTTTTCTTGTTTCAGGATTCAATGCGGGAGTGCTGGCGAATCAGATCATCCCCTTCTTCTGCATTTCCGCGATCACCGTCATCACGACCTGCTGCACATCGGCGAGGTCGTCCGTTCCCCCCTGCCCGACGGCACAACCGCCGATGGGTTCTTTGGTGAAACCATGGTCGGCCAGCAGGCATTGCAGTGTGCGCCGCAGGAGTTCGAGATCGTTATGTTGCACGTCCGTCTTGGGCTGACGTCCATCCCCCATATTGAATCCGCGAAGTTTGACCGCTTCACGGAAACCGTCGGGAAACTCGGCGGAGTAGATCATGGTGTCGAATAACGTGACGAGGTCGTATTGAATCTTGCGGGCTTCGTCGAGTCGTCCACTGACCGTCAGATCGTATAGTTTGCGGGTAATTTCCGGAACGACGCCGGAACTGGCGTTAGTACCCCCATCGCAACCGACGAGGATCATCGGCATCAGGGCGGCATCCCAACCCGTCAGGAAGGCGAAGTCGGGACGATTCGGGCGGACGGCCTGAATCATGCGGATCATGTGCGGAATTTCGCCGGAGCTGTCTTTGATCGCCGTGATGCGTTCGCATTCGTCGGCGAGTCTCTGCACCGTGGGAACATCGATCGGGCTGGCGAACATCGGAATGTTGTAAAGCGTGACGTCAACAGGTGTGTTGCGGCCGATCTCACGGAAGTACGCGTAGACAGCTTCGGGACCCAGCTTGTAGTAGAAGGGAGCCACGATCGCAACAGCCCGCACACCAAGACCGGCGTAGTACTCGCACGCTTTCAATGTCTCTTTAACGTTGGCTTCGGCGGCACCCGCCAGGATCGGAACGCGCCCGCGGGTCTGGTCAGCGATGATGGCAACGATTCGTTTGCGCTCTTCGAACGTGAACCGGGTGAATTCACCCGTGGAGCCATTGGGATACAGGCCGTGGACACCCTTTTCGATCAGCCAGTCGACGTACTGTCGCAGGACTTCTTCGTTGATGTTTCCGCGACTATCGAGCGGGACCAGGTTCGGTGTGAAAATACCCTGAAGACGTTCAGCCATGTTGAAAAACTCGTGGGGAAAGTTCGGATTGTGAATAGGAGCGACAGGCGGACTGCGGCAGCCCTTTGACCTGCGAAACGCAGGCGGAAACCGGCACCGTATCCGCTTTTCTGTACTTTACCCAGCAAACGAGCGGTACCGCGAGAGAACCGGTTGAAAACTTGCCGAGGTTGACACAAACTGCCCAAACTTTGTGTTCATTACCGATTTTGCGGACCACACCGATTGCGCCAGCTGGTCCGTTAGGAGCTATTTGACGGCCTCGCCCGGCCAATGCAGGGTGACCGTGGTCCCCCCTGTTTTCCCGTGCCGGACCGAGATGGTCGCGGCGTGCTGATGGACGATCTGCCATGCTTTGGAGAGTCCGAAGCCGAGGCCTCTTCCCGCCTGCCGTCCGGAATAGAACGGGTCGAACAGGTGCTGTTCATCCAACGCCGACAGGCGGCTTCCGGGACTGGCGAACTGGATTTGAACACCGTTGTCGAACCCCATTCTGGTCAGAATGCTCACCTGCGGCGACTCCCCCTCGGCGGTATTCTGCAACCCGTTTTCAATCAGCTCCCGTACGACCAATTCCAGTTGAGCCTGGTCGGCCTGAAGCACGACCTCGCAGGACGGTTCGTAATCGATGCGGATCCGCTCGCCATGTTGTTTCATGAGCGAGAGGGTGACTTCTTCAACCACTTCGCTCAGCGAAACGGATTCGAGGTTTGGCGCGGGGGGGCGACCAAAGAGCATCAGGTCACCGATCATATCGCGGATGCGTAACGCCTGCGCGCCGATGTTGCTTAGCATTTCGCGGCGTTCGGGGTCAGTCTCTTCTTTCAGGAGTAGCTGGGCGCGACCGCTGATCGTGGCCAGGGGATTGTTGATTTCATGTCCCGCACCTGCCGCGAATTCCGCCAGCGAGGCAAGTTTAAGTTCCTGCAGCTGAACGAGCGAGGCCGGATGATGAGCGAGCCGCACCTGTTCGAGGAACCGGCAGGTGATGTCGGCGATGTGGGCGAATGGAGAGGTACCGTCGACAGAATGCGACGAACTCGTCGCCGAAATCAACATTCCTCGGACGGGGCCGGTGGTATGCAGTGGAGTAAACTCAAGCTCACCGAGTTCCGCGTCGGAGAACAGGTCGCGCCAGCACTCATCAATGAGGCCGAGAAAGTTCTCCGCCCAATCCGCCGGACAGGGAAATCGGTCACTCGTTTCCAACAAGGAACGGGTCTGGTCATAGAAGCAGAACCAAAGCGACTTTTCTTCCGGGTCGGGAGTGAGCAACAGCAACGCGTCCGCGTCCGATTCTTCCCAGAGCGACTCCACGACATGTTGCAGGCCGTTAGCGAAATCCACCAACGGCAGCGCCTGCCAGTAGCGCTGGCTGACACGAAGAAGAAGGTCATGATCTGGAGGCAGAGACGTTTCCGCAGAGTGTGAATCGGCAGGGAGAGTCATGGTGTGAAATTATCTTTCGGCAATCGGCGGCGGTTCGAATCCGGTCCGGGGGCGGAAACATCCTCCATGAATCCTGTATTGTTCCCCATTGTAACAACAAAAACGCCCCCTTCGAACATCTTCAAAGAGGGCGATTTTCGTATTTTCCGGCGTTATTGCCCGGTCATAGCACATTCTCGCGGCACGCTAACGGGCAACGTGCTTAAGCAGCTTCGACCGGTTCCATATCGAGCAGGCGGCAGACGTGCTCGACAAGTTTTTCCACTTCGAACGGCTTCTGCATGAACTCGTTCGAACCCGCTTTCATCAGTTCCTGGATCTTGTCGGCTTCCACCATCCCGGAGATACAGATGATTTTGACATCGTCGAGTGTGGAGTCCGAGCGGACACGATGACAAACTTCTTTGCCGTTGATGTCGGGGAGCATAACGTCGAGAACAATGATGTCGGGATGATATTCCTTAACCATCATGCCGGCGTCGAAGCCATTGTTGGCCACGCGGATCTCGAAACGGGAATCGAGTTCCAGTGCGTCGCGGATCAGTTCCACCAACTCTTCGTCATCGTCCACGATCAGCGCTTTGCGGCGACCGCTTTCGAGTGCGTCAGTGGGGATGCCATTCTCTTTCATGAACTTATAGAGAATGTCACGGGGGATTCGTCGGAACCGACTACCCGGCACGCGAAATCCTTTGAGTTGGCCTGAGTCAAAGCAGCGGATAATCGTCTGCTGACTGACTTTGCAGATCTTGGCGGCCTCGCCGGTCGTAAAAACTGTTTTCATGCTGAGTATCCATCCTTTGCTATGGCCATCGACGGTGACGGCTGGCCCGTTATTAGTCCTCGTCAACGACACGACGTCGAGGAGGTTCCCTCCTTGAGATACCCGGAAACGCGGCAAAGAGCATGAGCACACTACCCGAACGGGAGAGGATTTCCCGGCGGATAAGATTGTGTGAACTGGCTCCTTCCAAACAATGGGACTGGTTGAAAACAGGGCTCTCACCTGGCCATCCGGGCCATCAATGAGCAGGAAACCCTTCCAGTTGATTGTCAAATTTCTGGGCGATTTGTTTACGAATGAATGCAATCATCGCCCGGGGCTGGACCTCGCTCCAGAAGTCAGTCATGCGACTGTGGTCTATCAAAATACGTCATTTCCTGTCACGGTCGCGTTCTCTGGCATTCATTCGAGCCAGTTGACGATGACGGGAAATGAGGAGGAGGCTTGCACCGGCATATGTCGAGAAAGTTTACCCCATTTCTCAACACGACCGATTGTATCTAATCTGTTAAATCGGTCAACAGGACTTCTCTTCCCCTTATCCCCCCCACTCTACACGCATTTGCCAGACGCAAATCTTTGCTGGGACTAAGGCTTTGCGGATCACGGCTTTAACGTGAGCATGCTAACGGACGGTTTCCAGACGAAAATTTCACCAGTTTTGTTCGAGGGGCTTTAAACCCTTTTGGGGGAAAAGGTTAGCGCGAATTCTGCGTGCAAGGCGTGTCATCAACTGAAAATCAGCAAAGAAGCGCTCACGACAGCTGGTTAATGTGCACAGATGATTCAAGGAGCTATCGCGGCTGTTTCAAATACATCGTGACGACCGCCAGGTCGGCGGGGGTGATTCCGCTGATCCGTGACGCCTGCCCCAGATTGAGAGGTCGCACCCGGTCGAGTTTCTCACGCGCTTCCATGCGGAGCTGCGGAATCCCCTTGTAGTTGAAACTATCCGGAATGCGCAGTTGCGTGATCTTCGCCTGCTTTTCGATGTCCGCAGTCTGCCGACGGATGTAGCCGGCGTATTTCACCTCGACGCAGACCTGATCCCGCGCGCGTTCCGAGATGTTCAATTCCGCCAAACTCGAGGACAGCTGACAGATACCTGCCCAGTCGACGTCAGGACGCCGCAGTCGTTCCTCAAGAGGGTTGCCGTGGTAACGTTCATTCAGCAGGATGTTGAGAGCCTGCTCAATCTCCGCGTTGTATTCAGTCAGCCGAGCGATTCGTTCGTCTGAGGCGAGACCGATTTCCGCGGCAAGTGGAGTCAATCGGCGGTCGGCGTTATCGTGGCGCAACAGCAACCGATATTCGGCGCGGGACGTAAACATGCGATAGGGTTCGTCGACCCCTTTAGTGACAAGGTCATCGATCAGCACGCCCAGGTACGCCTGGTTGCGATCCAGGATGAAAGGGCCGGATCCTTTGATTTTGAGGGCGGCGTTAATGCCGGCGATCAGCCCCTGCCCTGCCGCTTCTTCATACCCCGTCGTTCCGTTCAATTGACCGGCAAAGTAGAGTCCTTCGACCTTCTTCGTTTCGAGTGTCGGGGTGAGCTGCGTCGGCGGAGCGAAGTCGTATTCGACGGCGTAACCGTAGCGCATGATCTCCGCCTTTTCGAGACCGCGGATGGAATGAATCATCTGATCCTGCACGTCGCGCGGAAGACTGGTGGAGATGCCGTTGCAATAAACTTCCTGCGTGTTGCGACCCTCCGGTTCCAGAAAGATCTGATGCGATGACTTATCCGCAAACCGCACGACTTTGTCTTCGATGGAGGGACAGTAACGGGGACCGGTCGAATTGATCTGTCCGCTGTACATGGGGGCGCGGTGCAGGTTGTTGCGAATCGCGTCGTGCACGGAACCGTTGGTCTCCGTGAGGTAGCAATCGAGCTGCGGCTGCGAAATGCGGTCGTTCATAAAGGAGAACGGAACCGGGTTGTCATCGCCCGGTTGACGTTCGACGCGAGAGTAATCGATCGTCCGGCCGTTCAGCCGTGCGGGGGTCCCCGTTTTGAAACGTTCGAGTTCGAAACCGAGTTCGCGGAGCGAATCGGAGATCGTACCGGTTGTTCCCTCGCCAGCGCGTCCGCCGGGGCTTTTCGATTCGCCCGTATGCATGATCGCCTGCAGGAACGTCCCCGTCGTCAGGATGACAGCCGAGGCGTGATACGTGGCGTCACCGCGCACGCGAATTCCAAGGATGCGTCCTTTTTCCACGACGAGCGATTCCACCATTTCCTGTCGCAGCGTCAGGTTCTCCTGGCACTCGACCCGATGTTTCATGCTGAACTGGTACGCCTTCTTGTCGGCCTGGGCGCGGGGCGAATGCATCGCCGGGCCCTTGCTCTGGTTCAACATCCGGAACTGGATACCGGTTTCGTCGATCACCAATCCCATTTCGCCACCGAGGGCGTCGATTTCGCGAACGATCTGCCCCTTGGCGACACCACCGATTGCCGGGTTGCAACTCATTGCTCCGACGGTATCGCAACTCATCGTGAGGAGCGCGGTTTTGGCACCGAGCCGTGCGGAAGCGAGGGCGGCTTCGATACCGGCATGGCCGGCGCCGATCACCAGCACATCGTAGTCATAGGAGGAGGTCGTCATGGGGAAGTTACGTAGTCGTAAGACAGAATAGGTACGTGAATGGAGGATCCAGGGCTCCTGTGAGCCCCCCGAGTCTAATGAGTGCGTATGGATCAGGTCAATTTCCGGGTTTTCGACTGGGCGCGCTTGCAACTCAAATCGATTTTGCCATACTCAAACGAAGTAACCCGTTAGTGGTATTGGATTTCCGTGTCCAGTTCATCGGCGGGAACGCATTCACGAACTGAACGATCGACACCATCAATAACCCGTTATCATATCAGCATTGAGCTGAAAGGAGCCCTCATGTCAGATGTCCGGACTGCCGCTGTGACCCTCAAAGGAAATCCCGTCGACCTTGCCGGTAAGGAACTGAAATCGGGCGATGCCGCCCCGGATTTCAAACTGCAGGACAATGGCCTCGGAGAAGTGACTTTGGCTTCGTCCGCCGGGAAGACTCGTATTATTGCGACGGTTCCCTCCTTAGACACGTCTGTTTGCCATGCGGAAACCAAAAAATTCAACGATGAAGCCGCAAACCTTGAAAATGCCGAGGTTCTGGTCGTCAGTATGGACCTGCCGTTCGGCCAGAAGCGGTGGTGTGGCGCTGAAAACGCGGAAAACATCACCACACTGAGCGCCCACCAGTCGACCCAGTTCGGCGAAGACTACGGCGTCCTGATCACCGGTGGCCCGCTCAATCGCTGCCTCGCCCGGGCGATTTTCGTGGTCGATGCCGACGGCAAACTGAAATACGTCGAATACTGCTCCGAAATCGCCGAGCACCCGAACTACGACGCCGTCCTCACCGCCGCCAAATAGGCCTCGAGTGACGTGAACCAAAACAAATGGAAGCGGGTCTGATGCTCAGGCTCGCTTCCGTTTTTTATTAGAACGTCTAATAGCTCAAAGCTGGTCACGCCGCTGGAGGTTCGACGTCCAGATGCTGATAGGCTTTGGGGGTCAACATGCGTCCGCGGGGGGTCCGTTTAATGAGGCCGCTGCGGAGCAGGAAGGGTTCGACTTCATCTTCGAGGGTGTCCGGTGGGACATCCATCGTATGGGCGATGGCCTGGAGCCCGGCGGGTCCGCCGACGAAGACTTCGTGAAGCGTATTCAAATAGCGCCGGTCCTGGCCCTCGAGCCCGAGATGGTCGATCTCCTGCATGGCAATGGCGTCTTCCGCGACGGTTCGCGTGATTTCACCGGTAGAGGATTTGACGGCGGCGTAGTCGCGAATCCAGTGCAGCAGATTGTTGGCCTTACGTGGCGTTCCCCGGCTGCGAATCGCGATCAGATGGGCGGCATCCTCGACGATCGTCGTCTGCAGCTTGCGCGCGTTCCGACCGATGATCACACGCAGATCCTGCTCTTCGTAAAAGTCGAGATGTTCCCGATTCACGAAGCGGTCCCGTAGCGGAGCGGTCAGCATTCCACTCCGCGTCGTGGCCCCGATGACGCAGAATTTCTGCAGCGACATATTCAGCGTGCGGGCATTAAGACCATCGCCGAGCGTAATGTCGACACGGTAGTCTTCCATTGCCGGATAGATGAATTCCTCCACGGCGGGAGGCATGCGGTGGATCTCGTCGATAAAGAGGACGGAACCGTAGCTGGCGTTGGTCAGGAACGGAAGCAGGTCCTTCGGCGCGGAGAGCGAGGGGCCCGAGGTGATCTGGATTTCAGTGCCGAGTTCACGGGGAATGACCGTGGCCAACGTCGTTTTGCCGAGTCCGGGAGGACCGTCGAGTAGCAGATGCCCGAGCGGTTCTTTGCGGCGTCGCGCCGCGTCGAGCATGATCTGAATCCGCTCGACCACTTTGCGTTGACCGACTACATCCTTCAGGTACTGCGGGCGCAGATCATCGTCGAATTGGTGGCTGTCGCTGTGAAAATCTCCGTCGGACATCGCCGCCATTTTTTCGCTTTCCGGATGATCGCGGTCATCGGCAGGAGGCGCATTGTCGGTCGCGGACTGCTGGATGATTCGTTCACGGGCCATGAGTCTGGTTCGTCCTTGAAAAGAGTCGATTCGCCCTCAATTTAACGGGAGCGGGGCATCTCTGTCCAGTTGGGGACTGTGGGACCCGGACGAGCGACGAAGAACTTCGGTGGATGTGGCAGGGTTGTCCCCGCTCTACAGTCATTCGCGTCCGTGGTTGGAGCTACCGTATGTTGCCGAATGCGCCGAGGCAGCAGAAGAAGAAAAACATGAAGGCGAAAAAGAGCGTGTGGCAGATCGAAATGATCTTGGCCGCGTTCGTCAGCCCCTCCCCTTCCCGGTCCATCAGCCCTGCGCGCATCGCCTTCAGGTCATTGTCCGCCATCACCCAGACGGGAATCGAAAACAGCAGCCCGATACACATGAAAAGCCAACTGAGGATCGCGAATACGAGCAGGCCGGCGCCGCGGTGCGGTTTCATAAAGGCGGGACGCGACGAGGTCCATTCGTCGTCGGTAACCAGTTGTTCGCCGCAATTCCGGCAGCGTTCATCGCGACTGCCGACCGGCGAACCGCACATTGGGCATTTGCTCTGGTCTGCTTGAAGAGGATCGGTCTCGAAGTCGATTTCGAACTCATCGGAGGCCGGTGGTTCGGGCTGCGGGACGGCGAGGTCGGCACCGCAACCGGGACATTGCGCCGTCAGTCCCGCTTTGTCCTCAGTCGTTCGTAACAGTCGATTGCAATGATCGCAGCGGAATTCGATGGGCATGACAGTTCTTCAACGCAGTAGACGCGACGGGTGACGTAACGGGCAGGCAATCGCCGAACGACGTGACCAATTTACCAGAAATCCGCGCGAGTTTCACAGCAGCCAGCCATGCTTTGGCGAGGAGACAGGCCTCCTGCATGTCTGATTCGCTTCACGATGCATTTACTTGGCGAGAAAACTGCCTCGGACGGAATGTTTACGACTGACGCCGCATCATCCCATCGCGGCCGCCAGCTCTTCCATGATGTCATCGGAAATGTTGAAGTTGGCGGTGACGTTCTGCACGTCGTCCTGATCTTCGAGGGCTTCAATCAGTTTGAGGACCTTCATGGCGTCATCCGCATTGAGTTCGATCGTATTGGCGGCAACGCGCGTGATATCGGCGGAGATCGTTTCGATCCCTTTTTCCTCGAGAGCGGCGGTCACCTCGTCGAACGCTTCCGGGGCACAGAGAATTTCGAATGTATCCCCCGCCTGACGGACGTCTTCGGCACCGGCTTCGACGGCGATTTCAAACAGGGTTTCTTCTTCGTTCCCTTCTGCCGGCACAATGAACAATCCCTTGCGATCGAACATCCAGGAAACACACCCGGTCGCGCCGAGGTTTCCGTTGTGGACCTCGAAGATTTTGCGGACTTCCCCGGCAGTGCGATTGCGGTTCTCGGTCAGAATGTCGCAGAGCACAGCGACACCGGCGGCGCCATAACCTTCGTAGAGCAATTCTTCATAGTTTTCGGACCCACCTTCGCCGCAGCCTTTCTTGACGGCGCGGTCGATGTTGTCCTTGGGCATGCTCGCTTTTTTGGCTTTGTCGATGGCGTAGCGGAGCCGCAGGTTGGTTGTCGGATCGCCTCCTCCTCCCTGCGCGGCAACAATGATTGCCCGGCTCAATTTTCCGAACAGCTTGCCCCGTTTCTTATCAGCCACGCCCTTCTTCGCGGCGATGTTGGCCCAGTGGCTATGTCCTGCCATCGTATATCTCTCTCGAAATTGTCGTATTGGATTCCGGAATCGGGACAAGCGATCCACCGGCTGACGCGGGTCCGGCGGAAGCGGTCTGACCCACCGGGGCGTGATGGTTCCCGGCAGGCAAAGCTCCTTATCCTCAATTAAGCGGGCTCTGTCCAGTCAGCCCGTCAGGATGCCGTCTCTTTTTTGCCGGACAGTTTTTCCTCGAGCGATTTCACCTGTTTGTCGCTCGGTTCCTCTTTCTCTTTTTCGATTTTCAGGGCGGTTTCCCAGGCTTTACGGGCTTCTTCCTCGTTGCCGAGGGCGGCGTAACAGTCCCCCAAATGCCCGTAAATTGTGGAGTCTTCCTCTTCTCCCAGCAACTCGATCGCCTTCTTGAGATGGGTGATGGCCTCTTCGTATTTTTCGTTTTTGTAGAGGACCCAACCGAGACTGTCGAGGAACGCGGCGTTGTCCGGTTCAGCGGCGACGGCCTTACGAATCATCTCTTCCGCTTTGTCCAGATTCTTGCCCTGATCGGCGTACAGATACCCGAGATCGTTATTCACGGTAGGGTCGTCCGGCGTAAGTTTGATCAGGTCTTCAAGGACCTTTTCGCCATTCGCGATGTCTCCCTTCTGGACATACAGACTGGAGAGCAGCAGATGGGTGGAGCGCAGCAGCGGCGGATTGACCCCGTCTCGAGCCCGAAGTTCTTCAAACGACGCGATGGCCTTATCGTCCTGCTCGGCGCGGAAGTAGATCCAAGCTTCCTGGAAGTGAAATTCTTCGGTGTCACCGATGTTGCGGGCTTCGGTGACGGCTTCGAGTGCCTGATCGAATTGTTCGAGCTCAACCATGGCATCTGCGGCACGCGACAGGAAGACAGGGCGGAACTGGGCGAGACGCCGATCCGACGCGGCTTTTTTCCAGACCTCGACTGCGGGTTCGAATTCGTCCTGCTCCATGAGATAGTCACCCCAGGAACGCCATGAGCGATAAAGAAAGACCGGAGGGCTGCTGCGTTCGGTGATGGCCTGTTCGTAAAACTTGCCAACCAGGTCGGACCGGCGGGCTTTCTCGGCGAGTTTGCCCATCAGGAACTCCCCTTCGAATTTGAGATCACCTTCGCCGCGGGCGGCAGCCGTTTCGAGGAGACGGTTCATGAGGTCCGTATCCTTTTCGATCTCGTTCAACATCTCCTGAAGCGCGTCCAGGTTCTCCTGACTGTTGAAGGCTTCGGCCATCGTGTCGAGCAGTGGTTCCGGCTGTCGACGTTTAAAGTAGATCCGGGCGAGGCTCATCTGGCCTTCCGGATCGCTGGTGCTTTCCAGCGTGGATTTGATGATCGATTCTGCTTCGTCCAGTTTGTCCTGTTCAATGTACTTCTCGGCGAGGAAGTATTTCAGTTTGGAATTGCGCGGATCCTGTTCGACTAGTTTTTCCAGTTTGGGAATGAGTTCACTCGAACGATCCAGTTTCGCGAGGAGTTGTTCGAGCAACTCGTAAGCTTCGCGTCCCTTGTTTTTGAGACCGGCATCAAAGTAGGCCTGCAGGTTCGTCAGCCCTTTTTCGTATTCTTCCTTCGCGAGATAAACGGCGGCCAGGTTGTAGCCGAGGATGGCCGGTTTACCGGTTCCGAATTCGGAAGCGGCCTGGAATGCTTCTTCCGCAAGATCGAGGCGGTTCCCTTCGAGGAAGGCGCGACCGATGCGTTCCAGAGACTGAGAGCGATCCGCCATCAGGCGAGCCTGAATCTGAGCGTCGAGCTTATAATTTTCAGGGTGTCGCATCGCGTCGAAGACAACTTCGTACTCTTTGGCTGCTTCTTCAGGTTGACGCGTGAGTGTCAGCAGAAGCGCGAGTTCGAATTTGTAAAGAACGTATTCGCCGGATTTCGGATCGATGCGGTCCGACTCGGTCG
>PABD01000148.1 GCA_002702685.1 Planctomyces sp.
GCGAGGCGAGTCTTTCCGATGTCGGCCGATACAGAATCCATTCCCCGCATTCTGTTCCTCACCGGTCGACTCGCGGAACCTGCGCTGCGTGACCTGCTCCCGCGATTAGCGAAGCAACATCAGTTCGAGTACGACATTGAAGTTCTCGGCATCAGCGTCGCCGCCTTGATGCATACCGACTGGGTTACGCGGAAGCTGAATCAATCGAAACGACGCCCCGGCATTTCCCCCGATCAGTTTCACAAGGTGGTCGTCCCGGGTTGGTGCCAGGGATCTCTCGACCAGCTCTCCGCCGAGTTCTCCATTCCGTTCGAGCGAGGCCCCAAGGACATGTATGATCTTCCGCTTTACTTCGGTGCGTCGGAACGGGAACCGCCGGACTTGAGTGAATACACGACGGAGATCATCGCCGAGATCAACCATGGTCCGCGGATGACGGATGCAGCGATCATGGAGATGGCATCCCGGTTCCGCGCGTCGGGAGCGGACCTCATCGACCTCGGATGCATTCCGGGCGAACAATGGTCGCGCGTCGGAGACGTCACGCGCTTGCTAGTCAAAGAAGGGTTCCGTATCTCTGTCGACAGTTTCGACGAACGCGAAGTCAGTGAGTCTGTCGCTGCGGGGGCGGAACTGGTCCTCAGTTGCAATCAAAGCAACATTGCCTGGGCGAAGAAACTGGGAGTCGAACTGGTGGCGATTCCCGATCGTCCTGATGACCATGCCTCACTCGAACGAACAGTCGCAGAGCTGACGGAACAGAAAGTCCCATTCCGGATTGATCCCATCCTCGAACCGATCGGGTTCGGTTTCGCGGCTTCACTCGCGCGATATTACGACGCGCGACAGCGGTGGCCGGAACTGCCGATGATGATGGGGATCGGGAATCTCACCGAGTTATCCGAAGTCGATTCGGTCGGTATCAATTTTCTGCTGGCCGGAATCTGCCAGGAACTCAGGATCCGGAGTGTGCTGACGACCGAAGTCATCAACTGGTGCCGCACCGCTGTTCAGGAATTCGATCACGCCCGGCGTTTGATGCACTTCAGTTTCGGACTGGGGACGCTGCCCAAGCACATTGACTCAAGCCTGGTTATGCTCCGCGACCCGCGTCTGCATGAACGAGGGGAGGAAGCCCTTGAGCAAATGCAGTCACAAATCCGCGATCGCAACTTTCGCATATTTGCGGAACGGGGAGAGCTGCATCTGCTGAACCGCGATGGTTACTGGCACGGGACCGATCCGTATGAACTCTTCGATCGCATCGTCGCGGAGTCAGGTGATCTCGACGCATCGCACGCATTTTATTTAGGCTACGAGTTGTGCAAGGCGACCACGGCGCTGAACCTCGGCAAACAGTACCAGCAGGATCAAGCACTTAGCTGGGGCTTCCTCACTGTCCCCGAGGTGAGTGCTCATGAACGCCGACGGCAGGAGAAGCAGAATACGTCGGGATAATTGCGATTGGTCATTCACTGGCCATTTCCAGATCCAGTGGCTCTTTCCAGAATCAGTGACGTCAGTTTTACCTTCTTATAATTCACACCATCATTTTGATCAGGAAGTTCATTAATGCGCGCTTACCACATTGAAAAAACAGGAGAGATTTCAGGGTTGAAGCAGGTCGACCTGCCGCAACCGACTGCCGGCCATGGTGAAGTCATCGTCCGTGTAAAAGCGTGTTCGCTCAACTACCGCGATCTGATGGTGATCAAAGGGCAGTACAATCCAAAGATGCCGGTTCCAAGAATCCCCTTGTCCGACGGAGCGGGGGAGATTGTTGAAGTGGGACCGGGGGTCGAAAGCCTCGAAAAGGGGGACCGGGTCGCAGGCTGTTTCATGCCGGGCTGGCAGGCAAGCGGTTGTGATAACGCGGCGCAGCGGACTGCTCTGGGGGGCGAAGCAGACGGAATGCTGTCCGAATACGTCAAATTGCCCGCCACGGGCGTCGTCAAGTTTCCGGAGCATCTCTCATTCTCAGAAGCCGCTACATTGCCCTGCGCAGGCGTTACGGCGTGGCACGCCATCTTGAGCGGCAAACCCGCCTTGCCGGGTCATACGGTGCTCTTGCTGGGAACAGGGGGGGTCAGCATCTTCGCGCTGCAGTTCGCCAAACTTGCCGGCGCCCGTGTGGTCGTAACGTCGAGCAGCGACGACAAGTTGAACTTCGCGCAGAAACTTGGAGCGGACTTCACCGTCAACTACCGCAAGGACCCCGACTGGGACAAGACGGTACTGCAGTGGACGGGGGGAGTCGGGGTCGACCATGTCGTCGAAGTTGGCGGTGCGGGAACGCTGCCGAAATCCATCAATGCCGTCCGCATGAGCGGTCATATCGCTCTCATCGGCGTGCTCAGCGGGACAGGGGATTTCAACCCGATCTCGATTCTGATGAAGAGCATCAACGTGAGAGGGATCTATGTCGGCAGTCGAGAAATGTTCCAGAGCATGAACAAGGCGATCAGCGTCAACGAGCTCAAGCCGGTGATTGATCGTTCGTTCAAGTTTGAGGAAGCGCCGAAAGCTTATGAATACCTGGCGTCCCAGAATCACCTGGGCAAGATCGTCATCGAAATGTGATTCGGGACCTGCCGCGCGTCATCGCATGATGAAAGCCGTTTGTGAATTTCAAGCGAGCAACTCCCGCATAACCTTGGCGCCGGTGACCTCAGCGTCGGTCAGTCCAACTTCGCGGCCTTCATGCGGTAGCGTGAGGCGGTGATGGTTAATTCCGAACAGAGAAAACAGGGTCGCGTGCAGATCGTGTACGTTGACGTTGTTTTCAACGGCGCTGTACCCGAAGTCATCCGTCGCCCCGTGCGCGTAACCCGATTTGAATCCTCCACCGGCGAACCAGAGCGAGAACGCATGCCGGTTGTGATCGCGGCCATCTGTTCCCTGTGATACGGGGAGTCGCCCGAATTCGCCCCCCCACATGACGATCGTGTCATCCAACAGACCCCGACGTTTGAGGTCAATGACGAGTGCCGCGCTCGGTTTATCGGTGCGGGCACACAACCCTTTCAATGTCTCCGCGTTCTTGCTGTGGGTGTCCCAGGGTTGTCCGCTCAGAAAGAGTTGCACGAATCGCACTCCACGCTCGATCAACCGGCGGGCGAGCAGGCACCGTTTCCCGTATTCCGCAGTATCCGGATGATCAAGACCATATAGCTCGTGGGTTTCCTTCGTCTCTTTGGAGATGTCGAGGACTTCGGGAACGGCCAGTTGCATCTTCGCCGCCGTTTCAAAGTTCTGCAATCGGGCCGTGAGTTCCGTGTTGAAGGGGTCCTGTTTCAAGTGCCGTTCATTCAGTTTGCGGAGCAGTTCCAGTTGCTGGCTGCGGGCGGCGAGCGGGATTCCTTCGGGTGTCTTCAGATTGGATACGACCGACGGCCCCGATCGAAAGGGGGTTCCCTGATAAACCGCGGGTAACCATTCCGAAGACCAGTTCCGCTCCCCGTCCACCGGGAGTCCACCGGGATCGGTGAGAACGACGTAGGAAGGAAGATTTTCATTACTGGAACCGAGCGCGTACGTGACCCAGGAGCCCATGACCGGCATACCGGCGAGGAACTTGCCGGTGTGAATCAAGCGGAGGGCCGACTCATGGTCTACCGACTCGGTCTGCATCGAACGAATAAGCGTGATGTCGTCGACGATGCCGGACGTGTGCGGGAGAAGTTCGCTGAGTTCCATACCGCATTCGCCATGTCGAGCGAACTGATACGGAGCTCCGAGCACATTCCCCGCCTGTTTATCAAAATGGATTTCGAGATCGCCCCCCGGGTACGGTTTGCCATGCCACTTATTGAGTTCGGGTTTGTAATCGAACAAATCCATCTGGCTCGGGCCCCCATGCTGGAAGAGACAGATCATGTTCTTCGCTTTGGGGGGAAAGAACGTCTCGTTCGGTAATCCTTCGGCGGAGACCGAATTCGCATAAGTCGGCTGTTGCAGCAACTGCGACAGCGCAAGACCACCGATACAGGTGGCCGAGCTACCGAGGAATGCGCGGCGAGTCAGTTGTTCATAGCTGAGAAATGGGTTCGGCATCGGTGATGCTTCTCGCTCGGGGCAAGGGTAATGGGGACTTGTGATTGTTTGAATCTTACTGAATATACAGGAACTCGCTGGAGGCGAGCAGCATCTGACAACAGTCGATCCACGCATGTCTGGCCGGGTTGGCCTCTTCCTCGTAGAACGATTTCTGCTGCTCGAGGAATCCGGAGAGCAGAGTAGTTTCGTCGGCGGAAGGTCTTCTCGCGTAGACAATCTGGAATACCTGCTCGACCTGTTCCGTCGTGGAATTATCATCGTCCAGCCGCGCAGCCAGTTCCGCGGCGCGGCGCCGAATGAAGTCCGAGTTCATGAGCGATAACGATTGGAGAGGGGTAGTCGAGACGTTTCGACGGGTGCAGTTAAAGACGATTTTGGGTGCGTCGAAGACCTGCAACATGTCGGGAATCTGGGTGCGGCGCTGGTAGAGATAGAGCGAACGTCGATGCGCCCCCGGCGTTGTTTCATCGACGACGGTGACTCCGGCATCATCCCGCGAGGTCATCACGGATGGCCCTCCAGTAGCAGTATCCAACGATCCTGCCACATACAACATGGCATCGCGCACCCCTTCCGCGTTCAGCCGCTGCCTCGGGAACTTCCAGTAAAGTTTGTTGTCCGGATCCACGGTATAGGCGTCTTCATTGTGCTGGCTGGACTGCTTGAACAGACGCGAGTGCAGGACCAACCGATGCACGTCCTTACGACTCCATCCGTGCTCTACGAAATAACTCGCGAGAAACTCGAGAAGCCCCGGATGAGTGGGGCGGTCGCCGCTGTAACCGAGGTTATCGGGGGTCGAGACGATCCCTGTTCCGAAGTAGTGCTGCCACAACCGGTTCATCTGCACGCGCGCCATCAGCGCCGCGGGACGTGAATTCTCGCGCGTCACCCAATTCGCCCAGGCGGTGCGACGTCCGGTGGAATCGGCATGCGGAGGCGTAATTTTAAATTCCGGAAGTTCGCCATTCTCATCACTGTCGCAAAGGATCGAGAAAGGGGCGGGCTCGACCAGTTCGCCGGGATCGGAATGACCTCCGCGGACGAGCAGCGGTACATCAGGGGCGTCGCCGGAATAATCCGCGACCCACGCGATGCGGCCCGGTTTGGTGGTCAGATGATCGGTCAGTTCCTGCCGCAGCGTATCAATTTCGTCGCGGCGTTTTTGATCCTCCTCATGGTACGCCTTCCACGCGATGTCAAAATCGTCGGAGTAGAGCGGTGTCCGTTCAATACGCACGTTGTCAACGATGAAACTGCGGCCCTGATAATAAACAAAACCGAAACCTCCCGCGGGAAGTTGATTCGGTTTCAGGTGCTGCGTGCGTCCTTCAGGAACGCCATCAACAAGGTGTTGCAGTTCCACCTTGTCCTCGCCGGTACGCGTCAAACGGACGCCGTAGTTGTGACCGGGTGCATACTCGCGATCACCAATACGGTCCATGGGGACCGAGTCTCCGCCGGGGAGATCGTAGTACATCGCCGCGCCGCCCCCCGGAACGCCGCCTTCAAAAACAACATTCCCTCCACTGATACTTGAGTTGTCGTTGTAATCGTGGAGGGCGATACCATAGCCAATGCGGAGTGCCGCGGGTGACTCCGAATTCAGGCGGTTGTCCACCAGATCGAAGCTGACCTGGATCCATTCCCCGATCTCTGCAGGCGCCCATTCGAACATCTGCTGCGTGGAGTTCCAACTGTCCTGACCAGCGGCCTGGCTGGCATCAATTACCAGATGGCCGGCGTCGTTACTGTAGAAAGCGGGAACTTCCGAGGGTTCGCCGATTTTGATGGGGAGCGAACTGCCGGGTACATCATCGCCGGGGGCGGTATCGCTCCAGCGTAGTTTGAGATCGAGGTTGCTGGTCGTGAAGTCATCTTCAAACAGCATTTCGCCCTGCGGACGATTTTCGCGCGACCATGTACGCAGGTCTTCCTCAAGCGTTGCCAGTCGCATTTCCCGTTCGTTCTTTTCTGTTTCCCATACCGCCAGTTCTGCGGGGAGTGCGGCCTCAACGATTCGCGTCGCGGGCTTCTGCCATTTCTCGACATTAAAGGCAGGATAAAAGAACGATTGGAATTGATAGTATTCTTCCTGGGAGATCGGTTCAAACTTGTGCGAGTGACAGCGGGCACATTGAATCGTCAATCCCAGTAGAGATGTCGATACGTTCTGCATCGTCCCTTCAATGGCGCTGTAGCGGTCCGTTCGCAGTTCGTCCGGGTTGCCGTCACTGCTGTCGGTACCATCCTGCGCATTGCGGAGATAATGTGTCGCGGTCAACTGCTCGATCATCTCCGGTGTCACTTCGGCATCAGGGCGATATCCGGACAACTCGTCTCCGGCGATCTGCTCACGGATGAATTGATCAAAGGGCTTATCATCGTTGAAGGCGTCAACAACATAGTCGCGGTACTTCCACGCGAGAGGTCGCGGGGTATCGGCATTGAAGTAGCCATTGCTGTCGGCGTAGCCGGCGGCATCCAGCCAGAACTTGCCCCAACGCTCACCGTAGTGGGGTGAGGCGAGGTAGTACTCGACGATCTGATCGTACACATCGGCATCGCTGTTGTTGAGAAACCGTTCCTGCTCATCGAGCGTCGGCGGTATGCCGGTCAGCATCAGACTGACGCGCCGAAGCAGAGTGGCCGAGTCGGCTTGCGGACTGAAATCGAGTCCCGACGATTTCAAACCGGGCAGAAGGAAATGATCGATCGGATTTTCGGCAGCGACGTTGCTTGCTTCCGCGGCGGAAGGAATGAGTTGGTCCGTCGCCTGCAGACTACGGAAGGACCAGTGAATCAAATCCTCGGGGGTTACTTTCTCCGGCAATCCCGGCGCGCCCGTCTCGATCCATGCTTGCAGAACCTGTCGCGACTCCTCGTCGAGCGGAGCCTCGGGCGGCATTTCGTGCGCGGCTACGCGCTGCCAGAGCGGACTGTCCTCGAGGTTCCCCCGGCTGACGGCGGCTCCGCTATCGCCCCCATTCAGAATCGCGGCCGGTGTGCTGAGATCCAGAGATCCCTCGGGGCCGAGAGGTCCGTGGCACTTCACGCATTGGTTCTTGAGAATCTGCTGCACTCGCGCAAATGAAACATCGGCCGGTTCGGCGCTCAGGCATTCCGCAGGAAAGAGACCAGGCAAAAACAAGGGCAGGCAAGAGGCCAGCAGCAGGTGGCAGATCGTTGCCCGGGTGGGACGAGGCACGGTTCGACTCCAGAGATAGAGACGGGGTGGGACCAGATCAGTATAAAGCATCCTCCGTAAGATGAACACGTATTTCCCATGCGACTGGCTAATCCTTGAGATATATCGCGGCCCCGCGAAGGAGACGAATGAGTCCGATGACGGCTCCAATCTGGACGTCGCGTGATCCGGTGGGTTACCATGAATTTCCCACCCAACTGTCCCACCCGCTCCTCCCACCACAGGAACGCTTCATGCCTGCTTTTAAGCTGCTGCTCTCTTTCGTCCTCTGCTTGGTCTGTGCCTTTGCTTATGCCGAGCCGATGCGGCGCTATGTCTCTCCCACCGGGAACGACCAGGCGTCAGGTTTTGTCGATCAGCCCTTCGCCACGCCAGCCAAAGCACTCGAGGCGATCAATACGCTCCACTCGAACAACCAGATTCCCGCCGAGGGAGTGGTTGTCACGTTGGCGGAAGGCGACTACGAGTTGACAGCGCCATTGGAATTCAAGGGGCTCAACAGCGAGAACCAACCGGTCGTCCGGTTTGAAGGCGAAGCCGGAAAGACGGTTCGCCTGCTGGGATCACGCATCGTGCCGGGATTCGCTCCGCTCGCGCAACAGAGTGTTTTAAAGAAGATCGACGAAGCGGCGCACGGCCATGTCATGGTGACAGACCTGATCCAGGTCGGACTTGATGACCTCGGGACGGTTGCCGAGGCGGGTAAGCGGTCGGAACTTTTCTATCTCCACCAACCGATGCAACTGGCGCGGTGGCCGAATGAAGGGTTCGTCACGATTCAGGAAGTCGTCGGCGCGACCAGGTTCAAGAGCCACGGAATACCGGGCACCCGCGAGGGCTGGTTCACTTATGCCGATGATCGCGCGGATCGGTGGGCGGATGCTTCCGACGTCTGGTTACACGGCTACTGGTTCTGGGACTGGTCGGACTCGTTCGAGGAAGTTGAGAGCGTCGATGCGGAAACCAACACCATCCGTTTGAAACCGCCGTACCACAACTACGGATTCCGAAACAAGCAGCGGTATTACGCGGTGAATATCCTTTCCGAACTCGATCAACCGGGCGAATGGTATCTCGATCGCCAAACCCGCCAGCTTTACTTCTGGCCGCCGGGTGAAATCACTCCTGGCGACGTGATGCTTTCCGCGATTTCTTCCGTGGTGACGATCGACGATTGCCGGAACATTCAGTTCAGCAACCTCACCTTCGAAGCATCCCGCTCCACACTGGTGGATATCAGGAACTCGGACTCCTGCCTGATCGATCACTGTCGCCTCCTGAATGGCGGTAGCGTGGGCGTCCACATCCGCGATGGTAACGCGTGCGTCGTGCAGCACTGCGAGGTCTTCGATGTCGGGGAAGGGGGGATTACGTTGCTCGGTGGTGACCGCCCGTCATTGACGCCAGCTGGACACGTGGCTTTCAGCAATCATATTCATCACTTCGGGCGGTTGTATCGCACTTATCGTCCCGGAGTCTCGGTGCAGGGTGTCGGCAACCGGGTCGCGCATAATCTCATCCACGACGGACCGCACAACGCCATTCAGCTGGGCGGGAACGATCACATCATCGAGTTCAACGAGGTCCACAACGTCTGCTACGAAACGGGGGACGTGGGCGCATTCTATATGGGTCGCGACTGGACCGCGCGGGGGACGGTCATCCGGCACAACTTCTTTCATGACATCAAAGGGCCGGGCCTGCACGGGGCCATGTCGGTTTATCTCGATGACGCCGCGAGCGGGATCGAAATCACGGGCAACCTGTTTCTCCGCGCGAGCCGGGCGGCTTTCATCGGCGGGGGTCGGGATAACCTGGTCGAGAACAATATTTTCGTCGACTGTGCTCCCTCGGTGCATGTCGACGCCCGCGGTGTGGGCTGGATGCACGAGACGATCGATACCACCTTGCCCGAGCGTCTCAAAGCAATGCCTTATGAGAGCGAACTGTGGCGCGAACGGTATCCGCACCTGATCAACATCCTCGACGACGAACCGGGTAAGCCGAAGTATAACGTCGTTCGCAGGAATATCTCGGTGGGTGGTCGCTGGAGCGACATTGAAGAGAAAGCCAAACCACTCGTCGTTCAGGAAAACAACCTGATCGATGAAGATCCGCACTTCACAGGTAATCCCCAAGCCGAATCGGCCACGGCGGCGGACTTTGACCTCAAACCGGATTCACCCGCGTTTGATCTCGGGTTCGAACCGATCCCGGTAGAGCGGATCGGTCTTCGTCCGAGCGCAGAGTCCGCGAAAGCCGCGCCGTAATACAGTTCTGCCTGGGAAGGCATCCGTTGAAGACGGTCACTCAGTGACTCAGGCCCGTTGAGGTTCCCGTTTCTGACTGATCGTGAGGAGGCGTTCCTCTTTCGCTTCATGTTCGTGAAGGTGATCGAGGAAGTCATCGAAGTCTTCCCGTACTTGATGCCAGCAGTGATAGGCGCCTTCACACAGTCTGAGCCTTTGGCTGAACTCATCGAGTTGACGCAGCATTTCCGCGTGTTCACGATGCAGTTCCTCGACCTGCTCAGATGCGGATGACGTTTCGGATGTTGGCGTGAAGAGATCGGGCCGTTGTTCTTCGTGCTCGATATGAGCTTCCAGTTCTCGACGGAACTGTTCAACTCGTGTCGCCATTTCCTCGTACTTCGGACCATCACCGAGTTCGTCCACCTGATGCCAGAACCGTTTCAGGTCATCGATACGGCGGGCGAGCTCTTCATGATCGTTGAGATACGCCTCCTGCACTGTTTTGATATGAGCGCTGCACATGGTTCTTTCCTCCTATCTGCGAGTCGCTTGGAGTCGGGTCCACACCCGATACGAAAAAAGCCCGATAGCCGCTCTCTACAGCAGCCATCGGGCTTTCTTCGCCGAAACAGACAACCCTCATCAGCAGCCTGTTTTATCTATCGGTATAATAGCACCTTTTTATCCAGTTGGAAAGGCTTTTTCGCGTGCGAAAACGTCGAAAACGATTAAGCTGAAATAGTCTCCTTTTTTCCTGCGCTATCATAGTATCCATGTCCGCACGGGTCGCAGGCTCCTCCGATATCGACATTGAAACACACCACATGATCATGTCCACTTCACTCAGAATTGCCATCGCGGAAGACGACCCGATTGAGCTTCGCGATCTGGAAGAAACACTCGTGTCTTACGGGCATGTGGTGGCGATCAAAGCTCGTTCCGGCGAGGAATTGATTCAGCTCTGTCATGCGGATCCGCCGGAGCTGATCGTGACAGACATTCGTTTTCCCGGAATCGATGGCCTGGAGGCGGTCGCGCATTGCCGCGAAGACCACCCTGTGCCGATCGTCATCGTTTCCGCTTGTCATGATCCGGAATTGATGAAACGGGCTTTCAAAGAATACGTGATGGCCTACCTCGTCAAGCCGATCAACGCCGAGAGTCTCGAGGCGTCGATTGAACTCGCGATGCAACGGTTTCGCGAATTCCGAGCGCTGCAACAGGAATCGATAAATCTGCGCCAGGCACTTGAAGATCGCAAAATCATCGAACGGGCGAAGGGCCTGTTGATGGCGCGCACGCAGATGTCCGAACCGGAAGCATTCAAGCGTCTGCAATTGCTATCCAGCCAGAAAAACAAAAAGTTGATCGAGATCGCACGCACCATTGTGGAAGCAGAAGATTCTTTCAAACTTTGATTGTCTTTCTCTGAGGAACTGACCACCTGAATAAAATTCGGGCGAGACGGTAAATCCACGTATTGACAACTAGATATGCTTGTCGTATTTTAAAGCTCAGACATTGAAGATCGATGTCGAGACCGCTTCGGTCTTTAGATTGGCGATGACAGCCCCGGTTGCACACTCCGTGCACTCGGGGCTTTTTTTATTCGCCAGTCGCCAGTCTGTAGCAGCAATGTCTTCCACCGGGTGAAACTTACTTTTACATAAAGGAATGAGAAAGTCCCATGGGAACGAACGTCACCCTTCCTGATCACCGTGAGCAACTGCCGAACACGCATCCTGTTTACGGATCTATCTGTCGCAATGCCATGGACAATTTGAATCGCAGCGGATTGATTCCGTTGCAACATGTACTGGTTGTCGAAGATGGCAGCCGGTTGAAATTGAAAGGATGGGTGCCCTCTTATCATATGAAACAGATGGCGCAGGCACTGGTGATGAAAACCGAAGGGGTCGAATCAATTCAAAACGATATTGAAGTCTGGTAGCCAGCGGGCACAAGAACCTGCATGACAAAGGAGCCAACTCCAGGAACGGCAGGCCTGCAAAAACTCATTTACATCATTGACTGTCTGAAATTATTTGCATCGCCATTAGATCGATCGGACCTCTGTTGCCGAAAGTCCGTCCACTCAAAACAGGTGACAGCAATCGGAATCCGGTCGACGTGATTCCCCAATCAACCTGATAGTCCAGGGAGTTCTGAAATGAGTAAGACATTATCAAAACAAAAAAGTCGTGACCTTACCTCGTGGTTCAGTCGCGATCCATTTGCCGCCCTCCGTGAAGAAATGAACGACGCCCTCAGCCGGTTTACGTCGGAATCGAACGGGGATTGGCTCGCCGGCGAACACATCCCGTCGATCGACCTTTCGGAAACCGGGAAAGAAATTGAAGTCAAAATGAACGTTCCCGGTGTTCAGCCCGACGAGATCGAAGTCGAAGTCAGCGGCAACACGCTGAGAGTTTCAGGAGAACACAAGGAAGAACGCGAAGAAAAAGGACGCAAGTACCATCGGACCGAACGCCAGACCGGATACTTCAGCCGGACGATCGCACTTCCCAGCGCCGTGTCGGAAGATAAGGTCGAAGCCCGTTGCCAGAATGGAACGTTGACGATCACTCTTCCCAAAGCGGCCGCAAACAGCCATAAGAAAATCACCGTGAAGTCGTAACACCGCCGCAGGAAGGGTGTATGTCAAAGGTGGTCTCCCGCGGGGGAGGCCACCTTTTTTCACAAGCGGAATGAGTCACGCTTGCTGTTGATCCGCATGCGGAATGCTGACGGGCAGGTTGGGAACTTCCATCACCGGCCGCACTTCGGCGACACCGCGCCTTGGGCCGGGCAAGCGGGCGGCGATGCCGATGGCCTCGGCGATATCCGCCGCTTCGATGAGAAAGTAGCCGCCGAGTTGTTCTTTCGTCTCCGCGAACGGGCCGTCGGTAACGACTGTCTTCCCCTCCCGCACGCGCACGCACGCGGCGGTCGACGGGGGCTGGAGCGGGGCGGCACTCAGGTACTGTCCCTTGTCGTGCAGTTCCTGGCAGACCGCGACCGATTCCTGAACAGCGAGGGCATGTTCCTCCGGCGGCCAGACACCTTCTTCAGCATACATCAGGAGGAGAAACTTCATCTCGATTTATTCTGTCTCAAGGAGTCGAATTACGCCAGAATCTCTTCCACGACATGTCCATGCACGTCGGTCAAACGGAAGTCGCGGCCCTGGAAGCGGTAGGTCAGTTTTTCGTGGTCGAAGCCGAGTTGGTGGAGCAGGGTGGCGTGGAGATCGTGTACGTGGACTTTGCCTGATGTGACGCTGAAACCGAGGTCGTCCGTTTCGCCGTGCTGGTAGCCGGGCTTGAAACCACCGCCGGCGATCCAGAGACTGAAGGCGTCGATGTGATGGTCGCGACCGGGATAGTCCTCGCGAACTTCGCCCATCGGGGTCCGGCCGAATTCACCTCCCCAGATAACGATGGTGTCCTCGAGCAGACCACGCTGCTTCAGGTCTTTGACGAGCGCGGCTGAGGCGGCGTCGACTTCGCGACAGCGTTGTTCCAGCGGTTCGCCGAGGTTATCTCCCTTGTTGCCGTGGTGGTCCCAGTCCGTGTGATAGAGCTGCACAAAGCGCACGCCCCGTTCCACCATCCGACGGGCCAACAGGCAGTTGTTGGCATACGAGTTGGCTCCCGGTTCTGCGCCGTACATATCGAGAATATGTTTCGGTTCCGAACTGATATCCATCAGCTCCGGGGCGCTCGATTGCATCCGATACGCCATTTCACTCGCGGCAATGCGGGTTTTGATTTCCGGATCGCGGGTGATGTCGTAGCGCTGCCGGTTGAGATCACCGACGAGGTCATAGAAGCCCCGTTCGCGTTCGCGGTCGAACCCCTCCGGACTCGTCAGGTTGAGGATCGGATCCCCCGTCCCGCGAAAGGGGACGCCTTGATGAGAGCTGGGGAGGAAACCGCTCGACCAGAGGGCGTTGCCGCCGCGGGGGCCGCGCGGACCGGATTGCAGTACGACGAATCCCGGGAGGTTTTCCGATTCACTTCCCAGACCGTAAGTGACCCAGGAACCGAGGCTCGGACGGCCGGGGACCTGAAAACCGGTGTTCATAAACAGCTTGGCGGGACCATGGTTGAAGACATCGGTGACGACCCCGTTCAACATGCAGACGTCATCGGTAATATCGCCGAGGTGCGGCAGCAGTTCACTCAGGTGGAGACCGCTCTCCCCGTGATGTTGGAACCGGCGATTGCTCCCCAGCAACTTCGCCCCTTTGCCGATGAACGCAAAGTTCTTTTCCTTGGGGAAAAACGAATCGGGCGCAACCTGCCCGTTGAGCTCGCGTAATTTCGGTTTGTCGGAGAAGAGTTCGAATTGCGACGGCCCGCCCGCCATGAACATGTAGATGACGTTCTTCGCCTTGGGGGCGAAATGGCTGCGGAGCGCCGGCTTAGTCGACGTATTCGCGCGGGCCTCGTTACCGGCGAGGATGTTCGCGAGCGCCAGGGAACCAACCCCCATCGCGCAGTCGCTGAAAAAATGTCGTCGAGTTCGATCAAGTAAATTCGACATGCTAACTTCCTATTCCCGGGTGAGAAACTCATCCGTATTCATAATCGCCCGCGCCACGGCAGTCCAGGCGGCGGCGTTTTCAGTTGAGGTGATTTCAGCCAGCTGCTCATTAATGACGGCCTTCGCTGCTTCAGGCTCGGCGGTGAACAACTCTCGCTGCCGGGCTTCAAAAGCAAGCACCCGTTCGACTTCGTCGGCCGAGGGGGGGCGGGCGTAGCACAACCGGTAGAGACGTACGACCCGCTCCCGGCGGGCGGAATCGTCTTCTCCCTTGACCTCTGACAGCACTCGTAGCGCGAGGCCTTGAGCCAACTCAAAAATGGACGCGTCATTCGCCATCGTCAATGATTGCAGCGGCGTATTCGAACGAACGCGGCGGGTGCAGACCGACTGCATGTCGGGCATGTTGAACGTCGTCAGGAAGGGGTAGGGGGCGCTTCGATAGAAGAAGGTGTACATGCCGCGGCGATAACGATCGCCATCAGTGTCGGCCGTCCAGTCCTTCTTGCTCTGAGTAAAGGAGTAGACCCCCTCCGGTTGCGGCGGATGCACGCTGGGACCGCCAATTTCGGAATTCAACAGACCACTCGCCGAGAGACTGACGTCCCGCAGGATCTCCGCATCGAGCCGTATCCGATTCTGCCGACCCAGCAACTGGTTGAGCGGATCCACCGCCTCGAGTTCTTCCTGGTTCCAGGAAGATTGCAGATACGTTTCTGAGGTGACGATGAGCTTGTGCAGCTTCTTCATCGACCAGCCTGATTCCATAAAGTAGTGGGCGAGCCAGTCGAGCAGTTCCGGATGAGTGGGATACGAGCCTTGCGTTCCGAAATCGTTCTCTGTTTTGACGAGCCCTTCACCGAAGTAACGCATCCAGATTCGATTCACGGTGACCCGCGCCGTCAGCGGGTTGTCATCGCTCACCAGCCAGCGCGCGAGGTCGAGCCGGTTGGCGCGCTCTCCCGTTTTTTCGAGGGGCGGGAAGACCGCTGGCGTATCGGAGAAGAGCAGTCCCGTCTTTTTATCCTTCCGGGTGAAGTCACCGCGAATATGGATGTAAGTTTCGCGCGGTTGCGCGATCTCCTGCATCACCATCGCATTGACTTCTTTACCGAGACCGAGATCCCGTTTGAGCCCGGCAAGTTTCCGACGCGCTTCGGCCAGTTCCACATCATGATCGGCGAACTTCGTCGCCAATTGTTTCTTCTGTTCGTCGCTCCGTTTGTCGGCGGGCGTTCTCACCAGTTGAAGAAGCGATTCGTCGCTCAGCGGCGCGGGCGCGGTAGGAGACACATCGAAGGCAAACCGGCCGATGTTGTAGGTATCATTCAACTCGTGCCGCATGATGATCGTGACAGGGCCATTGGCGGGGAGCAGCGGTTCCTCCAGGGTGAAGTGCGCCTCGTGGGCCGCATTCATTTTCGCGCCGGGAGCGGAACCGTTGCCGATATTGATTGCCCAACCGGAATCGGGCTTGCCATTGACGGCATCGGAGATCGGATAGTCCGGCTGCGAATGATCGGCCTGAGCGAGCGTGACGCCCATCGGTTTCCCGTTCTGCAGGAACTCAATCGAGGTCAGCACAAAGTTCCCGTTCGAGGCGAGCCCCGGTCCCTGTTGTGGCAGGCTCTCATGGGGGAGCACGCGCAATCGCAACGCCGCGATCGGTGCCGTGGGGGCCGCGTAAGTGAGCGTGTAAACATCCCGCGCGGTTTGGGTTTCTATCAACTGCGAGCCGTCATCGAGTGTTGTGAACTTTGTTTCCGACAAACCCTGCGCATCCGTCGGTTCGATCGGAGTCCACTCGGTGACCGGCTGACTTGCTGACGACTCCAACAAGGATTGTTCCCATTTGATCTGCCGACTTGCTTGACTCTGATTCAATTCCTCGAGTTGCCGTTCCGCGAGCGCAATCTCTTCCAGCCTCTCGGGGTCAACGTCGTCGAGCAGCATTTCTCCTGCGCTCACTTTTACCGTCGGACCGTCGTTGTTGACGTCTGCGGTGTGGTTGAAGAAGTCAAACAGCTGGAAGTATTCACGATGTGTGATCGGGTCAAATTTGTGCGTATGACATTGAGCACACGCCACAGTCAATCCGAGCCAGACGGCCCCGGTGGTATTCACGCGGTCGACGACTTCTTCATTGCGGAACTGCTCGTCGTCGGTTCCCCCTTCCTGGTTGATCAAAGTGTTCCGATGAAAGCCGGTGGCCACCTGTTGCGACTTCGTCGGCTCGGGAAGCAAGTCGCCCGCGAGTTGCTCGATCGTGAACTGATCGAACGGCATGTCGTCGTTGAGTGCATTGATCACCCAATCGCGATAAGGCCACATGTTCCGGGCGCTGTCGATCGTATAACCGTGCGAGTCGGCATAGCGGGCCTGATCGAGCCAGTGTCTGCCCCAGCGTTCGCCGTAATGTTTGCTGGCGAGCAATTCGTCCACGAGTTCATCAATGACTTTCTCACGGTTCTCTTCCCAGGCGGAAAGGAACGCGTCAACCCGTTCGGGTTCCGGTAACAGGCCGATCAGGTCGAGATACAAGCGGCGAATCACCGTCTCCGGTTCGGCCGCAGGAGCAGGGGAGAGCCCCTGTTGTTCGAGCTTTCGCACAATGAAACGATCGATGGGATGATCGACGCCCGGATGCTCCACAATCGGAGGTTCATCATCCCGGATCGGCAGGAAGGCCCAATGCTCCTGGTATTCCGCCCCCTGGTCGATCCACTTCCGCAGCAGTTCGATCTCCTCGGGGGTCAATTGCTTTTTCGTCTCGGCGGGAGGCATCCGCAGATCAGGATCACTCTCCGTGACCCGCAACAGGACAGAGGAATGCTCCGCGTCCCCCGGTTTGATCGGGGCGAGATCCCCGATATTCGCAATCGCGCTCTCGCGCAGATCGAGCCGCATATCCACCGCGCGCGACTCTTCATCCGGTCCATGACATTGAAAGCAGTTGTCGGACAGGATCGGCCGGATATCGCGATTGTACTCCACCCGCTCTTCCGCCTTTAGACGCGGTGCAGAGAGAGAGCCCACCAGCAGCAGGGCGAGAGAAAAACAAAAATAGCGCAAGGGAATCCTCGACAGGTGTGAGAGTGAGGAGGGAGGTAGAGGAATGACGAATAAGGCAACGTTTATACTATAGCATTTTCGAGGGAAATGAAGCGCGGGAATTGGGAGGAAGGCTCAGATACGGGCCGTTTTCCACCGTAAAGGACCAAGGTGACAGGCCAGTCACTCTTGGGGCGGGGTTTCATTTTCCTCGGTTCGCGAAGAAGTGGCTATTCCGGCCCTCCTACGCTGAAACCATTCAAGCAGAAAAATAATTCCCACGATGGCTGCAAAAAAAGCACTTATTGCGAGCGGCACCATCAAAGCCGCAGCGACAAATTCCCAGATAAGTTGACCAAATGAGACTTCGGATGCCGAGTTTTTGGCATCCTGATATTTTTCTGCTAACACAAGTGTTCCGAAAAACAAACCGGGAGCGACGACCATCACGACCTGCATTCCACCGTACCTGTCGCGGGCAAACCAGGAGAGCGCAAGACAAATGGGAAGGGCAATGATCAAAGTGGACCATAACGGCAGAAATATCGCCCAGCTGAGAGCGGTCAATGCAATCATAAACAGATTCAATGGGATGATATTGCGCTCGTTGTGGTCCATAAGCTTACGTCATTCTGAAAATCATTCTCTCCGATTTCGGATAGTTCACTTTTTTAGCGAGCGTTGACCATTCAGGAGTCGCTGTTTCAGATGGCAAACAAATTGGCTCCCGCCTGAAGCACTTTCATTTTGCTTCCCGAACCATTTTGGCCTGACCGTGTCCGAAAAAAAGAGAAAACTGATCGACATTCATTATCAGGAGGTTTCCCATGAGTAATCAGCATCACGACCAGAACGACGAGCGGCCCTTTTTTCGAGACGATGAGTAAGCGTCGTCGTGGATTCCCGTCCGAGACACAAGTCGGACGGGGAGTGCGAATTGTCCACGGCGAGAAACAGCTGGAAGAAAAGCTGGGGAGGAACGACCTCTGCCCCTGTCATTCCGGTAAACGCTTCAAAAGATGTTGTCTGAAGAAAGGCTGCTTTTGATGGCGTGAACCGGGACCACTACTTTTAGACAGTGAATCACAACAGCCCAACCGGTTCAGGGCATCGGTTGGGCTGTTTTATTTGGGGCAGGCGAATGGATGCGATCATCTTTATCGGACTACAGGCTTCGGGCAAATCGACATTTTACCGCGAACGGTTCTTCGACAAGCACGTGCGCATCAGTCTCGACCAACTGCGTACGCGATACCGTGAACAACGTATTCTCACCGCATGCCTCGAAACACAGCAACGTTTCGTGGTCGAAAACACGAATCCCCGGATTGCGGATCGAAAGAAGTATATCGACGTCGCACGGAAGGCCAACTACCGCGTTGTCGGGTATTACTTCCGGTCGCAGGTTTCGGAATGTCTCGCCCGCAATTCGGGTCGCAACAATCGAGTTCCGGACGTCGCCATCCTGGCAACGGCCGCGAAGTTGGAACTGCCTTCCATGGCCGAGGGCTTCGATGACTTGAAATACGTACGCCTTGGGGATTCCGGGTTTCTTATTGAGGATTGGAAGAATGAATTTTGATGAGTTCGACAGGAAGATGCGCGTTTTTGAAACAGCGTCTGACCAATGCGTGCTGCCGGAGATCTATATGGTGGCGCGCCTTGATGGACGCAGTTTCACACGATTGACCAGGGAAGTCGCCCGGTTTGATGCTCCATTCGACGAGCGGTTTCGCGATTTGATGACCGAGACAGCGCGATCATTGATGACGTGCGGATTTCGAGTTCGTTATGCCTACACGCAGAGTGATGAAATCTCTCTGCTGCTTGATCGGGATGAAGCCCTGTTCGGACGCAAACTGCGAAAACTCAACTCGACCCTCGCGGGCGAAGCGAGTGCTCAGTTTTCTATTCGGCTCGGTCGACCTGCGTGTTTCGATTGTCGCATTTCCCAATTACCCAACCCGGAACTTGTCATCGACTATTTCCGCTGGCGGAATGAAGATGCCGCTCGGAACGCGCTCAACGCCTGGTGCTACTGGACGCTCCGACGCAGTGGACGCGACCCGCAGACGGCGACCCGGGAAACGTTGGGTATGCCTGTCGCGGAAAAGAATGAACTGCTGTTCGGATTCGGCATCAACTTCAAAGACGTACCCGCCTGGCAGAAGCGGGGGACCGGTCTGTATTAGGAAGAATACGACAAGCAGGGGACTGACCCACGAACCGGCGCGAGTGTCGTTTCCCGGAGACGGCGGATCTGTACGGACTTCGACCTCCCCTTGAAACATGCGTATGCGGACTGGATCGCCCGGCGTTTCCTGCTGTGAACTTGGGCATGGGAGTTTTCCCCACCCGCTGGCTCCCCACCATGCCCAAGTCTCGTCTCTTCACCCGCCCGGTACAAACTCAAGCGAGAGCTGCCAAAGATGTAAGGACAATGTGAAACATTTTTGCAACTTACGCTTACATCAATACGCGGGAGAAAACATGATGAATTCAAGACTTTTAGCGACCTCGCTTATGACACTTTCAGCGATTCTGCTGTGGAGTACAGCGGGCATGGCTCAGAACGAAAATCCATATGCCCAGGCAGATGATACCTGGATCAGTCTGGATGGGACGGTCGATTCCGTCAGTGAAGATTCCTTCGTGCTCAACTACGGAGCGGGAACGATCTCCGTGGAGATGGATGATGACGATCGGGATTCCACCGAGTATCGCTTCGACAAGGGAATGAAAGTTCGCGTGACCGGCGTTATCGATGACGACTTCTTCGAAACGACCTCTATCGATGCGAGCAGCGTCTATATCGAAGAACTCGGTACTTACTTCTTTGCCGACGCGGATACCGACGACTACGACTGGAGCAACTGGTGGTACATGGACACGAACGTCGTCGCTCCTGCCGCCGCCACGATCCGGGGAACGGTAACCTCGGTTGATCCAGACGATGATGAATTCGTCATTAGTACCGGAACAAACCAGCTGCGAGTCGAAACAGAAGAGATGTCCTATAATCCGCTTGATAATGACGGTTACCAGCGAATTGGCGTAGGAGATCGCGTCAGTGTAAGTGGCGAGATGGATGAAGACTTCTTCGAAATCGAAGGTCACGTGGAACTCGTCGCCAACTCCGTCGTGGTGCTTTCCGACTGAAACATCACTCGCTGATCTGACCTGAATCAAATGGTCATCTGAATCAAAGGACAAAGGCGTTCGGAATCTCATTTCCGAACGCCTTTTTTTCGTTTGTGTTGGCTAGCAGGGAATTTGCTTATTCCTCCTCAAGCGAAGCCGCCTGCTCCCGATCCGCCGACGCTTTGTCTTCGTCGCCGAGTGCGACGTAGGCCTCGGCGCGATTGCGCAATGCTACCGGTGAATTGGGATAGAGTTCGATTGTTTGAGTGAAATCGGCGATTGCGTTTTCGTATTCCTTCTGTTCGAGATAGATCTCTCCACGCGTGAAATAACCCGGGTGAGACTCCGGAGCACGCTCGATATAAATGTCGATGTCCGCGAGTGCCTTTTCGAGATTCTTCGCATCCTGCCAGGTCCGCGCTCGCCACAGGTAGACAGCATCGTTTTTCGGATCGAGTTCCAACGCCCGGTTATAGTCCTCGATCGAACGATCCAAGTTTTTCTGGTGGTGGTAAGCGAAACCACGGTATTGAAAATCAATACTGGTTTGTCGGTAGTCGATAACACTGGTGTAGTCGGAAATTGCCTTATCGTATTCCCTGTTATGCAGATAGGCGGTTGCCCGCTCAAATAGAACCTCCGGGTCGCGAGAATCGATTTTGAGCGATTGAGTGTAATCAGCGACTGCTCTATCGAGCAGCAATGCCTCTCTGTGCGCTTTTCCACGCGCGATGTAAGCATCCCGGTAGTCCGGATCGAGACTGACCGCGATGGTGTATTCTTCTATCGCCGCCGCCTCGTTTCCCGCAGCCAGAAAAGTATCGCCCGCCGCCTTGTGCTCCTGCGGATTTCCCCGATTGCAGCCGGTGATCAGGAGCAGGGGAGACAGCGCGATCACGGCTAGATACGAATTGATTGTCTTCTTCATGGTTCACTCCGGAGAAACGATAGAGAACGTGGCGGTTATCTCTCGTGTTGTTCGGGTGCGCGGCAGGAATATTGTATCAATCTCTTGATCTCACCTCAGAAAGAGCAATGAGACAAGTGCAGACCGGTCGATCGCGGCGATATTCCGGCGAAAACCAACGGCAGTCAGGAAATGAAAAAAGACCTTGCTTCCTTAGAGAAAGCAAGGTCTTTAAGTACACCCGGAGGGATTCGAACCCCCAACCCCCGGTTCCGAAGACCGGTGCTCTATCCAATTGAGCTACGGGTGCGTCCAGCATTGCTGGTGCGACGTAGTTTAGCAGAATCATTCAATTCCGCAAGTTACGCGGCAGCAACGATGTCGACACGGCGGGGCCGCGGCGAGTTCGGGATGAACTGGTGAAAAACAGTTTCGATTTCAGAAGCCAAAGGACCGCTGAATGATTCCGAAGACCATTTCGTAAGCGTTCCCCCAGGAGTTTTCGCGGAAAAACTCCACCGGTTCATCCGGGCTGCCAATAAATGGGCGGAGAACCCAGCCCATTTGAATTCCTACGAAACTGTAAATGAGCAGCCAGAGGACGAGCATCAGCCGGTGCAGGGGATTCTGGCGAATGAGGGGGCGATAGAATTTGAGCAGAATGAACTGGGCCGAGATACTCGCCACGGCGAACATCAGCCCATTGAAGAGGATCGCCCGCCCATAGTCATCAAACGACAGATACCAGAGGATGGTATAGGGCGCGAGCGAAAAAAGGATCACTGTCAGCCCAGCCTGAGTTGCCAGCAGGGCCGAAAGGACTTTGCCGAAATCATTTCGCAGTCCCGCCAGGGTATTCACGACGAAGAAACTGGGCAGACTGATGGAGAAGGTCGCGAGCAGGAGCAGGGGAACCTTCGTGCCGGAATACACCACCTGCCACAGCCGATCCGCCGACAATCCGCCGTATGTCCCCATCACCGCGCCGTACCCCCCTCCGAGTACGATCACCAGTAAGGGAAGCACACGCAGGGAGGGTAGAGCCTGCCCGCGGGGACGGAGCAGGTGGTCGGCCTGTTGCAGATAAGAGGCCATCACATCACCCTCTTACTGAAACAGACTGAGGAAGGTGTTCACGACCGCCTCGAAGAAGTTAGAACTGCGCGGTCGAAACCACGCGAATTCCGTATTGGGGTCGCCGATGAAGGGACGCAACACCCAACTCATCTGGGCACCGACCAGACCGAATACGACGATCCAGCAGCGGAAGACAGTCTTCACCTCGCCACCCAGAATCGGGCCGTAAAGTTTGGCCAGTGGCCCGCTGTTCTTCTCCGGTTCCTCGACGACCTCGATTTCAAAATCGTCGTTCGGAGGGTGACTCGCTTCCACGCTCTCCGGTTCCCCTTTCTCGTCCGCCGCGAGGATTGACATCCGATGTAATGTCTGCAGGAGAAACTTCAGTCCGAGAAAGCCGGAGACCGTGAAGATAAAGACGTTCAGCAGAATCATGAACGCGTAACTTGTCGTACTGACGGAGAAGAAGGCGACAATCAGGCCGAGCGACCCGAGCATGGCCAGCGACACCCCCAGCGCGGCGATAATCAATCGCAGTAGTTCCACAACGCCAAACCGGGAGCCGACCAGCGCGTTAAAGACATACAGCGACGGAAAGGTGATCAAGAGTGTCAACAGAAAGAGGGCGGGGACCTTGATCATCGAGGCCAACGTCTGCAGGTGATGGCCGGGGTAGTTCTGCGTCATCGCGAAGACCGACATGCAGAGCCCATACAGCATCCCCAGCACGAGGATCATCACCACAATCCGCCCGAGGGAGATATCGAGACTCGCTGTTCGCAGCGCCTGCGGCCGGGTCTTCTCCCCTCGCAGGATCTGATCAAGTTCACGCAGCGCGCGCCAGAAGAACATCAGCGACTCCTTGAAGAGGTATCACTCCGAAAGCACGAGCATTGGTGGCTGGACTATAATTAACTTTGCACAGCAAAGTCAATGCTCGATCAGTTCTTTTTCAGCGTTCTTGACTGGCGTGCTTCAGTCAATGACGTCTTCCACTTTGAAGCTCTCTCCACCGGTGGGGGTGGCGAGGGCTTTGATTACCTCGGGGGCGATGCCCTCGCCGAACCATTGCACGGAGCCGTCGGCCATCAGGAAGAAGGCGCCACCAGTGAACCTACTGCCGAAACCGTGGGGAGATTTGCTGATGCCGAGAGCGGGGTCGCGGAAGTTACCCGGTTTGCCCCACGGCGGGAGGTTGTTGATGATATCCCCCGCCATGATCGTCTGACTGGTGCCATCCGTTATGGCGTCGCGCGTCAGTTTGCCCGAGATACTAAGCAGACGCGAGTTGGCACTGTAAGAGGTGAGCGCGTAGCCTGTTTTCGGATCGGTGGTCGGAATGTCTCCGGGAGAAGTGAATAAATCGACCTCCGTCTGGAAGACCGGTTTGTTTTCGTCTGCAAACCAGGGTTTACTGAAGTCGATACGCCGATGCAGATCATTGGCCTCCATGTGCGGCAAAAGATGAGTCTGCCAACTGTGCGGAGGAGAAGCGATTTCAGCTTCTCCATCGTCTGTCTGGAAATGTCCATCGATGTCGTGAACAATGTGCTGCGCAATTCCGAATCGCTTCAGGTTGTTGCGATCCATCGACCGGAAGACAGGTTCACGTCCATCACTGATCAAAGCTCCTTCGCTCCTGATCGTCCAAAGTGTCAGATGCGTGAGACTGACGAAGGCGATCCCAACGACGAAGGCGGCAGTCGAAAGTGTCACCAATTTAGCTGTTCTCCTCCACGACCACCCGATCCCACCGAAACGACTTCCCGCGACATGAATCAGCGCGATGAAGACACCGAAGGAGACCACTCCCAACAAGAGGGTTTCACGATTCCAGCTGTAGTTAGCGGGGGTCTGGAAGAGAAAATAAGCCCAGCCCAGTGAGAGATACCAGACTATCTGTGCCGGAAACACGATACCGCCGCAGAACATCAAGGGAAAGAGAGACAGAAGCAACGAGACACAAATCTCCTTCCAGGTATACACACCTCGCCATTTATTGGGAGAATCACCCTGTGGATCCGGATCCGTCATCGAACCGTCTCCCCCAGTTCAAAGGATTCCCCACCATTGGGCGTGCTGAGTTTCTGCAGCAGCGCGGGGTCGGTATCTTCGTTGAAGTACTGCACCGATCCATCCGCCAGCACGAAAAAGGCGCCCCCGGCTACATGCCCGCCGAAACCGTGCGGACTTTTGTTGATACCGAGACCAGGATCGCGCCAGCCGCCCGGTTTCCCCCAAGGAGGCAGGTTCTGATTGATCTCGCCGATCAGGAGCGTGTTCGACAGACCGTCTGTTATTTCATCGGGTGTAAGACGCTTCGAGGTGGCAAATAATCCGGCATTGGCCGAGTAACGTGAGAGCGCGTAACCGGATTTCGGATCGATGTACGGATCATTCCGATAGTCCATCGAATACTGCGGGATGGGCGTTGAGAAAGCAACTCTATTGTCGGGATGATTCCAGGGCAGCCCCAGATCAATTTTTTCGTAGAGAGTGCTCTGGTTCATATGCGGCAACAGGTGCGTCTGCCAGTTGTGATCCGTTTTCGCACGCGAGCCTGTGTCAGCATAGACGGGAAAGGCTTTTTGGATTGCGGCGTAATTTTGAGTTGCGACCGCGAGGTCGCGGAGTACGCGCCGTCGTTGCACAAAGCGATTGAAACCGTTCTCGGTCCAAGCATCATCGTTCGGGTACGAGAGGCAAAACGTTGTAGCCCCGACCACGGCAAACCCCGACACAAACAGGGCGATGGTCAGTCCGACGATGGCGATGCTGCGTCCGATTGACCACGTGGTCGAAATCCAGCGGCGTCCGAAGAGATAAATCAACCCGAAGAGCAGCACGAGCGACATGCTTCCCACGAGGATGCTCTCTTTGTCGGCTCGGATTTCCGACAAATTGCGAATGAGGAAATGAATCCAGCCGGTCAATGCATAGAAGATCAACTCCGCGGGCAACATGACGATGCGGAAGAAATAAAGAACGCCAAAGAAGATCAGTATGCCGATGATCAGTTTGGCGCGACGCGAAATTCGCCGAGGGGAGGGGGCCAAATCATTCATCGGAGCTGTTCTCCGACTGATCACTTGACTCTGGTTGATCGCTTCCGGAATCAGGCAGCAGTTTCTGCAGTTCCTGACCGTCGAGCAATGCCATCGACCCGTCAGTGAACATCACATACCGGGAACTGTCGACGATTCCCGGCTCCACGACGAGCGGTTTCGCCGCCGATTGTCCCCCCGGTTGCAGGCCACCGTAGTAGACGTATTGAATCTCGAACTGCCGCGGAACCGTCCAGGCTTCCGATGGAAAATCGGACTCTTCGATACTCTGCGGGAATTTCCCCTCGTGCTGCAATGCGTAGACCCACAATTGCCCCTGCAAACGCTCCAGTTTCTGACGCCGTTCGATTCGAGCTGCTTCCTCGTCCGCCGGAGTGATCTCTTCGATCGTGGGTTCCTTGAGTTTATAGACAGCTCCGTTACGCTCCCATGCACCGGGCGTCATCAGTTCCCGCGCGCCGGAGATCATCGTCAGTACCAGCACGAACATCGCCCCCCAGATGGCGGTCGCCAGCAAGGCGGACTTGAATGTCAGCCGGGGGAGACGTTCGTAATCCTGTTGCAGGCTGTTCCAGACCTTGTAGATGACGAAAGTCGCACCGAGATATCCCGCCAGGAAGAACGAAAACGTCGAAATACGGTACACGCCATATTCCGTTAGATTGACCGTCGGCATGCCGGCGTAGAGCGGGGTGGGGGAGAGGTGTAGCAGGCCAATCGAGGGGATAAGCCTGATTGATCGTACAGCTGACAGCAGACGATGCCTCATACGGGAAGGCCTTTGACTGTTCCGCTCGCGTGGATAGACAGGAATGAGCAGGGGAGCCGCGAACGAAGTGATGAGAGGTGGTGAGAGATGATGGGACGAAAACAAAAACCTCGACTGCTTTCATATTAGCAGACGAGGTTTATTTGCCAATCCTTATTATCGGGCGGCTGACTTATTTGTCCAGAACCGCCTGCATGTAACCGGGCCGGTCGGTGGTGATGCCATCGACCCCCGCGCGGGTAAGTCGCAGCATTTCCGCGGGATCATTCACCGTCCAGACATACAGTTCCAGCCCGGCGTCTTTGACCTGTTTGACGAAAGCGGCGTCGATCTTTTCGTTGGCATTCAAGTCGAGACCGTCAGCGTGAATCTGTTGCGCGGTCGCGATGAGTTCTTCCAGCGGCGGGCCCCACTCCCCGGTCTCCTTGTCACGGCGCTGTCCGGAAAGCCAGAAGACTTTGAGCTCCGGCATCACCTGTTTCACATCCCGACAGACATCGCTGTTGAAACTGATCACACAGGTCTGATCGGCATCCTTACCCGCCCTGGCGAGATCATCCTTGAGAAAGGGAACGATCTCCGGCCCACATTTGACTTCAATGAAGAGTCGTTTGCTTTCCGGAATCGTCGGCAGAATCTCGTCGAGCGTCGGGATCGGTTCGCCCTTGTATTTTTCCTCCTTCCAACTGCCCGCGTCGAGCTTCTTCAGTTCGGCGAGCGTCTGATCGACAATCGCGATATCCTGACCTCCGCCCGTGCGTTTCGTGGTCTTGTCGTGAAAAGCGACAATCTTGTTGTCTTTGGTCAGGTAAATGTCGATCTCAACCGCGTCCGCGTTCTGCTCCCACGCCAGATTGACCGAGGCGAGCGTGTTCTCCGGCGCATCAAACGACGCTCCCCGGTGAGCAACGATCTCCACCGCATTTACATGCGATGCCGAAAAGCCAAACGTGGTTGCCAGAGCGATCACCATGGCGGCGATTCCTGTTGAAAGTGTATTCATTGAACGCAAAATGCCTTTCATTGCTGTTAGGTAAAATCCGGGGCGCGCATGGCCTCGGCAGAGTACGCCTCCAGTATAATCGCGCCCCGGGGCAGGCTCACCCGACGATTCGACCATTCACACGATTTTAAGCGATCGGTTGTTCCTCAAGCAGGTGAATCATCGCCCGGCAGAAATCAGGGAGATCACCGGGGCGGCGACTGCTGACGAAATGCCGATCGACCACGACGGTCTTGTCTTCCCATTTCGCTCCAGCGTTGATGAGATCATCCTTGATACCGGGAGATCCGGTGACGGTGACTCCCTTGTAGATCCCGGCCGAGATGGGCATCCAGCCACCATGACAGATGGCGGCGATCATTTTCTGTGCGTCGTGGAACTCTTTCAACAGCGAGAGCACCTTGGGATTACGGCGGAGCTTGTCGGGCATCCATCCGCCAGCACAGACCACGCCATGAAAGTCGGCCTCTTCCATATCGGCAATCAGACCATCACTCACGGCGGGGTAACCATGCTTGCCCTCGTAGGTTTCTCCCATTTCTTCACCCGCGAGCGTCACATGCGCGCCCGCTTCCTCAAGCCGGAGCTTCGGGTACCAGAGTTCAAGATCTTCGTACGCGTCGCCAACGAAAATAAGCACGCGGTATCCATCGAGTGGTTTGGAACTCATGATAAGTCCTCCCTTGAATTGCAATCTTGTGAACAAGTACCGCCGGAGCGGGACAACGTACCGTGATAATTATCAGGGAGCAGGATTCGGTTTGTCGACGCGGGCATCGATGAGTTCGACTTCCACATTCCACAGGTCCTGACCGAGGATCGCTTCGGCCCCATGGGGACTGCGAACATAGAGAGTGCCGAGAACGTCGTGTAAACCGTAATTGCTGCGTTCCTGATCAAAGCGGAGGGCTGGCGCGTATATTGTATCATTTACCGAGCACTGGTTGAATTCGATTCCACCGGGACGCTCTGTATAAGAAGGGCGCCGTACCTGAATCAGAATCGGGACGCGCGGTCCGCCGAAATCCTGGTGCCGCGAGACCCAGCTGTTTTTGATGGTACAGTTGCTGAAGATGACCTTCGCGCTGTCAGCGGATTTATCGAAGACCTTGATCCCTTCCTTACCCGTGTTCTCCGTCGCGCAATTGATGAACTCAATTGTTCCCTGGGGACCGTCATCCTTGATGGCACCGACGGCGATCCCCGCCCAGCCGGTCAGCGTGGGGTCGATAAAGTCAGTCTTCTCCATCCCCGCTTCGCCCATCCGCGAGACACAGTTTTCAAAACGAATGGAGACATCTTCCGAATTGCGCGTCATCGGTTTCAGGTAAACCAGAATTTCGTGGCCACTGTTTCCCTGGAAAATGCAGTTGCGAACAACACAGTTGATGAATCGCTGATTTTCGCTGTCAGGCTCAAAGTCGATACCTGCTTCCGGAGGAGTTCCCCCTGTTTCCGCGAACATGCAATTTTCGACCAGCAGGTTCTGCGCGCTGATCACGCTCATCCCCTGTCGGTGATGGTCGAGGCAGACGCAGTTGCGAATGGTCACGTTGTCGCAGTAGTTGATATTGCTGCCACCATCGACATAGATGCCGTCGCCACCACTGCTTTCAATCTGCAGCCCCTCTACGAGAACGTTCTGACAACCGCGCAGGGAAAGCCCCATGCGCCATTCGGCTTTCTGATAGGGAGGCTGCTGGTAGTCCCGTTTCCACATCCGCCAGGTGGCGCCATAACCCCGGATCGTGAGGTTTTCGGCATCCCGGGCGGTGAACAGGGAATCGCCTCCCCCTTTGAATTCGCCCCGTTTGGCCAGAACCAGCGTTCCCGGTTCGAAGACGATCTCCAGATTGCTGCGCAGGGTCATCGGCCGGACAATCCAGTTGTTTCCGATGTTAGGAACGATCAATTTCTTGACCGGCGAATCGATCGCCTTCTGCAGAATGCTGGTGCTGTCGACGGGGTCGAATCCCCACCAGCCCGCGTTGGCAATCTCCCGTTTTCCCGCTTCGACTTCGGCGACCAGTTCCGGATTGGGTCGGCTGTCGAGAATCACATTGTCATTGGCCACGAGGGCGGACGAACAGAAAACCAAAGCGGTCAAAATCAGCCAGCAGCAACAGGTAAGCAATCTCATGGGGAGGAACCTTCGTTAATCGTCTGAGGATCGATATCGGGGTAAGCGAGCAAGGCAGGGGGAGGGGAAGGACCGGAATGAAATTCCGGCAGAATGACTTCCGGCAGCAGCACGAAAAATTCGCTACATCCGCGATTATCGTTACCACCCGCGTGGCGAGACGAGGGGATGCCCGCTCCGTTCAATGAAAGCAGGTTGGGCGAAGGGTTGCAAGTGCAGGCCGTTTAAGACTTTCGGCGCAGTGCGTCAAAATTTTCATTTTTTGGCGATTGCGGGAAAAACCTTCCGCACATTCCCGAACGTGACCTATGTTTCTGAAAAGCAACGTCTCCTGGATCGGCAACGTCGATACAAGTCTCCGGGTTTTGCCGCTCGCTCGCAATTCACTGTCCAATACACCACTCCTTCTTTATCTTCCTGCGTTACGTCAAGGAAATAAAATGACTACTACCGCCCAAACCTCTGTCGTCCCGGTCGAAGAACACATCCTCCCGGCCAAATCACCGATGAGTCTCGTCGTGCGACTCGGCTGCGTCGTCGTGCTGCTCGCCAGCAGCTTCGTCCTCCCGCAGAGCCTGCTCCGGACCTTCTTCATCCTGTTCCTGCTGGGCAACACGATGTTCTACTTCAGCGAATACATCGAGCGGATGCCCGAGAAGTCGGACAACCTGTTCCTGCGTAAAGAGAGCCAGATCATCAACACCGTCCTGGTGGCGATGTCCAGCCTGGTCGCCATCATCGCGATCGCTCATCGGCTCCCCGTCTGGAACTAAGTCGGCTTGCAGCAGGTAGCGCTCCTGCGGGGAGCGCTCTACTGTTCCGTCCTGTCCGGATACGGCAGTCCGAAGTAGTGGTGGATGTATTCTTTGCGATCATCTTCGCACTGCACGTACTGCACCAGCGCGAGTAGCTTCAGTTGATCTCGCTGCAGTTTTGCGGCCAGACGCTCCTCATCCTGCAGGGCAGGGGGGAGGTCTCCCGTGATCCGCAGTGATTGCCGGTTGGCATCGCCCTTGATGACGTCGTAGCGATCGAACATCGAGAGAACGGTATCCAACCGGAAGTCATGTTTCTTCCGGCCATGCAGTTCTTCGCGGAGCCAGTCGAGACCGTAGGCATCGATCTTCTCGGTCTCGTGCTGAATCAGATCGTAGACGCGCTGGTAGTAGTCCGCATCCGGATTGCTCCAGCGGAGAAACTCCATCTGCGTCGCGAGATCACGTTCTTCGTAAAGCAGCGTGCAATCGGCATCGAGGCCGTCACGCCCCGCGCGACCGATTTCCTGGTAATAGGCTTCCATAGACCCGGGCAGATCGGCATGCAGCACGAAGCGAATGTCTTCCTTATCGATCCCCATGCCGAAGGCATTCGTCGCCAGTACAACGGAACTGGGACTCTCCATGAATTCACGCTGAACGCGGCGTCGCTGTTTGCGTTCCAGATCTCCGTGATAGCAGAGATGCACTTTTCCCCGTTCCAGTAACATATTGCTGAACTGGTCGAGGGTTTTGATCAACGTGAAATAGACGATACCGCTTCCCGTTGTGTGTGAGAACTTGTCAATCACCTGGATGATCTCGGCGAGCTTTTGGTCATCGCCCCACGTTTCAACGACATCCAGATGCAGGTTGGGACGATCGATCCCCTCGTGGAAGTGCTCAACTTCATCCGACTCGAGCCCCAGTTGCCGGATGATATCCGCCTGCACATCGGGCGTCGCCGTCGCGGTGAGGGCGATCGTTGTCGGGTTATTCACGATCGCGCGAAACTCCCGTAGCCGCGTATAATCCGGTCGGAAGTCATGCCCCCATTCACTGATGCAGTGGGCCTCGTCAACAGCCAGCAGTCTGATGTCACGAGATTGAATTACGTCGACGAATTCGTCTTTCCGGAACCGCTCCGGTGCGACGTAGAGCAGGTGATAGTCCCCGTCGCGCACACGTCGATACCGTTCTTCGCGCTCTTCACGGGAGAGCGAGGAATTGATGAACTCCGCATTGATCCCGCGTCGCTTGAGTGTATCGACCTGATCTTTCATAAGAGCGATCAGAGGTGAGATCACGAGCGTGAGCGCCGCTCCGGGCTGCTTTTTCTCCGCGTGGAGCAGCGCCGGTATCTGAAAACAGAGCGATTTCCCCATTCCGGTCGGCATGATGACCAGGGCATGCCGCCCCTGCATGATGGTTTCGATAATCTCCCCTTGCGGCGCGCGAAAGGAGTCGAATCCATAGTACTCTTTGAGAACGTGTTCAGCGGAAGCAGTCATAACCCGGGGAGCGAATCTATGCGAGAAGAAAAGAAGCAGTGCGTTGCCAATGCCCCATTCTAGCGGACATCATCCAACCTGTCATTCAAAGGGGTTCCCCCGGCCGGTGGCAGAATCGGTCCAGACTGAATTTCATTGCGCGGCGTTGGAATCTGTACAGGAAGGCATCGCATAAACGATTCATTTTTCCGAAAATAGAGGCGTCCTGTCCAATTTTTGAGATCCCAAACGAATACCCTTCCGTTCCCGACATAGATTCTCTTCGTACACCTCTACCTCCGAGTTCGCCTCTATGCTGCTCAAACTGGTACTGACCGCGGGCGTCATCTACTTCTGTGTGATGCTCGCACGGAAAGAAAACCGTTCACCCTTCATTTGGGGCATGATCGGCGGACTGATCTGCCTGGCGATTCCGTTCAAGATTCTGAGCGCCCCGATCGCGTTTATCGTCGTATTTCTCGGCCTCACCCTCGCTAACATTCTTCAAAGGTAGCTCTGATGAGTCGAAACAAGGACAGCTATATCTTCGATGATTCTTCTTCCGGCGGTTCCCCAATGCGCCGGATATTCCCGCGCATCCCGTGGGTCGCGTTCATTCTGGGAATCGTTTTCCTCACGGTTGTCGCCAGCTACGTAGGCTACAACTCGTTCCTGATTGAAGTCCCCCCTGAACATATCGCTGTCCTGACGACCAAAACCGGCAAGGACCTTGCCAACGATATGGAGGTCGCGCCCGGTCCCGAATACAAGGGGCTGCAGATCGAAGTCCTGCAGGAAGGACGTTACATCAAGAACCCGTATTACTGGGATTGGGAAATCTACCCGATGGTCGTCATTCCCCAGAATAAAATGGGCGTCCGCATCCGCTTGAACGGAGAGGACCTGCAGCGTGGCCACTTTGTCGCCAGCAATGAGAAGCAGAAGGGGATTGTTAAAGAAGTTCTCGTCCCTGGTCGCTACACCATCAACGCGATCGTGATCGATGGCAAAACCAAGCAACAGATCAGCGTCCCCCGACCGAAAGAAGATTATCTCGAGATCATTGAACTCTGGGATCCGAAAACCATCCCGGGCGGTTACAAAGGCGTCGTCACCAATCTCGCCGCCGACATGCCCGGCAATCCGAACCAACTCGTCTTCGCGGAAGAGACCGACGAAAACGGGAATACGAAAGAGGTGCGCGGAACGCAACTCGTCACGCTGGAACCTAAGACGTATTACAAAAACCCATACATGTATCGAATCAACTCGATCGATTGCCGCAGTCAGCGTTTCAATCTGACGGAAGGGAAGGCGGACATGATCTTCCCGAGCAGAGACGGATTCCCGATTTCACTCGATGGCATCATTGAGTTTCGCGTCAATCCGGAACGGGCCGCGGAAGTCTATGTAACCTACAACGATGTCACCAACGACTCACTCGACTCCGGCGCGACTCGTATCTCGGAAGAAATCATCGCCAAGATTATTCTGCCGAATGCGCGCTCTTTCTGTCGTATCGAGGGCTCCAAGTCGTCGGCACGTGAGTTTATCAGCGGGGAGACGCGAACCAACTTCCAGGAAGCCTTCGAAGCTTCGATCCGCAAGACGTGCGCGGAGCAGGGGATTGAGATCGTGCAGGCATTGATTACCCGCATCAAGCCTCCGGACGCCATCGCCAAGCCGCTGCGGGACCGTGAGGTCGCGCGGCAGCAGTTGCAACAGTATCGGCAACAGAAAACACAGCAGTTGCAGGAAGCGAACCTCGCACGAGAAGCGGCGATGGTCGCTCAGAAAACCCAATTGGTCGAAGCCGAACGGGAAGTCGTGAAACTGATCACCCGCGCGCAGGAAGATCAGGCCGTCGCACTATCCGGGGCCAATCGCGATAAGGAAGTTGCCGAACTGCAATTACAGGCGGCCCAGGATAAAGCGAAAGCGATTCTTTCCGAAGCGAAAGCAGATGCCTCCATTCTGAACTTTGAAAACGAAGCGGACGCCGCGGGTTGGAAAATCGCCGTGGACGCCCTCGGTGGCAAGGGACAGGCTTTTGCAACCTATGTCCTCTACCAGAAACTCGCGCCCGGATTCAAGCGGATCATGACCAATACCGCCGACAGTCCGCTGATGCGGGTGTTTGAAAACTTTGCCCCCGACCATAGTCAGGGTCCTCAGGTATTGCCGGTGGACAATCCTCCGGCAGAATTGAAGCCACCCACGCAGGCAGAAAGTTCCGACAGCCCGGAGGTGGAAGTGAGCAAACAGTAAGCCACATTGGTTTGCCTGTCATCCTTCCATCATCCTCATCCATTCAGGGAACATGAACTATGAACCGTAAAAAACTTATTACCGCTCTGGCTGTGGTTACCGTCTGTCTCGTATTGCCGCTGCTCTTCATTCTGCACTTCACCATCAACCGGATTTATGTGCCGGAAGGACAGAGTCTGCAATTGCGTTATAAAGGTCCGCTCGTCTTCGGTGCCAAGAACTACGCCAAAAAAGGCTACTGGGCGGAAGAAGGTGAAATCGGTATCCGCAAAGAACTTCGCGGTCCCGGTCGACATTTCTACTGCCCGATCTGGTGGGAACGAACACTCGTTGATGATTACATCATCAAACCGGGCGAAGTCGGGGTCGTCCGTTGTAACCTGGGCGACGCGCTTCCCGAAGGAGAATTCCTCGTCGAAGGGGATGTCGGCAATTCCAGTTTCAAAGGGATTCTTCGCAAGGTACTTCATCCCGGGAGGTATCGCATCAATCCGTATGGCTATCACGTGGAAGTCGTACAGACGCATAAATTCACTTCCGGTAACCAGGAAAAGCAGTCCGGTTGGGTCGAAATTCCCACGGGATACGTCGGCGTCGTGACTAACCTCTCTGAGAATAAAGCGACCGGTGAGCTTGGTGGTATCCAGGAAAAGGTACTGCCCGCCGGCATCTATCCGATCAATGGTTCCGAGCAACAGATTGACGTCATCGACGTCGGTTACCGCCATACGACCATTCAAGCCGAGGTCGCGCGAGACGCCCAGATGAATATCCTCCTCGATGAAAAAGGAGAACCGACGATCGTCGACGATTCCGGCGGAATTCAATTTCCCTCGGCCGACGGCTTCAGCATCCACATCGACTTCACCGCCATCTGGGGCGTAATGCCCGATCAGGCTCCACACGCCATCAACACCTTCGGTAACATCCAGGCTGTGGAGAACACGATTGTCATTCCACAGATCGAATCGATCTGTCGTAACGAGGGTTCGCGTTATCAAGCCGTTGACCTGCTTACCGGTGACGACCGCGAGCGATTCCAGCAGCAGACGACCGAAGAGTTCAACAAGATTCTGCTCGACAAAAAAATCCGGTTGCTGTATGGCCTCGTGCGCCACGTCTACATTCCGAAGGAAGTTCGGGAACCGATTCAGACCGCGTTCATCGCCGACGAGTTGACCTTGACCCGTATCCAGGAACAGGAAACGGCGAAGGAAGAAGCGAACCTGCGTGAAGCCGAGCAGCAGGTTGACCTCGCCTCGGAGACGGTCAAAGTCGAAACCCAGAAGAAGGTTGCGGAAGTCGCCGCGCAAGGTGACCGGGAAGCACGCACGATTGAAGCGGAAACCGAACGCCAGGTGGCCGCCATCGCCGCGGAAACCGCCGCTCATCAGGCCGACGCGAAGACCGTTCTCGGCGAAGCCGAAAACAAAGGAAAGCAGATGGTCGAAGAAGCCCGGTCGGACCGGTTCCGCCTGGCTGTCGAAGCTTTCGGATCGCCCGAGGCATACAACAACTGGATCTTCGCCACCGGCCTGCCGGATGACGTCGACCTGCAACTGCTTTACGCAGGTGAAGGCACGCTCTGGACCGACATGAAGGACATCGGCATCCGCGGCACCTTCCCGATCAAACAGGGCGAGGAACAGAAACCGGCCGAGCCGAAAAAGAACAAGTAGGCTCACCCGATTTTTGATCAAGATCAACCACCAAAACGAAAGACTCCCTTGTTCATTGCAGAGCAGGGGAGTCTTTTTTAATGGTGATATCTTCACTCGCAAGAAAATGATATATGCGAGATCGAATCGCGGGCGATTTTCTTGATCCAATGAGAACTCAGCAGCCCGTCGCTCCGGGGCTCGCGTCAAATTCGTACTCTGGCGTTTTCGGGGCTCCGAAATCGATCCCTTGAAACGGGGCATCTTCTTCCCCGATATGAATTGCCCGCACCTGGTTGATAAATCGTTCGACTTCATAGTGGACCGGAGCCGTTTGCCGAATGAAGAGGACACCATCGTGCGCCGAGATGACACCGCTGCCGGCCACGGCATCCTCCCATTCACCCGTTTGTGCGATGATCAGCTTCATCATCTGTTCCGTCTTCGCGGCAAGTTTTTGGGGGCATCGTTTGCCATCAATCTCCGGAACCACTGCCAGGAGATAATCACGGATGTCATACATCCGTTGAATCAGAAAATCGGTAGAAGCAGTCTCAATACCGTTTCAGAATAGTGAACAGGCAGGCGAGTTCGACGAAGCTCTGGAAGAGGTGCGCGTGGTATTCCCAGC
>PABD01000149.1 GCA_002702685.1 Planctomyces sp.
AGCTTCGCCATGATCTCTTCGATCTCGCGGGCGATCTTCGAGGTCTGGCCAATCGACGAACCGGTCGGTGCCTCTACCTGTACCTGGAATTGTCCTTCGTCCGCAGTCGGTGCGAATTCCTTTCCGATGAACGGCAGCAGCATCACGCTGCCGATGAAGACACCGATCGAGGCGAGGACCACGAGGAACCGGTGTCGCAACGCGAACCCCAGCGTTTTGCCATAAATCGATTCGATACCGGTCAGGATTGCTTCCGAGAACCGGTAAAGGCGACCGTGAGATTGGCTCAGCTTCAGCATTTTCGAGCAGAGCATGGGTGATAGGAACAGCGCGATCAGGGTAGAGACGATCACGGCAAAGGCGACCGTCATGCCGAACTCATAAAAGAACTGACCGACCAATCCTTCCATGAACGCCACCGGAATGAACACGGCGGTGATGGAGAGAGAGGTCGCGATGACGGCGAAACCGATCTCATTCATCGCGGCGATCGCGGCCGCGAAACTCGACTTCCCTTCCTGCATGTGCCGCCAGGTATTTTCGAGCACCACGATCGAGTCGTCGATGATCATCCCGACGGAGATCGTGAGGGCGAGCAACGTCATCGTGTTGAGCGAAAAGCCGAACGCCAGCATGAAGGCGTAAGTCGAAATGATCGTTGCCGGAATCGTAATGGCGGCGATCAGCGAACCACGGATACTGCGGAGGAAAAGCAGAATAACGAGAACCGCGAGCGCTCCTCCGCGAAGAAGTTCCCCCTGGGCTTCATTCACACTCGACTCGACGAACTTCGAGTTGTCCTGCACGATCAGCAGTTCAAAATCCTCGGGGAGTTCGGCTTCGATTTTTTTGAGTTCGGTTTTGACCTCCTGGGCAATCCCGACGAGGTTCGTCCCCGATTGCTGACGGACGGAAAGTGCGATCGCGGGCTGACCATTCAGCCGGGCCATACTCCGTTCGTCTTTGAGACCGTCCTCAATATTGGCGACCCGTTCAAGTCGCACGACGCGACCTGCGGATTCTTTCACGACCAGCCGTTTGAACTGATCGACCGTTTTGACCTTGCCTCGCGTTTTCACGACGAGTTCCCGCGCGTCCGTTTCCACCCGTCCGCCGGGGAATTCGGTGTTGCTTTTGCGAAGCGTGTCGATGACATCCTTGGCCGAAACATGATGGGCGATGAGGTCGTCGACCCGCAACCAGATGCGGATTTCGCGTTCACGGTCTCCAGTCAATTGCACGCTACCGACGCCATTGACCGACTCGATCCGCGGTTTGATCACATCGTCGGCGAACTCGGTCAGATCACGGACGGATGCATTTCCGGCGAGAACAATCCCCATGATCGGGGCGGCGTCCGGGTCAAATTTTTCGACGACCGGGGCTTCCGCTTCAGCGGGGAGTTGACCCCGAATGGCGGAGATTTTGTCGCGCACATCCTGCGCGGCGATGTCGATATCCCGTTCGAGTTCGAACTCGAGGAACACCCGCGCGACACCTTCACTCGTCTCGCTGCGCATCGACTTGATGCCGCTGATGGTGCTGAGTGACTCTTCGAGGAGTTCCGTGACTTCGGTTTCGAGTGTCTGCGGCGCGGCGCCGTCGTATTGCAACGTCACCGTGACCATCGGCATGTCGACGTCGGGATAGAGGGCCATCCCGAGATTGGCGAACGCGACCAGCCCGAAAACGATGAGCGACGCGAACGCCATGGTCGTCATGACGGGGCGGCGGATGGCTGTTTCAGATAGTTTCATGAGAAGTTATTTCACAGATGGATATCAGATTGATAGAGAGTGATTGCTGTCGAGCGCCGACGATTCCGAATGCAATCGAATGATCACGGACGCGCCGCGACCTGTTGCGGATCTTTTGCCTGCCGGATGGTGACCTTCATTCCATCCGCGAGAAGGTTTGGATCATCGGTAACGACCGGTGTCCCTTCTTCCAGCCCGTCGACAATTTCTGTCAGGGAATCATTGCGTATACCCGTCCGGACCCGGACAGCTTCGGCCCGTGCCTGGTCAACGACGTACACGTGGGGTTCGCCTTCTTTGAAAACGATTGACTTCGTCGGCACGGCGAGTCGCTTGTCGCCCTCTTCGCCGAAGGAGAGCACGACCGTCGCGAACTGTCCTGCTTTGAATTTACGATCCGCATTGTCGATCGCTACTCGTGCTGTGAAGCTGCGAGACTGCGGATCGACCAGATCGTTCACCGCGACGACGAGTCCCGTCACCGGCGTCCGATTGCCGGCGGTCCGCACCTGGGCCAGGTCGTGAACCTCGACCTGGCCGACGTAAGCCTCCGGAATCGAGATCTCGGCGACGAGATATCTCACGTCCATCATCTCGGCGATCGGTGTGCCGCCTGGGGCGACATGGTCCCCCACCTCGACATTGAATGAAGTAATCACGGCGTCGTAGGGGGCGCGAATTGTGGCCTTTTCGATCTCGCGTTCGTGCTGTTTGACTTCCGCTTCGGCCTGCGAGACCTGCGCCTGCATCACGGCGATTTCGTCGGCGGTCGGTCCGGCTTTCGCGCGTGCGACAACGGCGGTCGCTCCTTCGAGTGCCGCTTTGGAAGTGGCGACATCCATCTCGGCCTGATCGACATCACTCACGCTGGCGGCGTTTCGCTCCTGAAGCTGGCGGACGCGATCCAGTTTTTTTTCCGCGAGGTCCAACCGTGCCTGTGCCTCGTTCTTAAGTGAGACGAGTCGGTCGACTTCCTCCGCCCGCTCCCAGGCTTTCAGCTGCGCGAGATCGGCTTTTGCTTTCTCCAGCTTTGCCTCGGCAATCTGCAGTGCGACCTCATCGTCGCGCGTGTCGAGCTGCACGAGAATTTCGTTCTCTTTGACTTCCTGACCGTAGGTGATCGACAACTGCTCGGAGTAGGTTTTGCCGTTGGCGATGACGTCGAATTTCGCCCCGACTTTCGGAACGCTTTTCACGACGCCATCCAGTTCTGAAACTACGCGCGTAGCGCGCTTCGGCAGGAGGTCACCGGTGAATTCCAGTTCCAGCTGAAGTGGCTGCCGGACTGCGGTCGCCACATCGACTTCGGTCTGCACGACGCGCGGTTTGTAGGTCGGTTGATCTGCCGTTTCGCTGGTGGGAGCTTTGCTGCAACCCGCGATGGTCATCAGCGGAGTCAGTGCCAGGAGTAGCATATTAAAGCTGCGATTCATGTCGTTATTCCGGCCTCATTCAGGGCCTGTCTCGAAGAAAAGTCGTTTTTCGAAATGCGAGCGAGTTCAGTTCATCAGGGGTTACAAGGTGTCGGTGTTGTTACAAAAAACCGGACTTTTTCAGCGTTTCCGGGCGGAATATTCGGGAGCGACGATTCCGTCGAGGAAGAATCCCACCGCGGTTTCGACACGTTCCACCAGCGAAGATTTTTTTCCTTCGAGGCAGCCGTTGATCAGACTGCCGAAGAGCAGATCGCTATAGGCGTGAGCCGCGTTCTGGCTGTTCGCCTTCCGCAGTTCGCCTCGATCCATTGCCTGCTCGATCAACAGACTGAAGCGGTCATGGCTTTCCGAGCGGAACATCAGGTGGGTGGGGTATACCGACTCGCGGAATTCGGCCCGTTCCTGGATGATGATTTCGATGGCGTACGGGTTCTTCTGGTAGTACTCGGCACAGGCCCGGGCGATGCGCCGCAGGAGATCGGGCAGGTCGAATCGTTTGCCGGTGAGATATTCCTCCGGCAGAATTCCGAGCTGCTTGTCGACGTGCTCGCCGAGATGCTCGACATACCGTCTTGACGTGGCGAGAAATAGTTGCTCTTTATTGCCGAAATAGCGATAAATCGTCCCCTTGCCGACGCCCGCCAGATCGGCGATGACCTGCACGTCGGCGTTATGAAACCCCTCCCGGGCAAAGACCTCGAGCGCGAATTTGAGAATATCGCGTTCCTTCCTGACCATCTTGGGCGAGAGCTGTTTGTCTTCCATGGCATCCACCGGCATAAAAACTTCACAGAACGGACTCGTCCGTCCGTTTTCGGGGAAATAATATGCGGTTTCGTAAACCGGGTCAAGATGGAGTTTGCGGGAGGGTTTCGGCTATTGCGCCCGCAGGCAAGACCGTTTGAGCATGCGTAAAAAAAGACCTGTTTGTCTTACGACAAGCAGGTCTTTTTAGTTCGGAAAGAATCGAGCCTCCCACGAATAGAATTCGCAGAGGCTTTCGAGCATTTACCCTTGCCTCGAAAGCCGGTTGTGGTGCCCCTTAAATGAACGAAGCCTCCCACGAATAGAATTCGCAGAGGCTTTCGAACATTTAATAAGTGGCGGGGACAGGATTCGAACCTGCGACCTCGAGGTTATGAGCCTCGCGAGCTACCAGACTGCTCCACCCCGCGTTCTAGGTGAGGACGGATTATATAGAGAATTTGAGCACCGAAAAGGGCACGCCCTGTCCTATTATGATTTTTCCTTCATTTTTGTTCCGCGGAATCGTCACCATGGTCATCAGAAGCCTGTTCGGCTGGCTTTTCTTCAGCAGCCTCAGGCGTTTCGGCCGTGTCAGCGATGGGCTTCGCGGTGCCATCTCCACCGTCACCGTGATCATCCGACACCGCTTCGTGTTCGCTGGGTGACTCGGGTTCCGGTTCGACTGCTTCGTGCACCTCGACGGCCTCCGGCACAACCTCAATGGTTTCCACCGTGGCGGTCGAAGACCCCGCAAGCAGCTCGGCGGCATGCTGGCGAGTGAGCGCGTGTGGATGTTCCAATAACTTCTGGCGATCTTCGTCGCTGAGGAAACCGGTGTCGACGCGGCCCGCGCGCACCTCTTTGTTGAGGATGCGGAACCGATCCGGAGTGCGCAGCATTCCTTCGAGGGCGAAGAAGCGGTTGTGGGGTTCGTAGTGTAACCAGCCCGCGAGGAGCAGGCTGTCGACCGCCGCCGAATGCATGTCGGCCATACCGCAGATTGCTCCCTGTTTCATTTCCGGGTCGGCGCCATAGGTCAGGTACTCTGTCAGGTGCGCACCCGCCTCTTCCCAGGAGAGCATCGCGATGTTCCGCAATGCATCATACCGGGTGCCGGTTTTGATTTTTTTGTTGTGCACCATCACAAGCGACTCTTCCAACATATGATTCCAGCGCTCGATGAGACCGGTATCGCGCTCAATGATCGGTTTGAGGAATTCGCGGGGCCACTCTCCCTTGAGCGTCAGTCCGTTGATGACCCCCCCGCCGATCACGACCGCCTGCCACTCGGTCAGGGGTTCACCCACTTTCGGGAGTCCGACTTCGAGCAGCTCCCGGATCTCTTCTTTATTCAGTGTTTTGGTTGCGTTGATCGAGACTCGCCAGATCCAGGGAATCCGGCGATATTCTTCTTCTTCCCCGAAGGGATAACCCTTCGCCATCTCAGCCACGATCTCGGCGGCGAGTTGCGGGTATTCGGGATAGAGATCGCGACGTTCCTGTTCGTCGACGTCGTCGTTCAGCAGCCGGGCCGCGAGTTGTTCCACTTGTGTGGATTCTTTAGCGGGAGCGGATTCGGAGTTCTCTTTAGAAGTGGTCGCCGGCACCTTTGGCGCGGACGGTTTGGATTGCTGTTTTGGCTTCTCCTGACAGCCGGCGGCGAGAATCAGGGTCATTAGCAAGAGAAGTGCGAACCGCATGAGAACTCCAGTTTGGAACAGAAAATGGGCAGGTTGTGTGGTCTGGGTATGAGATTCTATCATGAAAAGGAGGGGATTCGCAAAATACTAAGTTAGACTTTTTGGCAGACGGCGGTTCATCTTGTAAGCCGGTAATTCCTGACTTACCAATAACTTCCGAACTCTGGCACAGAAACCTGTTTGATGTTCCAACTGACCCACCCGACTCACGACACGGTTCGGCAGCTGATGCTGGCCGTCGAAGAGGCGGATTACAATTATGCCGAACACCCCCTGCTGACGCGACCGAAGACCGTTGGTCTGGAAGCCGGTTATCGGCACGATCATGTCCGCGAGGAGGTGGGTTCCGGATTGGCGGTCTTCGAAACGGCCGTTGCGGCTTTTCGCGATTGGAAGATGTTCCCGCCCGCGATGGTCGAACTGTTGCCGCTGCGGGATGAGATCGCGGTCGGTAACATTGTCGCCATCATCGCGCGGGGGGGAGGCCTCTGGAGCTACAACGCCTGTCGTATTTTCGAAGTGGTCGATGACGAAACGGAAACGGAACAGCGCTTTGGTTTCAGTTACGCCACCCTCCCCCATCATGTCGCCCGCGGCGAAGAGCGGTTTCTGCTGCGATACAATCGCGATACGGAGCAGGTGACTTACGAGATTGAAGTCTTCTCCCGCGCCGACCACTGGACAGCGAAACTGACGGCTCCGTACTTCCGCCACATACAGCGACGATTTCGTCGTCTCTCAATGGATGCAATCCGCACGGCGGTTCAATCAGGTAATCAGGTGCCTCCTTCCCCTGTGCCGGGTGGCTGAATTTCTCACCCTGATCGCGCTGTCATCACGCCGAAATTTCCTCAACTGGATCCGTCATGCTTACGTTGCGCGCCGAACCGAATTCCATTCCGATGATCCGGCTGGTCCTACTCTTCCTGCTGTGGGTCGTGTGGTCTTCAGCGGCGTCCCGCCCCTTGGCGGAGATGATTCTGATCGGTGGCGTTTCCTTCACCCTGCCGTTCGCCATCGGACTGCTCGAGCGAATGACATTGAGCGAGTCCACGATCGTAGAGCGTTTGAATCGCGGGCTGCGGCTAATCTGGTTCCCCGCATGTGTCTGTCTGACATTCGCGCTGACGTTCGAAAATCGACCGCTGGTGATGATACTTCTTGCACCATTCGCGATCATCATCTTGATGATGATGGTTCGCGGTATCGTCGCTTTTCTTAATGAGCCCTGGTCGACAACTTCTTTTCTGTCGGCGATGGGGCAAGCCTATTACCCGGTTGCGGCGATTGCACTGTATGTCTGGAAGCTCGAGCTCGAACTGTTCGACCTGCCGCTCGGTATCATCATGCTCACCAGCCTGCATTTTCACTTTGCCGGTTTGCTCCTGCCCCTGTTGCTCGCACAGCTGTCGCGTGAGTTCCCATCAAAGCTGTATGACCGTCTTTCGATTCTCACCGTGGTGAGCATTCCTCTCGTCGGTCTGGGAATCGCCATGTTTCCCCTGTTGGAATGGCTGAGTTCGCTGATGCTCTCGCTTCTGCTGATGTTCCTCGCCGGGCGACAGCTCTATATCGCGATCTGCATTGGCCGGTCGAGCCGGCTGGTTGCGGGGTTGCTGGCAGTCTCGTCCTGCGCCGCCTGGCTTTCGATGCCGCTTGCCATCATCTATGCCTGCGGTGAGTATCAGCAACTCCCTCGACTGCAGATCACAACAATGATCGCCTGGCATGGCGCGTTGAATGCCGTTGGTTTCTGCGGCTGCGGACTTCTGGCCTGGACGATCTTCGATGCGCGGCGCGCAAAAAAATCCCTCGACAGGAATCAGCGCCCTGTCGAGGGATAAGTTGATCAGGTAATCGGTCTCTTAGTGGAAGCGGAATTCGCCGCCGATGGTAAGACCGTCGACTTTGAATTCATCGAGGTTTGTTGAGATCGAGAAGTCCGTGGCGGTGACGTCGGTCATACCCGTGTCCGGGTTGGTGTCACCAAGTACGTTGTATCGAGTCTGGTTCGCAGGACGGGCGACCTTCGTCGCGTACTTGAGATCGTAGCCCAGGAAAGCTGAGAAGCGTTCGGTCAGATTGACCCGAGCGTAGACAGTCATGTCCAACAAGGGTGAGTATTCGGTTTTGGTTTCTTTGGTAAAGAAATCTTCACCGGCGAAGGCGAGGTCTTGTGTCTTGATGCGGGTACGATAGGTATTGAAACCGATCAACCCTTTGGGCTCTGCTCCGAAGGTCACATAGGGCGTGCGGTATTCAAGGTTCACACCGAGCGTCGCACCATAGATGTTGTTGTACGAATCCTGGCTCATGTGAAGTTCACCGGTGCTTCCCCAGACGCCGTACCGGTCGTCGCGGATCGCGTCGGTGGTTATGTCCTCGTGAATGGCGAGATACATTGCACCGACAAGCGGGCGGATAACTAAACCATACTGCGGTTGCTGTGGCAGGTCGATCAAGTATTTGAAGTCACCACCCCAGACATTGTTCGTCATGCGAACTCTCATGTCGTCGTACACCAGTTCCGGTGCGATAGGAATCCAGTTCGAGCCATTCAGGGTCACCGGCAAGTTGTAATACTTCGGCTGTTGATAGTAGTTGTAGTACCCGAGTGGGATCGTCGGTCCGGGTGTCAGAATCGCCAACTCCACCGGTGTGTCGTTTCCGTAAACTTCGTCCGACGCCTGCCCGACCAGGAAGCTGCTGATCTGAATCTCGCCCGTTGTCAGGGGAACACCAAAGGTGCCCCGGAAACCACTTTTGTCACGGAAGCTGATACTTTCCAGATCGAGTGCGCGGCTCGTTGCTTCGGGGATGAGGGGGAAATCAGTTGCAACCCCGAACGGGAGAATGTTAGCGACGGGAAATGTGAGATCATCTCCGTATACGACTGGCTCGCGTGGGTCAGCTGGAACATCGCTCAGGTACGGATCATCGAATCTATCATGTCCAACGACTTCGTTCCCGGGCGCATCCATCGACCAGAACAGGTAATCCGCACGGAACCAACTGTTCTTAAGTACGGTATGAATGAAACGCTCGAAGTCGCTGGGAGTTTCCCAGGGATCATGCTTGTCGTATTGAGCGGGGTACGAAGTGACCATCGCTCCGTCACTGTACGACATACCGGGCTGCGGGCCGGGTCCGCCGTAGGGGCCCGGAGGCATCATCACCGGCGGCGTCGGGTGTTGGCTGTAACCAGCCTGATACGGCTGCCCTGTCCCGAGTGGAAGATGATTCCAGACGTTCGGATCATGCACATCCGGAAATTGCACCTGTTGAGGCGCCGAATAGCCATGCATTCCGGGGCCCTGGGCCCACGCCTGATTGCTCAAGGCGAGACCGGCAGTGCACAACAAGATCATCTTTATAAGGCGATTGGCCATATCTGATATCCTGGTCTTCAAACCCACAGCCCATTCCTGTTTCTTCACGAGTTAGTCTCCGTACAAACCGACGGCGCGATTGTGATAATCGGTCGTACCTGTCGTATCGGCTGTTCCGGTTATAACGCTTTTGCCATTCTTACGAGCTCTGTCAAAATCTCCCGATTATGACGGAAATTGGGCTTGTCCTAACCCTCGAAATGTGCAGGAGAAGCGTGAATCGGGTTCGCTCGAAGTTTCCTTCGGGCGCGGAGCATCGGCCGATTCGGGTGAAAATCGGACCGCGAAGCTCCAATTCCGGGGGAAAGAACGTGCGAACCGGCCATGGAGGCAGTGTGTCCCAGGCGAAGAAACAGGACCGCTGATACCGGGCGCGAATCCGCGCTGCCGGGCCAACCTGCCCCTTTGCGGTCAAAATGGGATCTGCTAGACTGCGATGTCGCTGGAAGACGCCTCTTTTCGGGTTCCTTCCGCAAGCGCTGCCCCGGTAGCTCAGCTGGATAGAGCATCGGTCTTCTAAACCGAGGGTCGCAGGTTCGAATCCTGCCCGGGGTGCTTCCTTACTGTGCGTGTGTGCTCCTTGGTCTGTTGCTGGCTGCTTGACAGGGGAGGCGAGGCCTTTGAAGATGAAACTGACACGACCACTCAGTTCTTCTTCCGGAAGGTTACCGATATGCGTTTGCGACTTGCCTGTTGCACCCTTGCCCTGCTGCTGACAACGGGCCTGCTTTCCCCGCACGTTCTTCTCGCCGCCAACCCCGCCCCCTCGGCCGATCGTCCTCCGAATATTGTGTTGATTGTCAGTGACGATCAGGGGTACCACGATCTTGGTTGTTTCGGATCGGAGGAAGTTCTCACTCCCCACCTCGATCAACTCGCAGCCGAGGGAGTCCGCGCGACGAACTTCTATGTCACCTGGCCCGCCTGTACCCCTTCGCGTGGCAGTATCCTGACCGGCCGCTACCCGCAGCGGAATGGTCTTTATGACATGATCCGCAACGACGTCGCCGACTACGGACGCAAGATTCCGCCTGCCGAATACGCGGTCTCCCCCGAACGAATCCTCGGGATGGATGTCCGAGAGATCATGATCTCGGAACTACTACAGAAAAAGGGCTACCGAAATGCCGTCTTCGGTAAGTGGGATGGAGGACAGTTGAAACGGTACCTCCCACTGCAGCGCGGGTTCGACGAATACTACGGGCTCGCCAACACCGGCATCGATTACTTCACCCACGAGCGGTACGGCGTCCCCTCGATGTTCCGTCAGAACGACCAGACAACCGAAGACAAAGGGACGTACGCCACGGATCTCTTTGAGCGCGAAGCGGTCCGGTTCATCTCCGAAAACCGCGCGCATCCGTTCTTCCTCTATCTTCCGTTCAACGCGCCGCACGGTGCTTCCAGTCTCGATCCCGCCATTCGCGGCGCGGCGCAAGCACCGGAAGAGTACAAAGTGAAGTATCCGCATCTCAAAGATACACTCGTGGAGGGCACGCGGTACGGCAAACCGGCGATGGTTCCTTCGAAAGACAAACAACGTCTTGAATACCTCGCGGCGACCACCGCCATGGACGACGCCATCGGTGCAGTCCTCGCGGCCCTTGATGAGCATCACTTGACGGACAATACACTCGTCATCTTCTTTTCCGACAACGGGGGTTCAGGTGCGGCCGACAATGAACCCCTGCGTGGTCACAAGGGGATGATGTTCGAAGGAGGAATCCGCGTCCCCTTCATCGCCCGTTATCCCGGTGTCATCCCCGCCGATACCGTCAATTCCGATTTCCTGACGTCCCTGGAACTCTTCCCGACCCTCACGCATCTGGCGGGCGCGGCACTCCCCTCCGATGTCGTCTATGACGGTTTCGACATGCTCGATGTCCTGGCGGGCAAAGAGACTTCCTCCCGACAGGAGATGTTCTGGGAACGCCG
>PABD01000150.1 GCA_002702685.1 Planctomyces sp.
TCGATCACCGCCGCGTCGATCTCAACCCAGTGGGCATGATATCCGGCGTGGGGATCGCACTGTTTGATGAAAGGGAGTTCGGCCATGAGTCGGAAAGCGTTCGTTGATCGCCTGGAGAAAGAAACGGCATCAGCGGAGGGACCAGCATATGAAGATATAAGAGACGGGTGCGAGCTACAATCCCGAAGGGTTAATTGATTCACCCGTTCATCATGCTTTCCGTTTGTGACCGATTGAAATCAACATGCCGCTGACTATCGCTTTTTGAATATCTCACGCTGTGGTTCCGCGCGAGGCTCACCCACCTTCCAGACATGCAAGCCCCGTACGGTACTCCCACTGGCAAAGATGAATTTCCCATCATTCGAGAAGACGGCATCGGTCACATAGGTCTCAGCGGCAGCGAAACTCTGAACTCGTTCGCCGGTTTCCCCATTGTAGAGGGCGCCCACCAGAAGTTGAGAATCCGATTTCATGATGTGCTGCGCCATGCCACCCACGACGAGGACTCGCGAACCGTCTGGCGAATAACGAGCAGTACAGCAATGGCGTGAGAATTCCAGCAACCGTTCGCGCTGTCCCGACTCTATATTCCAGATACCGACATTGAAGTCATGGGTTTCCATATGCAGGAAGAACTTGCCGTCGGGGGACCAGGGATGCGTCAGTTCGGATTTCGCGTGACCGGTATAAGGCCGTCGACTATCGGTCCCGATCAGTTTGCGGATGGCCTCGCCGGTGCGGGTATTCCAGAGCGTGTATTCAAAGGAGGCCTCGCGTGTGTCGCGCGCCGCGAACTGCATCGCATCGGGAGAAAAGTAGACCTTGTCACCACACGGAACAGTCACTTCATGCAGACGTTTACCGTTCTCGGCGTCATAAATGCGGATCTGACGCGTGGACAATTCACTGGTACTCTTATGGGCGACAACAAATCGACCCTCGTTCGAGAAATCGAGGAATCGCTCGCCCTCTTCCAGAGCAAGAATCAGATCGGTCCCGTTGTAGTTGTAGAGACGTCGCTTATTGGGTACCTCATGATCGGAGAGGTACCGTTTCGCTTTTCTGTTCACGATGACCTGACGCGGTGGTAACTGGCGGGTGAATATGCCCAGCACCGATCTCGTATCGGTCGCTCCCAGCATGACAAACTCAATGTCATCTCGCTCGGGAACCACTGCGAAGCGCGGGAGCGCCTCGGGCTTTGCAGAAAAGAAGAAAGATCGTTTCCTTGGTTCTGGCGCGGGTGCGTCTCTGAAATAAATCTTTTCAATATCGGGCGTCACCGCGATCGAGTGCAGCTTCACCTCTGCGTCGGTTACGGTCTCTCGAACGGAATCCGCATTCTGCGCGGTTGCCACGGGAGAAAGAACGAACAGATAGATCGCCAGCAAAAAACCGGTTTCAAAAGCTCGTGATTTCACGTGCATCTCGACTCCTTCGATGTGAATTTGCTGGAAACGCTGCACAAAATATGTAGAATCGAAACAGTTTCCTTTCCCGCATTCATTTGTTAGCGCCGCCGAACTGCAGCGTTCGACGCGGCGGATATCCGGAGCCCGAGCTATCATACCGGTACCGGCGACATCCCCAAAGGGCATTTTTGTAGCGGAGAACCTGGAACAGCTGCGCCTTCCCGCATTACGCTCCTGCCGTTGGAATCCTCTTCGATGCTCACCGTTTCTGTCATTCCCACGTCTCGTCGCCTGGCGGCAGTGGATCTATTGAATGCGTCTCACAATTGTGACGTCATCGAACTCTGTCTCGATCACCTGATCAAGGAACCCAACGTCGGCAAGCTCGTGCATTCGGTCAACAAACCGATGATCATCTCCTGCCGTACTCCGGAAGAAGGGGGCGTTTTTCACGGGACGGCCGACGAGCGCGTGCACCTGTTGCGCATGGCGATTGTCGCGGAGCCGGCGTATGTGGAAATTGATGCCTCCATCGCCAGTTCCATCCCCCGGTATGGTAAGACGCAGCGCGTCGTCAGCGTGCGTGGGCTGCGGTGGAGCAGTGACGAATGGGAAAGTGCCTACCAGGCAGCCGCCAATCAGGATGCCGATTATGTGAAGCTGGTCACGGAGGCCCATACACTCGAAGAAGCGTGGCCGCTACTCAAGCTTCTGACGAAAAAACATACTGTGCCGATCATCCCCGTCGTCGAAGGGGAGATGAGCCTGATGTTCTCGTTACTCGCGAGGAAGTACGGTTCCCCATGGATTTACGCCGCCCTGGAACCGGGTCGGGAATCCTTCCCGGGGCAACCATCTGTCTGGGACTTGCGCGACATATACTTCATCGAAGACATCAATCACGAGACACACTTCGTCGGCATGATTGGCTTCGAGCTGACGCGGGAACAAGTGGCGCAGACATTAAACCGGGCCTACCAGTCTCGCGGCCATGGCCAGCGCTGTCTCCCGTTTGTGATCGGCGAGGATCATTCGCGTCTCGACTCTCAATTAAAAGCCCTCAAGATAACATCTTTAATCGTCGGCTCGGGAAAGGCGACCGCGATGTTCGGGTTCGCTCAGCATCTCGAAGAGGTCGCGGGGCTTTCCAAATACTGTGACCTGCTCGTCTCGACGGACGACGGATGGCATGGGTACAACTTCATCTGGCGGAGCGCGCTGCGGGGCCTGGAAGACTTCCTCAATCAGGATCAGCAGGATCAACGGCCGCTTAACCGGCGCACCGTACTGGTGGTGGGGGCGACCGGGCTCGCCCAGGCCGTCGCGATCGGTATCCAGCGGCGAAAGGGACTTCTCACCCTGTCATCCCCCGATGAAAAAGAGGGGCGTAGCCTCGCCGAGATGTACGATTGCCGGTTCGTTCCGTTCCGCGCGATTTATGAAACATTGGCGGATGTCGTCATCCTGGCTGACGAAGAGATTTCTTCCGGCACGGGAAGAAATGAGCTCAGCCCGTCGTACTTCCGACCGGGCATGGTCGTACTCGACATGACGCGTCTCCCCTGGCTCTCGGAACTGGGAGAAGGGGCCCTCGAACATCAGAGCAAAGTCGTGCAGACACGTGAGATCTTCTTCGACCTCATCCGTGCCTGGTTCAAGGCGACCACGGGTGATCGCCTTGAACAGGAGGATGTTCGGAAACTCTGGGACGAAGCGGCCTGAAGCCTACTTCTTTTCCTTGAGTGAGGACAGATATTCCAGGAGGTCCGCCGCCTGTTCAGCGGTCAGATCGCGGAAGAGTTGCTCCGGCATGATCGACTTTTTCTGTTCTTCAACGAAATCGATCTCGTCCTCGGGAATCGTGTGCTCCTTGAGTTCGTTATCGCGAAGGACGACTCCCTCACTGCCGCGACCGACGATCAAACCAGAGAAGATCAATCCATCCTCGTTACCGATGATGTAGCCTTTGTACTGCTCTTCGATCTTCTTCGAGGGCTCGATAATGCTCTCCAGGATCTCAGCGCGGGTGTACTTGTCCCCGATCTTGCCGAGATCGGGGCCGAGCGCGGGTTTGCTGTCGTTCACCATGTGGCAGTTGCGACATTGAATGCCCGCGGTCTTCATGAAGAGCTCGCGGCCACGTTCCACATCCCCCGGCATCGCCAGCAGTCCCTGAATGTCGAAGTCGGTCCCCAGACGTTTCAAGCGTTGCTCTTCGGGCAGGAACCGTTCGAACAGGTCGCGTGCGGCGGCGGAAGAACCTTCCGTCGCAATCGCCAGCATTCGCGCGGCGGTGGCGGGGGGGATTGCTTCCTGTTCATAGGCGTGCAGCGCCTGCATCGCGCCGGTCGGCGTGCTCAGCAGATTCTGCAGAAGCGCATCGACTTCCGTTTCGGAAGCGTTCGGATTGTTGCCGAGGTACTGAAGCGTCTCTGAGTTCTGTGTGAGAAGCGTGACTGTTTCGGCCGAAGGATCGGGTGTTTTCGCCGTCGGTTTCAGCGATTCGATCCAGGCATGGAGGAACTCGCGTGCGGCGGGGTCGACGGCGTGCGAGCCGACTTGCGGCATGTGCCCGCTCCCCAGTTTGGACAGACGGTAAAATAACACCGACCGCGCAGGTTCACCCGGAGCGATCAACAGGCCATCGGCGAGATCGAATGTTCCCTGCAGCGGCGCGACACCGAAGATCTGTGTCAAACGGTCGGGCTGACGGAGTTCGAGTTCCATCTTCGCGTTGCCACCACCATCTTTCACGTGGCAGTGAGCACAGTTAACCTGCAGGTACGACCTGGCTCGCAAATGGAGATCGGCGGACCCATCATACGGATTCACGAGAGCATACCCCGATTCCCGCGGTGTCTCTGCTTTGACCGGCCCTGGTTTGCGAATGCGGGGACGTTCGGCCAATGTAGGAACAATCTTCGACCTGGCGGCGGGAGGAGCGGGTCGCTCCGCTTTGACCGGTTGCCGCGCTTTCTCGAAGAAGCCGAGCGCCTTCATCATGTCGATCTGGCTTTTCTGTTCGCCGCCGACATCTTTTTTCACATCGAGCTGAATGTTATTCAGGCTCAGTACGAAGTTGGCCTGTCGCGAGTGGCACGACATACACTCCGCCCGACTGGGAATATTCCAGGTCAGTTTGCGGGTCTTCCCCGGTTGATGAGGATCGGCTTCCGCCAGCTCGACTTTGCGCCCGTTCTTTTCGACCAGAGTCGCTTCGGTCTGCTCGTCGTTCCAGAGGTAAGAGTAGCCCAGCCACTCCCCTTCCTGACGGGTGAGGAGGCGGGTTTCGATCCGTTTCTTTTCACCGGGTGTCAGTTCCAGCGACAATGTCTGCAGGGCGACGGCGCCGTCCTGAAAATTCCAACCGCCCCAACCGGCCGGTTCGATCCAGCCCCCTTTGGGAATAGCGAGCCAGAGTTCTTCGGTTGCGCCATCATGGAATCCGGGAGCGACGATTTCGTACTTCATCACACCCGCAGCCGGTTGGTTGTCGGGAACCGACTCGTATAAGCCTGTCGCCGACAATGTGGTCGGGAAGTCGACTTTGCGATCGATGTAGGGGTTATGTTCGAGTTGCAGCAGGAAACCGTCGGCGTAATCAACGAAATAAAGTTCATCCTGGTGGTCTTTACCAAAGGTCGGCACGCTGTAGGACGAGTCAGCCAGTTCCTCGTTCCAAGTCACTTCCCCGTTCACGTATCGGAGGCCCCAGACTTTACCGGTGGCGTAGTCGCAGTAGATGTAGGCTTCATGCAGTTCCGGCAGGCTCGGTCCACGGTAGACGTAGCCGCCGGTAATGGAGCGAGACTCGGTATGGTGATGCACCGCGATCGGCTTGACGACTTCCGCGGAATGGTTCTGCAGTCGTTCGGGAATGAACGGCAGTCCGCCTTCGTACGCACTCCAACCGTAGTTCGCCCCTTTCTTACCGACGTGAATCATTTCCCAGACGTCCTGTCCGACATCGCCGATGTACAATGTTTCGGTCGGCAGGTCCCAGTCCATACGCCACGGAGCCCGCAGGCCATAGGCCCACAGTTCATGGCGTGCTTCGGGAATATGATTGAACGGGTTGTCTTCCGGGATCGCATACGGCAAGCCGTTTTCCTGACGATCCACGTCAATACGCAGAATACCGCTCTGCAGGTCCGTGATGTCCTGACCGGTGACGTCCACATCGGAGCCGGTGGTACCGTCGCCTGTGGAGATGTAGAAGTATCCATCCGGTCCGAAAGTGATACCACCACCGGTATGACCGCGCGATTTCCAGTCGATGATCATCCGCTCGGAAGCGGGATCGATTTTGGCGTTTTCCCCTTCGCCCATTTTGTATTCATAAACTTCAATCCGTTCGCTCTTGTCGACATTGCGGGTACGGACTTCGGCGAAGATATACAAACGGCGGTTGTTCACATAATCGGGATGGAACGTGATGTTGTAGGGATCGCGCCGCAGGGTGGGCGTGTGGATGTTGAAGACTTCGGTCAGTTCGGGTCGGGTGGTGCCATCTTCGAACGAGAGGATCTGGCCACCGAATTGAACGACGAAGATGCGGTTGGTCCCCGGTTCCGCGACCATCGCCACTGGTTGATCGAACTTGAGTTGCGGATAGACCCGCTTCAGCCGATACGGCTTCGGCGGTTCAGGCGATCCAATGACATTCGATGTCGTGACCGGCACACGTTCTTTTACCTTGAAGAAATCGCTGACGGGTTCGTCGGCAGCGGCGGGAACAGTCGCCACCGTTGTCGTGACCAGAAGTGCGCACAGGATGAGCATGCCGGGACGGTACCGCTGCATCGAGAGTCCTCTCAGGTAGTGAGTCGAAGTCATGAAAAATGATCCGGAAACGGTCCGTCAACGGAGGAGAATCCATCTGTGGACCGGGTGAAAGAAATGCCATGACTGTCACTTGATTCAGCAGACGTCAGACGAAGACCCACGGCGTACCGGGCAGGTGCAAGCGGGAGCGGGGACGGGGCGAATAACCGGTGACAGGAGTAGCTGAAAGCGGGAGTATCGGGGATGGCGGTCACGAGTGCAGAATTTCTCGTGCCCGGGCTTCGAGTGCGGAAAATCCAAGATACCACCGGAGATCGACTCTTTTCAATTGTCCAGTTCCCCTTTCTCCCCGATCTGCCCGGGTTCTCTATGAGAAAAACTGTACAAAAGAAGGCCGCTCCACCGGTCTCTCGCGTTCGCAGGGGAAATCCCTGCAGGGTAACCTATAGCTCAGGCTTATCCGAAATTGGGCAGTTCCCGGACAGTTCCTGCGAGGAAACGCGCTTTTGCAGGCTCTCCTGTCCGATTTTACGGCCTGTTCACCCTGCCCCCCGGCGGTGGTCGCTGGTTGCAAAGGGCCCAGCTGATGGCGTATTTTGTGAAAAATGCTCCGGGATTGCAGCGATCCTTCCAACTCGCATTTCCGCATCCGGACTTTTCCTGTTTAATGCTCGCGGACAACCGACGATGTTCGCCAGCGCCGATCCCTCGGCGCCATGAAGGAAATCAATGTGTTCCCGATCTTTAAACCGGCCCGACTGCTTCGCAACCCGCATCTGCAGACGATCTGGCCCTCCATTTATGTCGAATCGCTTCCCCCGTACGAAGCGCAGCAGCACCGGCTCGAACTCGCCGACGGGGATCGCATCGTGCTGCACGACGACCAGCCCTCAACCTGGCGACCGGGCGATCCGATCGCGCTGCTGTCGCATGGACTGACCGGTTCTCATCTGAGTTCCTACCTCGTCCGCATTTCGCACAAATTGAATAACCTGGGCTTCCGCACCTTCCGCAAAGATCTCCGCAATTGCGGCGCGGGATTCGGACTTGCGAAATATCCTTATCATGCCGGTCGGTCACAGGACCTGCTCAGCGCGGTGGAATACATTCATCGACTGGCGCCGCTTTCACCCATCTCGCTTGTGGGATTTTCGATCAGCGGTAACATCGTGCTGCGTACGGTGGCGGAAGACACCGAGAACCTGCCACCGCATGTCGTCACAGCGATTGCGGTCAATCCGCCGATTGACCTTTATCGGTCGGTGCAGACATTGGACTCCCTGTTAGGCCGTCTGTACAACCGGTACTTTACGCGCAGACTGGTGAAGCACATCCAGCTGCTCAATGAACATCAACCTGAAGCGAGGTTTATTGACCTCCCGAAGATTCCCCGTACGATTTATGAACTCGACGACGTCGTCACCGCGCCCTTGTCCGGCTTCGACTCCGCCGATCATTATTACGAATCAGCGAGCAGCAAACGAATCCTGCAGCAGATCACGCGACCTTCGCTGATTCTGACCGCGGAAGACGATCCGCTGGTGCCGGTTGAAATGTTTGATGGCCTCGCTTTTCACCCGGCGATCAAACTTCATGTCGCGCCGCATGGTGGGCATATGGGATACCGTGGTCGACGCGGCGACGATCCCGATCATCACTGGATGGACTGGCGAATCCTGGAATGGCTCGATCAGCACGGTCGCTACAACTCAGCCGAATCCACACAGATTTCCGCCTCCGCGTGAACTTCTACTGACCGCCGGTAGCTTCAAATTGCAATGCGCGCCGGAACGGAGTATCGTAGTCTCTTCGCCGCTGCCTCTCTCATTTCGCGGTCGCGTCTGGATTTCTCTTTCGTGGTGTTCTTATCCCAGTGTTCTTATCCCAGTGCACTCGCCAGGAGTTGGTGCCATGCGTTTTCCGTTCTATGCCCTGACCATCGGCTTCGCCATCGCAATTTGCGGCTGCGCTTCGCAATCCGATCTTACCGAGAGCGCAGACCTTTCCCTGCAGCCCCCCATCGAAGAAGGCCCAAGCCCCGGCCCCAAAGCGCCGACGGTTGAATCAGACGCGGAATGGACCACCACGGAGTCGGGACTGAAGTACCGCATCCTCGAAGAAGGAAGTGGCGAGAAGCCAAAGAAAACCGACACGGTGACGGTGCACTATCGCGGTTGGCTCGACAACGGCACTGTCTTCGACACGACCTATGGCGGAAAGTCTCCCGCGACTTTCCCGCTGAGTGGCGTGATTCCCGGATGGACCGAAGGGCTGACGTATGTGGCTGAGGGGGGCGAAATCGAACTCGAGATTCCCGCGAAGCTCGGATACGGTTCCAGACAGTCCGGGCCGATTCCGCCGAACTCCACCCTGCACTTCACCGTGATGCTGCTGGAAATCGAGTAAGCCCGCCTACTCTTTTTTTTCCTCGGTCTTCTCTTCGGCCGGTGCTTCTTCTTTCGGCTTTTCACCCGCGATGGCGGTCAGCCAGAGATCCGACGTCTGCTGCGTGAGCCCGGCAATAGCGGCCGTTACGGGTTGCGGTGTCCCGTCGACTTCGCGCGTTTGCGGTTCACTGTTTTCTGCATTGGGCGTCTCATTCGGGACGGTTTCGGTCAGCACCGGGATCGCCACGATCTCGATCGGCGCGGAAGCAGTGAAATCGTGAGCGGAGTTCAGCACGAGCATCACGCTCTTCGACGAATCGCCGGTCGGTTCGGAGACGGGCGCCTCGATGGTCACCCCTTCGGGTAAGCCTTTGATTTCAAACCGCAGTTTGTGCGCGTAACCATGCTTGCGGTTGATCTTCACCGGGATTTCAAGCTTCTCGGCCCCTTTCAAGGTGAATTTATTGGTGTCGACGCCCGCATCGAACGAGGGCTCGACGGGAATGACTTCGAGTTGATAGAGAAACCGGTATCCACCAGCGTCAAAGCGATCGCGGACATCGATCGTGTACTCTCCGTCTTCGGGGAACGCGAATACGAAATCGAGATCGACGTTGTCGCTTGAAATGTCATCGACCTCCTTCAGCGACTTACCGTTCGCATCGAAAATCTGGAGCAGCGGATCAAGCGGAAAGCCTTTCGAACGGGACGTCAGTCGGATCTGATAGTTCGCCCCCTTCTTAGCAGCGAATTGGAAACGGTCATAGTCTTTGCGTTCGTGAATCTGTCCGGTGATTACCGCGGGAAGAGTGATCGCCTGCGGGGAGTCTTTTTCATTCGGTTCCCGTTCGATGAATTGCGGCCAGGGTGTTTGATCGAGTTCGACTACATTGGCGATTTCCGCGTGATGAAACAGAGACTCTTTGGCATCGGTCGCGGGCTCGATTGTCACTTCGTGCAATTCGCGCGGCAGGTTCCAACCGAAGAGACGGACGGAGGTTGGTTCCTTACTCGAAATGGAAAGCGGCGTCGTATGATCGACGTAGGGACCAGTCGTCACTGTTAAGCGGTAGACGTAGGTATTCGCCCCAGAGAACGAAATTGATTGGTTGGGCGCGGCGGGAAAGGAGAACAACCGGAGGTAATAATCGCCGGCGGTCGAGGCAGTATGGATCGCGAGGGGATCGACGCCGAGATTATCGTCGAACTGTTTGATCACGAACCCGTTCGGTCCGACGACCTGCATGACGCCGTCCATCGGCGATCCCATTCTGGAGTTCGCCTGCATGTTCGCCACGAGTGTCTGGCCCGGTTCAAGATGCACCTTGTAACAGTCGACATCGGAACCCGACGACAGCACGCCGTTCATCACCACCGACTGTTGCTCGATAACTGTCGCCTGGTCGAGTTCGTTGTTGCCTTCCTGCTCGGTGACTTCCACACTCGTGCCGATTTGAAACGGCTTCGGTTCCGAAGCCCCTTCGGCGTTGTGCAGCCGAATCCATGCGAGCCCCGGCCGGGCTTCCGCGGGGATGGCGATCTTCAATTGATTCGGTTTTTCGCCCGGTTCGATTTTCAGATCATCGCGCGACGACCAGATCGCCGCATGCTTTTCCTTGTCGGTCGTGCCTTCAATCGTCACGTCGACCGTCGTCCCGATCTGACCTCCCATCGGCACGAAGGCTTTGATGTCAGGAACAGCGGCGAAGGCGGAAGTCGCCAGCACGGTAGACAGACTGGCGGCGAAGAAAAGTCGATACGGTTTCATGGCGTTCGTTTATGTGTTTATTATTGAGTCAGGTGACAGAATGGTCGTGCAATCCCGGAGATACAGTGCGGGTGATCTAGTCTTTGAACACGAACTCAGGCGTGTTCAACATGGCCCACATCAGGTCTTCCGTCACCTTGCGTCGATCTGCTCCTTCGGCCGTGTAGATCGAGCGAGCCACTTCCATTTCTTCGGCCGTGGGGAAACGGCTGTAGATGCTGAGGTACAGTTCCTCGGTGATCTGCTCGTACGTTTTGTCCGAGGCCGCCAGTTTCGCGGCGTTCCCTTCGTCGCTCGTCACCTTTTTATAAAGGTCTTCCGAGTTCATGAGGTGGAGTGCCTGCACGATGGTCGTATCGGTCGTCCGTTCACACGGGGGATCCTGGTTCGGGTCGGGGCGTCCGAAGGCGTCGAGGAAGAGCGAATCGATGCGTGTCGTCCAGAGCTCTTTCGACGTGACCCCCGCGGGCATCGCCTGGAACTTGTCCTTCACTCCCGTCGCCTGCGCGATCGAATCGAACAGCACTTCGGCCCGCAGTCGCTGCCGGTAGAACCGGGAATAGTTGCGGGTATCCACCATGTTCCGCTCGACGGGATGGGAACTGAGACCGTAGGCGTATGAGTTGCAGATGCGGCGGACGAGGTCCTTGATGTTGAAATCATGCTCGACGAAGTCCTTGGCGAGCGCGGTGAGCAATTCCTGGTTCACCGCCGGGTTCGTTCCCCGCAGGTCGTCAACGGGCTCGACCATACCGCGCCCCATCAGGTCCGCCCAGACCCGATTCGCCATCGTTTGCGCGAAGTACGGGTTCTCTTTGGACGTCATCCAGACCGCGAGCGACTCGCGGCGGCTCGTCTCGTCGTTGATTTCGGGCGCTTCCCCGAACAGGGGTTTCGGCGCGAGCGTTTCATTCGTCAGCGGATGCTGCACTTCTCCCGTCGGGCCATCATAGACCATCTCTTCGGAACCGGAGATCGGCGGCGACAGGCCGGTTCCTTTGTGTTTGATTCGCGCGAAGTACGCGGCGAAACTGTAGAAGTCTTCCTGTCCCCAGATCTCGAACGGATGATGGTGACAGCGGGCACAATCGAGTCGGATGCCGAGGAACAGCTGACCGACCATCGTCGTGATTTCATCGGGTGTGCGACGGTCGCGATACAAGGTCACCGCCCCGTTCCGGAATGTGCTTCCCTGAGCGGTGATCAGCTCCCGCACGAATTCATCGTACGGTTTGTTTTCGCGGAAGGATTCCCGGATCCAGTTGTCGTAGTTGAGTACGGCCTTGATACCAACCCGATACGGGTTCGGACGCAAGAGGTCCGCCCATTTGCTTGCCCAGAACTCGGCATACTCCGGTTGGTCGAGCAGCGTGTCGATCAGACGGGTCCGCTTGTCGGCCGACGAATCGGTCAGGAACGCGCGGGCCTCGGCGGCGGTCGGCGCGCGGCCGATGATGTCAAGATAA
>PABD01000151.1 GCA_002702685.1 Planctomyces sp.
AGATTAATCCTGTGGGGTGTTTTCTGGTTTCTGGAAACGGGCCACATTCAATATTGCCCTATCGTTAGCTTCTAATTCTCTGTGGATGCGATCGGGGCAAAAGTGCCTCGGTTGAGTTTCGTTTTGCGCCCGCGTCTGAAACCCGCATTTTCCACACAGAAACCAGGTGCGATATTCACCTTTTTTCGGATTGGTGAACCAGACCGAGATCGCATCCTCATGGCAACGCGGACAATTCAGCGCGTCCAGCTTGCCAGACTCGCAATCTCTCAAAAGCTGAACGCAGGCGATATACTCCTCATTTCGCATTGAGAGTTCGTCTTCCGACTGCATCTTCTTTCGCCCCAGCAAGTTCGTTACCCAATGCCAGGATTCCGTTTACTCAGTTCATTCAATACTTGATGCCTTCGTGCCTTGGTGTTTCAATAAACGACACGAACTTCTTAGGGCCGCGATTGCTCGATCGTCTACCCCACCGCGTATTCATTCGGTGTTGACCATTTGATCTTAACTGCATAGACGGAGTTGTCGCTGCCGTGTTTTTCGACGCCGATCGGTTGCATCCATTCGGTGACGGTGACCCAGCTTTCCTGCGGCGACACAGTGACTACCTGAAAGTTACCGAGCCGCGCGCCCCGTTCGGGAACGAGTGTCTGCAGGGTGTCCTTCTTCAGAGAGAGCGTTTCCGGATCGACTTCCGCCATGAATAGCGGCGCCCGCTGGCGGAAGACATGCTGGTTGTCGTCTCGTTTATAGGTGAAGACCAGGTACAATCCATCCTGATGCGACACCCAGTGTTGTTGCGTATCACCGGTGGAAAGTTCGGTCCCATCATCCCAGGTCCAGGGTTGTGGTTCGCTGAACTGGAGACCGTCTTTACTACGGGCGACATAACCATGGCCGTCTCCATGACGGATCGTCATGAAGAATTCATCGCGGAAGAATGTCAGTGAAGGTTCGAGTGCTCCGCGATGCGTCGGGATGTCGAGTTCTGATCCGTGTTCGAGGTATTTGAGCGTCTTACCATTGAATTCACATCGCATGACCGAGGCCTTGCGGTGCGGATTGATGCCATCGGAAAAATAGAACGGGATCAGGATATCGCCGTTCGGCAAATCAACGCGTTGCGCACACCCGGCCCCGGAACTGAAGAATTTATTGTCCATGTCCGGCATTTCGACGACGTCCCAATCCGACCAGGTACGATTCTCGTTGTCATACACCGCATAGGATGTTTCGCGACGACGTCGGCCCTTCTGCACGTGATTGTTTTCATAGCGGACGGTGTGTCCGACGCCGAGCAGTTTCTGCGTTTTTTCATGCCAGGTGGGTGTGAAGTCGCAGACGCCGACAGTGATTCCGTTGCCTTCGTCGCGATGTTCAAAGCCGGTCGGATACGGCCCCTGCCAGGTTTCGCCGAGATCGTCGGTCCGCATTTCCTGTAGCGGTTTAAATACATCGGAGCCTTTGAGCCATAACTTCTGCATCGTCATCACGACCGAGGGGGTCTCTCCCGGAATGGCACCCGCGCGGGGATGGACCCAGCAATACTCGCCGTCGAATCCGGAATGCACCACCGTACGTTCGATCTCGCTGATCGGGCCCGAAGGTTCGGCGGCGTAAAGCCCTGAACGGTGACGAGACCTGGAAAGCAGTCCCCCAGCCAGAACCGAAGCGGAGGTGTATTTCAAAAACTGACGACGATCGAGAGGATGATAGGGCATGTTGAGTTCGTTTCGTTTTTCGTGTCGGGCGCAAGCGAAGTTTGTCTGTATTGTTTCGCCAATGATGAGAAGACTTTATACTGATCTTACTATTCTTCAGCTTGACCACAGTCGATGCAACCCACGACCTCCGCTGATCAGCATGATCATGCTTGATTCCCTCCCCTGTTTCGCTCACCCCTGATGCTCACCGGAACCCGACTGATGCCTGCAACAGCCCGTCTTATAAGCGCGAAATCCGTTCCCACCGTTCTCCTGTTATTCGTCTTCCTGCTTTCGCCTGAAATTTTCGCCCAGGAATCCGAACTGCTGACTCCCCAGGAAGCGGCGGAAAAAATGTCTGCTCCCGAGGGGTTCGAGGTGACACTCTTCGCCGGCGAACCGGACGTTGCCCAACCGATTGCCTTCACCATTGATGACCGGGGCCGCTTGTGGGTGGTGGAATGTGTCTCCTATCCCGAGTGGTCGGACAAACCGCAGGACCGGGTCATTATTCTCGAAGACACGAATCACGACGGCACGTTTGATAACCGGACTGTCTTCTGGGATCAGGGAGTAAACCTGTCCGGCATCGAGGTTGGTTTCGGCGGGGTCTGGCTCTGTTCGACACCCAACTTCATTTTCATTCCCGACCAGAACCAGGATGATCAACCCGATGGCGAACCGGTCGTGCTGCTGGATGGCTGGGACGACAAGACCAGTCGACATAATGTGTTCAACGGGCTGACTTGGGGTCCCGATGGCTGGCTGTATGGCCTCAATGGGATTCTGTCAAAATCGCTGGTAGGTGCGCCGGCCGCATCGGAGTCACAGCGCAAGCAGCTCGACTGCGGTGTCTGGAGATTTCATCCCGTTACCCGGGACTTCGAAGTTGTCGCGCATGGCACGACCAATCCATGGGGGCTCGACTTCGATCAGTACGGCCAGATTTTCATCACGAACTGTGTCATCAAACATCTCTGGCATGTCGTCCCCGGAGCGCACTACGAGCGGATGTTCGGTACCGATGTAACACCACACACTTATGAACTCATCAGTTCCGTCGCCGATCACATTCACTGGGGGGGTGGGAACTGGACCTCCTCGCGCGATGGCGAAGGCAAGCATGACGTCGCCGGGGGTGGACACGCACATGCCGGCGCGATGATCTACCAGGGGGACAACTGGCCCGAGCAATATCGAAACAAACTTTATACGCTTAATATTCACGGCCGCCGCGCGAACCAGGATGTACTGGAACTCTCCGGTTCCAGCTATGTCGCGCATCATGGCGAAGACATGCTGCAATCGGGCGATCCGTGGTTCCGTGGACTCGAACTGAAGTACGGTCCCGACGGCGGAGTCTACATCACCGACTGGAACGATACCGGCGAATGCCACGATTATGAAAACACGCAGAAACAGACCGGTCGAATTTTCAAAGTGACTTATGGCGACCTCATGTCGGAGCCGGTGAACCTCGCCGATAAATCGGACATCGAACTGGTCGAACTCCACACGCACGCGAATAACTGGTATCCCACTCATGCCCGCCGGCTTCTGCAGGAACGCGCCATTAAGGGGGAACTGAAATCCCGGGAGGAAGTGACCGCGGCGTTATGGGAAGGATATCGCGCGGCCGAAGACACAGCGGCCAAACTGCGTTATGTGTGGACCCTGTTCACACTCAAAGAACTGCATGAGAAAGAGTATCTCCAACTCCTCGCCAGTTCAGACGAATGGCTGCGGGCATGGGGGATTCGTCTGTCGGTAGACCGCAAGTTCATCTCACCGACGTTGCTCACCCGATTCACCACTCTCGCCAAGGAAGATCCCTCCCCCCGCGTCCGGTTGGAACTGGCCTCGGCCCTGCAGCGGTTGCCCCGCCCGTATCGCTGGATGCTCGCCCCGCCCCTGTTGAGTCACGCCGAGGACCGCGATGATCGCTACCTGCCATTGATGTACTGGTATGGGATCAATGAAGCGATCGAGGTTTATCCAACCCAGGGGATCGACCTCATCCGTATCTGCGGCATTCCGCAGGTTCGCCGCCTGATCGCCCGGAAACTCGCGCACACACCGGAACTGTATGAGTTTCTCGCGAATAGCAATTACGACATCGTGCGGATCGAACTTCTTCGCGGAATTCAGACAGCCCTCCTCGGTCAGAAAGATGTCCCCGCACCGAAAGCATGGGAGGCCGTTCGCGAGCGGATGGCCAGGTCGACCGATCCGGAAATTCACCTGTTGACGACGCTATTGTCACTGCAGTTCGGTCAACCCTCGGCCGCCGGGGAACTGCGGACTTTGATCGGCGCGACTTCGACTCCGTTCGAACATCGTGTGACGGCTCTGGAAGCATTAACCCAGAGTGGCGATTCGGAACTGCCATCTCTGCTCATTCAACTCCTGGATGAAGAAGCGCTGCGTGGTCCGGCGCTCGTGAGCCTCGCCGCATTCGATCAGCCCACGATCCCCGATGAAATCGTCGCCCGCTTTCCCGACATGCCACTCGAAGATCAGCAGAAAGCGGTCGGCACGTTGACCTCACGCCCCGGTTACGCGATGAAACTGCTGGACGCGATCGAGGCCGACAAAATCGACCGGAGCGCCGTTACCGCTTATTACGCTCGACAGATCCTCAATCTCAAACAGGAGGACCTCACCAAACGGCTCGAAGATGTCTGGGGCACCATCGGCCAGACCGACGAAGCCAAACAGAAGCAGATGGACGAACTGAAACAGTTGCTCACCGCGGATAACATTTCCAACGCGGATCCGGCGCATGGACGACTGCTCTTCAAGAAGAACTGCGCCAACTGCCATCAGCTCTTCGACGACGGCAGTCAGGTCGGCCCCAATCTCACTGGCTCGCAGCGGACCAACTCGGAATACCTGATCCAGAACCTGGTCACCCCCAACGCGCTCGTCGGGAAAGATTTCCAGATGACGCTCTTCATCACCACGGAAGGGCGTACCGTTTCCGGCATCATCATTTCGGAAGTGAACGATGTCATCACACTGCAGACGCCGACAGAGAAATTGACCCTCAATACCGAGGACGTCGACGAACGTAAGACATCGAACCTCTCGTTGATGCCGGATGGGCTGATTAAAGACATGGCCGAACAGGACATTCTTGATCTGGTCTCGTATCTGCAATCGCCGACACAGGTCCCGCTGGTCGAAGAAACAACCGAAGCGGCTTCCGACTCCAGCGGCACAGAATGACCGGTGCGGCTCCGATCAACCGAGGTCGGTGACAATCGAACCGATGCTGAGTTGACGTTCCACCTGCTGGAACTCGTCGTAATACGTCAGGTGCGGATCGATACCGAGGTGGTGCAGTATGGTCGCGGACAAATCTGCGGGGGTCACCGGTTTGTCGTCGACGTAACCGGCGGTCTTGTTGGTCGCACCATAAACCTGACCGCCGCGCACTCCCCCTCCCGCCAGCAGCGCGGTAAAGGCGTGGGGCCAGTGATCACGTCCGGTGGGTTCCGTCATCCCGTTCTGCGTCACGAGACCAATGCGGGGCGTGCGGCCGAATTCACCGAGCGCCACGACCAGGGTCGATTCGAGCAGTCCGCGGTCCGCAAGATCGGCGATGAGCGCCGAATACGCTCGATCAAAGACGGGGCACAGACCGTCCTTGAGTTTTTTGAAGTTGTCGTGATGCGTATCCCAGTGCGGCGAGACCTTGTCGAACTTGCTGTCGTCGTCCCAGTTGACGGTAACCAGCGGGATGCCATTTTCCACCAGCCGCCGCGCCATCAGAAGGCTCTGGCCGAATTTTGTTTTCCCGTAGCGTTCCCGCAGCGGCTCCGGTTCCCGGTTGATCGAGAACGCATTGGAATCGGCGGCATTCCGTATCAATTGCCATGCGGTGTCGTAATTCTTATCGAGGCGAACGGAAGGAGCGGCACTCGCAATCTTCGGCGGGGCGAGTTCGTTGAGGCGGCTCCACAGATCCGCCCGACGGGCGAACCGGTTCGCGGTGACGTCCACCGGCAACTGCATCCCCTGAACTTCGAAGTCAGACTTGCTCATGTCCCCCTGAATCAGAAACGGGTTCCAATTCTCACCCATGCGACCACCCGTTTGTCCGGCAATCCGTTTGTCCTGGCCAACAAACTGGCTGTACCAGGGGAGCACCGCGGCCGGGGGCAATCCGTCATGAGATTGTCCGAATCGGGTGACCATGGAACTCAGCGACGGCCAGTCTTCGGGTTTGGCCTGGTCCGTTACCGGGGGACCGAAATACTCGCGACCGGAATAGATCTCACTGCAGGCGGGACCATGCACGTTCATCTTATGGGTCATGGACCGCAAGAGACAGAATTTATCCATCTCCCGCGCCATAAGTGGAAGATGCTCGCAGAGTTGGATGCCGGGGACGTTCGTCGCAACCGGTTGGAACTCGCCGCGGATTTCAGCGGGGGCATCCGGTTTCATGTCCCAGAGATCGAGCTGACTGGGACCACCGAACAGAAAAATAAAGATGCAGGAACGATACTGTCCTGCACCTTTGTCTGCATGCGACTCTTCTGCCGCCGACAAGGATTTTAAGGTTGATAAACTGGCGAGATTCAGTCCTAATAGGGAAATTGCACCGGCCTGCAATGTCTCGCGTCGAGAGATTTTAATTTTGCGAGTCATTTTGAAACCTCGCGTGTTTCAAGATTTTGAACTATCTTTTCAAATGATCGATCATTTCGCTGTAAGTTTACGCTTTCGGGGCCTATCCGATTCCCGGGATTAAACTCCGGCGGACTCTTACAGAATAAATGACGGCTGCAATGCCGTTATTGACTCGGCAGCTATCACTTCTTTAAAAGGACTTATTAGAAATCGGTATCTCAGGCCGAGAGCCTCTCTCTGCTCTACTGAAGCTCCTCTTCAGATCACATTTGAGACTTCCGTTATACCAGATTTCTCCTGAGTTCCATCATTTCTTTCCGGGCGCCCTGCCTGATTTCGGGAGAACACGTTCATGCTGATTAATTCCGAATCCAAGAAACTCCGTCCCGGCACGGCGCGACGACGACGCGAAATTCTGGACGCTGCGCTCGCATGTTTCCTGAAGAATGGCGTGGAAGGGACGAGCATCGAACAGATTCGGAAACTCTCCGGAGCCAGCCACGGCAGCATCTACCATCTGTTCGAGAGCAAGAACGAAATCGCCTGCACTCTCTTTCTCGAGGGAGTCGAAGAATACCAGCGGCTGATGGTCGAATGCGTGCAGGAAGCGGAGACCGCGCACGACAAGATCAAGGCGATGATCCGCATGCACCTGCGGTATTCGTTCGACAACCCGGAACTCGCGATTTATCTGTCGCGAATGGGACTCTCGGATCTGATCGATTCCATCGATACGAAGTACCGGATTCTGCGCGGCAAGTTCGTCGAAACGATCTATGGCGAATTCAAGCCGTTCATCGAACGTGGGGAACTGATTGACCTCGACAGCACGTATTACTTCTGCCAGATCACCGGCCCCTGCTCTCAACTGGCCCGGGCCTGGCTCACGCGCCAGAGCCGGACCGAGAACATCCTCGAATACGTCGAACAATTCGCCGTCTGCGCCTACAACTCACTTCGAAGTGAAGTCACCGCGCCAACAACGCGACATATTCCCGTTGAATAAGACCGCCCTGTCAGTTCAGCGGACCAACCAGTTCGACAAAGTTGCCATCGGGGTCGCGGACAATGGCGAGTACCATCTTGTTGCCGCTGCCGCCGGAAATGTCCGCCGGGCCTTTCGCGATGGGTTTGACTCCATGTTCGGCGGCATTCGCCAGCACCCGACCGACATCATTCACATGCAAAGTCATGTAGCTCATGCCGAGCGTACTGTTGATGTAGGTCAGATCCTGTTTCGCGGGTGTTGTTTCGCCGATCTGCATCAGCTTCACCTTGGTAGCGGTCGGGTCATCCCCCAGGGTCATCACATGCACGGTCGCCGAATCGCCGGCGGTCAAACCGGCATCGCGGGCGACATCACCGGAGACGGAGAAGCTGAAGGCTTCCTTGAGCCCGAGGACGTCCTGATAAAATGCGACGGATTTATCGATGTCGCTGACCACAACGCCGAAATCGACGGTGGTCGTCCGGAACCAGGATTCCTCCTTGTCGTCACCGGCCGAAGGATTCCAGTTGGAAACGAGCGCGATTCCCGCGACAAGCATCAGGGCGACATAAATAGAACGGGGCATGGAAAGCACTCCTCAGTTGCATCAGGTCATGAAATCGAAACGTACAGGAAAAATCGTCAAAGATGATTCGATTATGCCGGAAGTCGGCGGGGCAATTCCAGCACCGAGAGAGGGACTTCCCTTTCAAATCGCCAATTACTAAGATCCGTGCATTCGGTCCCTGGCGACGAAATGGCTTCCTGGAACCTTCTCATCCCGATCCCCAGACTGAACCTCTCCGGCGACGAGACAACTTACACGTGATCCTGAAACCCTCTGATGGGTCGCATCTAATCTTGCCTTTTAGATTTTAAAACAGCCACAACCGGGTTCCAGGATGGGTTCTGGTTTTTTCGAACCATATACCGCAGGCGCAGAGAGCAAGCGATGAGCGTTAAGCACGTACAGCCCGCCAAACCTGTCATCGGCTGGAGAGAATGGATCGGACTTCCCGATCTTGGAATCGACTGGATCAAAGTCAAGGTGGACACCGGGGCCCGGTCATCCTCGCTGCACGCGTACGATCTCAAGTATTTCGCGCGGCGCGGCACCGGTTACGTGCGATTCAAAGTCCACCCGATGCAACGGCAGACACAGGAAATTGTCACGACCGAGGCCGAGGTTATCGATGTTCGCTCGATACGCAGTTCGAGTGGAAAAGCGAATATGCGGCCCGTCATTCTGACAAACATCACCCTGCTGGGACAGACGTGGCCCATCGAAGTGACGCTTGCCAATCGGGACGAAATGGGATTCCGTATGCTGTTGGGGCGCGAGGCTTTCCGGGGACGATTCCTGGTTGATGCCGGCAAGTCCTACTACGGTGAGAAACCCAAAGGACACGCCCGGAAAAAGCGGAAGAAAAAAAGATAATTCCTGCTTCTACGCCTCGCCCGGTCAACATGCGCTCTGACTCGTCTATAATGGATTAACGAGTCCTGAACCTTCCCCGACAATACTGAATTATCCAACACACGAGATCCGCACCCGGTTCCCTTCCAGAATCCGTCAGTCGATGGACCGAAGGGAATCATGCAACAAGGTTTAAGGTTATCCAATGAAATTAGGCATTCTGTCCTGCAGTCCGCGTTGCTACAGCACCAAACGACTAGTCGAAGCGGCCAGGCATCGCGGTCACTCCGTCAAGGTCCTAAATACACTACGTTTCGCCATCGATCTGAAAGAGGGCGAACCTGACCTCTTCTACTCGCAGAAACATCTGTCGTCCTACGATGCCATTCTCCCGCGGATCGGCAATTCGATTACGTACTTCGGCACGGCGGTCGTGCGACAGTTTGAACAAATGGATGTCTTCCCGGCGAACTCCTCGGCCGGTATCACCAACTCCCGCGACAAGCTGCGCTGCCTGCAGATTCTGTCGAAACACCGAATTGGCATTCCGCAGACGACCTTTGTCCGCGACAAGAAGGATGTCCTCCCCGCCATTCAGCGCGTCGGTGGCGCGCCAGTCGTTATCAAGCTGCTCGAGGGTACCCAGGGGATCGGAGTGCTGCTCGCCGAGACGGTGAAGTCGGCGGAGTCCATCATTGAACTGCTGCAGAGCCAGAAGCAGAACGTGCTGATTCAGAAGTTTGTCGCCGAAAGCAAAGGGAAAGATATCCGCGCGTTCGTCGTCGGGGATCAGGTCGTCGCGGCCATGCGCCGCGTCGCGCAGGGCCAGGAGTTCCGGAGCAACGTCCATCGGGGTGGACGGACTGAAGCGATCACGCTCGATTCGCAATACGCGGAAACAGCCGTTCGAGCCTCCCAGATCATGGGACTGAAGGTTGCCGGTGTCGACATGCTGGAAGGGAAAGATGGTCCCCAGATCATGGAGGTGAACTCCTCTCCCGGCCTGGAAGGGATCGAATCCTGCACCCAGCTTGATATCGCCGGTTCGATCGTCGATTATATCGCCGGTCAGGTCAATTTCCCCGAGATCGACATCCGTCAACGACTCACCGTCAGCCGCGGGTATGGTGTCACCGAGATTTACATTCCGGAAGGCTCGGAATACATCGGCAAGACGATCAGCGAGTCCGGTCTCCGGGAAAAAGATATCAACGCCCTCACGCTCTATCGGGGCACGACTGTCATTCCCAATCCGCGCGCCGACCGCCAACTCGAATCTGGTGACCGGCTCCTCTGTTTTGGAAAACTGGAATTGATGCGGGACCTTATTCCGGCTAAAACTCGACGAAAGCGACGGTATCAAGTTATGGAGCTGCCCACACAGCCGGTCGCCGAGAGTGTCTCCGATTAACGGAGAACTCCTCACCCTCTCTCGACCATGGGAGTAAGCTCTGCCGAAGATGACCACCGAGCGTAATCGTAAACCTGTAGGTGTCTGGAACGGGACCGAGATCAAACCCGGCGAATCTCGTAACGTCAACCTCGCTGTCAGCGAATCCTACAGCGGGATGACGATGAAGATTCCAATCCACGTCCGTCGCGCCGTGGAAGAAGGCCCCACCCTGCTGGTGACCGCCGCCCTGCACGGAGACGAGATCAACGGAACCGGCGCCATCCGCAGACTGATTCAGGACGAAGAGTTGAAACTGCTGCGTGGGTCGGTCATCTTCGTGCCGGTTCTCAACCTGCTCGCCTTCGACCGGCACTCCCGCTATCTACCCGACCGCCGCGACTTGAACCGTTCTTTTCCGGGAACATCCAACGGCAGCGTCGCCAGCCGCATGGCCCGCACGATCTTCGACGAACTCATTACCCGCGCCGACTACGGAATCGACCTGCACACCGCCGCCATTCGCCGGACCAACTACCCGAACGTGCGCGGCGACCTCACCGACCCGAAAGTGAAGAAGCTTGCCAAGGCCTTCGGGTGCGAGATCGTCATGAACGGAAAAGGACCGCGCGGCGCCCTGCGACGGGAAGCCTGCCGCGCCGGTTGCCCCACGATCATTCTGGAAGGGGGCGAAGTCTGGAAAGTCGAACCCGGCATCGTCGAAGCCGCCGTGCGTGGCATCCTGAATGTGATGCGTACGTTCAAGATGATTGAAGGTGAACCGGTCCGCGCCGAGAACCCGATCGTCATGGATAAATCCCGCTGGATTCGTGCGGAACGGGGCGGCTTCCTGCAGTTCCACATCAAACCGGGAGACATCGTCCGCAAAAGACAACCGCTCGCGACGAATACCACATTGCTCGGCAAGGAACGGTCGGTGCTGGTCTCCCCCTTCAACGCGGTCGTACTCGGGATGACGACCCTGCCCGCGGTCAGCCCGGGCGAACCGGTCTGTAACCTCGGGCGACTTCCCGACGACATCGACCCGACCGACCTCAAGCAGTTGCGGAATGCGGGACATATTTTTGAGGATCGCATCTCCGAAGAATTGGGGTCGAATATCGTCGTTGTGAAACCTCCTGATCGGGTCCGTTCATCGACCAACGGCACACGTTGAAACGCCCCCGAAACGGATCAACGGCGGTTTATGCTTGCACTGCCGATCTACGCCACTTAGCATGACATAGATACATCTCTTTTTCACACACCGTTCAAGGTGTCGGTCATGCTCTCGGTCCGTTTCGCGGTTAGCGCCGCCTGTTGCTATCTGTGCGCCTGCACCAGTTTCGTTCGTGCCGCTGAACCGGTCGACTTCGAACGGGATATCGCTCCCATTCTGCTCACGCGCTGCGTCGAATGTCACAACGACACGGAAGCCTCGGGTGGCCTGAACCTGACATCGCTCGAAGCGATCACTGCTGGTTCGGACTCCGGCGTCACCCTCTCTGCCGGTCACCCTGAAGACAGTTATCTCTGGCAGCGTGTCAGCGACGGAGACATGCCCCCCGAGAAACAGGGACAACCGCAGACTCTTCCGGCAGCCGAGGCAGAACTTCTCAATCAGTGGATTGCCAGCGGTGCAAACTGGCCTCAGGATCGCAAACTCGATCTCTTTGAGAAGACAAACGCCGTCCGGGGCGGTCGCGACTGGTGGTCGCTACAACCGGTGACCTCGCCCGAGATTCCCGCCGTCGATCAACTCTCTGAAGATGGCAATGCGATCGACAACTTCATCTACGCGGAGCTGAATCGACAGAATCTCACGCCCGCGCCGCCCGCGAAGTCGCGTCAACTTCTGCGGCGCCTGTACTACGACCTCATCGGGCTCCCTCCGACAGCGGAGCAGCTCGCGGACTTCGAAGCGAATCCTTCGCTGACAGCGTACGAACAGCAGGTGGATGAACTCCTCGCGTCCCCCCAATTCGGCGAGCGGTGGGCCCGTTACTGGCTCGACCTCGCGCGCTTTGCCGAGACGTCGGGATACGAGCGCGATCAGGAGAAGGAATACGTCTGGAAATACCGCGATTACGTGATCAACGCCATCAACGAAGATAAACCCTACGACGACTTCATTCTCGAACAACTCGCGGGAGACGAACTCCCCAACCGAACGGAAGAGACCGTCATCGCCACCGGTTTCCTCCGGCTCGGTACCTGGAACGATGAACCGAACGATCCACAGGAATACAAATACGAACGCCTCGAAGACATGGTGCATGCGACGAGTTCGGCCTTTCTCGGACTGACCGTGAAATGCGCCCGCTGCCATGATCACAAGTTCGACCCGATCGCGCAGGTGGATTACTACCGCATGGCTAGCTGCTTCTGGGCGGGGCCGATCGAACCGCGTGACAGTAAATTACTGGGGGGGCCGACATCGGAAGAACTCGGCGTCGATAGGGTCTTCGGTTGGACCGACCTCGGTCGCGAGGTCTCCGATCTGCACCTGCTGAAAAAAGGCGAAGCCAAACATCCGGCGGAAGTCGTTGAGCCTGCGCATCTCTCGTTCCTCCCCGCGCTCGCCGGTCCCTTTGATCCCCCTGCGGAAAACGCCACAACGACAGAACGTCGTCTCCAACTTGCCCGGTGGATCGTCGATGAGCAGAACCCGCTCACCCCGCGCGTGGTGGTGAACCGCTTGTGGCAACATCACTTCGGCGCGGGACTGGTCCGCTCCCCGAATAACTTTGGTTTCACCGGTGATCAGCCAACACATCCGCAACTGCTCGACTGGCTCGCCACGGAGCTGATGAAGAATGAATGGAAACAGAAGCCACTGCATAAACTGATGGTGATGTCCGCGACGTACCGACAGTCGTCACTGCATCCGCAGTACGAAGACCATGCAACCGCTGACTTCACCAACCGTTACTGGTGGCGGGCAAATCGACGACGGCTGGATGCGGAAGCGTTCCGCGATTCACTCGTAACCGCGTCGGGCAAACTGGATCTCTCCGAGATCGGCGGGGAAAGCTTTAAACCGACCATCCCCGCGGAAGCACTCGAAGGCCTGTCTAAAAAAGGTGCGGCATTCACTCCCTCACCGCGCGACGCACAGAATCGCCGGGGACTCTACATCTACAGCCAGCGGACCTTGCTCGATCCGCTCCTCATGACATTCGATTATTCCGACACCACCCTCCCCTGTGCGGAACGCGACGTCACCACCGTCGCTCCACAGGCACTCGCACTACTCAACAATGAATTCGTCCATTCTCAGAGCGAAGAGCTTGCCAAACGAATCGCCGCGCAATCGGACGACCTCGATAATCAGATTGAACTCGCCTGGCGTTGGGCGCTCGGACGCAATCCGACGGATACTGAACGCGCTACCGCGCGGGAACATGTTCTCGCTCAACGACAGGAATTTGAAGAGCATGAGGAATCCGAACTGAACATTCCGCTCTTCACCGAACTGCCGCAGCAATCGGAACTCGTATTACATCTGAGAGCGGACCGAGGCGTCGAACTGGATGACGACCATCGCGTGAAGCGATGGGTTGATTTTTCTCCTGACGGCCACGATGGCATCCAGACAATCGCAACCGCCCGCCCGCTGCTTGTCTCCTCGGCGATCAACGATCAACCCGCCCTGCGATTTACGGGGAATGATCAGTTCCTTGAACTCGAAGGACAGGTCCTCGACGATCAGCACTTTTCCATCTTCGCCATCGTCCGCGACGAAAACACCGGGACTCACCGCGAGATCTTTTCCAACTGGAATGGACGTGAAGGGAACTCCACGACGTCTGTCTTCCTCGGCAGCACGGGCGCGGGCACCATCCGCCTGAGCGATGACTTCGCGGCTTCCCCTCCTTATCCCGATTCCAGCGATCCGTTCCTCGTCGTCGCGATCAACAGTCAGTACGACGCGAGTATCATCCTCAATGCCACGCATGAAGCCCGCAAGAACAGTCCGCTCGCCCCGCGAAATCTCTCGACCCCCTATGTCATCGGCCAACAGGGAAATATCGATGGTGAGTTCTGGAAGGGGGATATCGCCGAAATCATCGTCTATAACCGGGCGCTCGACGATGTCGAACGTCAACAGGTCGAACAGTACCTGATGCAGCGATATCAGTTGACCCCCGAGGTAGAAAAACTTCCCCCGAACCTGCTCGCACTTGCCTCGTTATGTCACGTACTCTTCAACAGCAACGAATTCATGTTCGTGGACTGAGAAAAACAAACTAACTTATTGCCGGAAAAAACGGGTGGCCCAGACAATCACAAAGTGTTGTCTGGGTTGCGCAGCAACAGATAAGTATTGAAAGCCATTCGATAGCAGAGTCACTCGACTCTCACGTCACTCATGTTCGATACCTTTGTGTGCCGATGGCACCCAGACAACTCTGACGAGATTGTCTGGGCCACCCGAGCATCAAGACTCCTGACAAGACCGTTATCATGAAACAGCCTCAATATTTCCCCTGTGGTCTCAATCGCCGTGAATGGTTGTGGGACATGGGGGGTGGATTTGCCGGGACAGCGCTCACCGCGATGCTCGCGCAATCCGGGTTCTTCGCGCAACATGCGCTCGCCGCTCCGACGAACGAGACGAACCCGCTCGCCGACAAGGAAGGTCATTACCCCGGCAAGGCCAAGAGCGTCATCTTCCTGATGATGAACGGCGCGCCAAGTCAGGTTGATACATTCGACTATAAGCCCACTCTCGAAAAGTACGCCGGTCAACCACTTCCTGAGGATAAGGAATACATCAACTCGGGCGGTCGCAAGGTCGGTTACCTGACCCCCAACTTCCGTCCCTTCCGGCCCGGGGGCGAAAGTGGTCTACTGATTTCGGATTACTTCCCCGAGGTTCGCAAACATGCCGACAAGCTCGCGGTGATCCGGTCCTGCCATACGGATTCCCACGCGCACGGCTCAGCGCTCGTGGCGATGAACACCGGCAAAACGTTTATCGGTCGCCCTTCCCTGGGCAGTTGGACCGTCTATGGCCTCGGCACCGAGAACCAGAACCTCCCCGGTTACGTCGTTCTGTTGGACAAACGAGGGGGACCGATCAGCGGACTTCCCAACTGGTCGAGCGGTTTCATGTCGGGTACGTTTCAGGGGACCCTCTTCCGCCCCGCCGGAAATCCGATCCTGAACCTCGAAGGCCCCGGCCACATCACTCCCGCCGCGCAGCGCTCACAACTGGAGATGCTCGAAAAGCTGAATGCCGGTCACATTGCCGCGCGACCGGGTGGCAGCGACCTGCAGACACGCATCAATTCATACGAACTGGCCTACCGCATGCAGGCCGCGGCCCCTGAAGCGGTGGACCTGACGGAAGAGTCCGACGCGACTCAGACCGCCTATGGAATCGGTACGCGACCGACGGATGAATTCGGACGCAACTGCCTCGTCGCGCGGCGACTGGTCGAACGGGGCGTCCGATTTGTGCAACTCTATTCGGGGGGCGGACATCTCGATGACACCTGGGATGCACACACCTCCATCGAAAAGAATCACGGCCAGCACGCGGCGGAGGTCGACCAACCAATCGCTGCCTTGCTGACCGACCTCGAACAACGCGGCATGCTGGATGAGACACTCGTCGTCTGGGGGGGCGAGTTCGGACGCATGCCCTTCAGTGAAGGGAAAGGAGCCGAGGGACGTAATCACAATCCCTATGGTTTCAGCATGTGGATGGCGGGAGGGGGCGTCAAAGGCGGCATCACCTACGGTGAGACCGACGAATTCGGATTCGCCGCCACTGTCGACAAAGCCCACATCTCCGACATTCACGCCACGATCCTTCACCTGCTGGGGCTCGACCACGAACTCCTCACGTACTTCCATCAGGGCCGCGAAGAAAGCCTGACCGATGTCACCGGCCGCGTGATCAAGGGGATCATGGCTTGAGATTCTTCAACTTCCTGGCATGCATCGCCATCATTGCGAGCATGATACCCAACCCGATTTCAGCCGCACCGCCAACTCGCGCAGAGCGACCGAGGGAGCCCGTTGAATTCATCTATCCGCTGATTGAGCAGCTTCCTGACTTCAATCAACCGGATTGGGATGTATCGCTTAATAAATTGGACCGACATGCGGTTGTGCTTCCGAGTCAGTTGCTCGACGCCCTGCTTAAACTCGACCCTCCCGCCAGGCAGCGTGAACGATTAACCGCCATCCATGAAAAATGGCGGCAGCAGGAAGCGACACTGACGGCAGCTCAACTGGTGCCGCAACTGGAATGGCGACTGGAACTTCTTCTGTATGCGGATACGTTCTGCGGCGCGTTCTCCGAATGGATTATCCGCCACGAAACTCACGCACTCCTCGACCGATTCCACAACGATGCCACCTTGGTCGCGGAACTGGAAAGAATCAGGCGTGAATACGAGCCGCCGTCGGTCGATGAATTGATGTTCGTACACGAAGCGGTCATCGGCGAGACCAATCTCCTGACCCTGGGCGAGGCGCGTGCTTACTACGCCGACGCACGTCGATTCTTCAAGGCGAGATGCTTGAGTTACATAAAACGAAACCTCAAGTCGGATGCGAATCCAACTGAGGCTCCCTGAATGTAACATTGGAAATCTTCAGGAGCACGCAGAACTACTCCGCCGCAACCGGTTCGCCCGTCATCTGGAATTCGAGTTCGTACTGGTGGGGGGCTTCCGTCTTGAAGCTGTCGACGACCGGGGAGTAGGTTTTCGCCTTGATTTTGTTTTCCACGGGTACGAATTCGAGCACGCGCAACCAGCCGTCGCCACCATTCGCGAGATTCTGATAGTCGACCAGCACCTCATGCACGGGCTTGCCCGCTTCGTTCGTGCTGGTCTGGTGGTAAGACGTGCCCACGTGACCGCACACCACCAGGAATACGTTCGGATTCTTGCTCACGAACTTCTGCCATTGCTCTTCACCGCTGTTGCCGGAAATGCCGTACCCCTGCGGCGCGCTCGTATCGCGGCCTCCCTGTTTAAGGTAGGAGTGCGTCGCCATGATGACCTTGTGATCCGGATGCGCGGCGGCGACTTTATTGGCCCACTTCAGCACTTCATCTCGCGCGCAGAACTCAAGGCTGATGACCATGAACTGCTCACCACCTGCTTCGAAGAAGACGTAGTTGTTGTCGTTGACCCCTTCAAAGTTACCACCATACCAGGGTTCGATGGAAAAGCGTTCCGGACCGAAGTACTTGTTGTACAACGTCGTATTCCGAGTAATCTGGCCATCCTGCTTGGTCTGATCGTGATTGCCCGGAACCATGCTGTAAGGCACAATCCCGTCCAGCAATCGCATTGCGCGGTGCGCGTTCATCCATTCTTCTTCGACGGAAGCCGTCTGCACGATGTCGCCGAGGTGAATTACGAATTCGATGTTTTCCTTCTCCTGATTCTGGCGAATCCAGACGGTCTGCTGCACGTAGGTGTCGGGGAACTTTTCGGAGTAGTTCTGCGTATCCGGCAAGAGGACGATGCTGAACGGTTCGGCCGTTTCCGCGGTGAAGGCCGGGAGCGACATCAGCAGAAGGCAGGCGAGCGAAAGAGCGGGACGGAACATGCAGAGCTCCTGAAGAAAAGGTGGGAGGGTCGAGGCGGGTGTGATTTCCAAGTATTCGCCAGCTTACAACGTGGCCCCGACCAGATTCAACTGGCGTCCCTCGAAACGGAGCGTTCCCCCGGTGATTTCATTGAAAACACAAATTTTATGTCGCCTGAGACAGGATTGACAGGCGCTTTGCCACCCGTTAAAAAAACCGCACACGGTATTTCGTCACCATCAGTGCTCAGCCCCTCAAACCGGCATTGCGTTTTCCAAAATTCCGTTTATTGTTTCTTCTTATCAAGTCTTTCGCTCCCTTCTGAGAAAACCGGTTCTTCTGAACCGGTAGGAATAGATACTCGACATGGATTCGTCTGCCACCTGGCATCCCCCGACCAACCCCAATGTGCAATCCATTCTGCACGAAGCCTGGGCCGACACCCAGGCGGGCCGGTTTGAAGAGGCCCTCAATAAACATCTCTGGTTTCACGAACAAGCCCACCAGATCGACGCCGATTTCGCCGGGGTGCGACTCTCGACCGCGCTCAGCTTCTGGTACCAGTTAGGTCAACGGTACCCCGCCGCGATGGATGCCCTCTGCGCGACCCGCGATGTCGCCGAAGCACGTGTCTTCAATAATGGATTCCGCGAAGCCGACTTCGACGAACTGCAAGCGCTCAATCGCATCCTCCGTTCCGATCGCAACACCGCCCAGGCATTTGAACGCATCGTCCGGCAAAACCCCGCCGCCGCGTATCGTCTGTTCGAACTCGCGACACCATCGCTCCTGTACGCAGAAATTTACGAGGTGTGCAAGCTGCTGATCGAACCCGACATGCAATTCGAACACGCGGTCACCATTTACAATTTCAGCCTGGAGAGCGGCGAAGAGATGCGCAGCGACGCATACGACGCCCTGGTCCGTTCGCTCACGAACCTGTTCTCAACCCTCGTGCAATACGAGCGCCGGACAAAGGCGATGGAACTCCTCGCTCAATTCGAACAGCAACACCCCGACCACGACTGGCAGAACGTCTTCGCCCCCGCCCTGGCAGGAGAAGTCCGGCCCCCGCGCGGTTAGGGTTACTCCAGCCCCAGATGCTTCGCGAAGAATGCCCACGTGTCGGCGACCTCTTCGATGACTTTTGTAATCGGGGTTCCCGCGCCGTGGCCGGCGGAGGTCTCGATCCGGATCAGCACCGGCTGGTCTCCCTGCTGTTTCTCCTGTAGTCGGGCGATGTACTTGAAACTGTGCCCCGGCACCACGCGGTCATCGGTATCGGCCGTAACGACGAGCGTCGGCGGGTATGCTGTTTCCCGGATGTTGTGATACGGGGAGTAAGCATAGAGCGCCGGGAATTCCTCGGGATTGTCGGCCGAACCGTAATCGTCGACCCAGTACCGGCCCGCGGTGAACTTGTGAAACCGGAGCATGTCCATCACGCCGACACCCGGAATCGCCGCGCCGAAGAGTTCCGGCGCCTGATTGAGGACCGCCCCCACCAGCAGGCCACCGTTGCTGCGCCCCGTGATCCCGAGTTTGGCCGGTTTCGTATAGTTATTGTCGATGAGCCAACGGGCCGCGGCGATGAAGTCATCGAAGACGTTCTGCTTGTTGAGCTTCGTCCCCGCTTCATGCCACTCTTCGCCGTATTCGCCACCGCCGCGCAGGTTGGCGATTGCCAGCGTCCCTCCCATCTCGACCCAGGCCAGCCAGCTGACACTGAACCGCGGCATTAAAGAGATATTGAAACCGCCGTATCCATACAGGATCGTCGGGTTCTCGCCATTCTGCTCGATCCCTTTCTTCGAGACGAGGAACATCGGGATCCGCGTTCCGTCTGTGCTCTCATAAAAAACCTGTTTGACTTCGATCGTCTCCGGATCGAACTTCACCTCCGGTTGCCGAAAGACTTCGCTCTCCCCCGTGATCAGGTTATAGCGATAGATTGTCGGCGGTCTGTTGAAACCTTCGAACGCATAGAAGGTCTCCGTGTGATGTCGTTCGCCATGAAAGCCACTCGCCGTCCCGATATCGCCCAATTCCACATCGCGAATATGTTTCCCCTCAGTGTCGTACATCCGTACGCGCGACTTCACGTCTTCGAGGTAGTTGGTGACGAACAGGCTGTTCACCAGCGAAATGCCCTCCAGCTTGGCTTCCGCCTGCGGAATGATCTCCCGCCAATGTTCAGGCTCCGGTTGGGTGATATCAATCCCGATCACCTTCCGCCGTGGCGCGTCTTTATCGGTGACGAAGTAGAACAGGTTCCCGTCATTGCCGAGAAACCCGTACTCATTCTCGAAGTGGTCAATGAGCGCGATCGGGGCCGAGTACTCCGCCGTCAGGTCTTTGTAGTAAACGCGATACTTATCCGCGGTCCCCTTCATCACGGTAATCACCAGGTACCGGCCATCATCACTCAATGAGCTCATGAATCCCCAGTCCGGTTCGTCGGGGCGTTCATAGATCAGCGTATCGTCCGCCTGCGCTGTCCCGAGCCGATGGTAATAGACCTTCTGGTTTTTATTGAGATCCTGAAAATTTTCCTTCGGTTCCGGAAACCGGGAGTAAAAGAATCCCCGGTTGTCTTCCGTCCAGACCGCCGAGGTGAACTTGGTAAACTCGATTTTGTCCTCCAGCTGTTCTCCCGTCGCCACATTCAGGACGTACCAGACATTCCAGTCCGACCCCGATTCCGACAGGGCATAGGCGAGGTACTTTCCGTCGTGGCTCACGTCATACCGCGCGAGGGCCACGGTTCCGTCCTCAGACAGCGTATTCGGATCGAGCAGCACCCGGGGTTCTCCGCCAGGTTCGTCGAGCACATACAGTACCGACTGGTTCTGCAGGCCATCGTTGCGCCGATAAAAGTACCGGTTGCCGACATGCTCCGGCAGTGAATACCGCTCAAAGTTCCAAAGCTCTTCAAGCTTCTGTTTGAAGGCCTCCCGCATCGGCAGTGTGGCCAGGTAGTCGAACGTCACCTCGTTCTGCCGCTCGACCCACGTTTTCACCTCGCCGGACTCCCGCACATCCTGTTCCAGCCAGCGATACGGGTCGGCGACTTCCGTGCCGTGATA
>PABD01000152.1 GCA_002702685.1 Planctomyces sp.
CGGTTCCGGATCTCAGATAGTTCTGCAGGTAACCATCGTGATTCTCCCGGTGTGGGGAGGGCATCAGCATGTTGATGTTCTGCCCGATGACCTCATCGGACGCGTAGCCGAATATCCTCTCGGCGGCCGGGTTAAAGTCAGTGACGCGTCCCCGGCAGTCGATGAGAATGATGGCGTCGACAGCTGTTTTCAGAATGGCGTCCATCCGGGACTGCCCATTCCAAGTGGTCTTCGAGTTATCCGCGTTCGACAACGTGCTGTCAGACGGCGATGAATTCGCAGGTGGCAACGACTCCGCTACCTGACGACGCGATGGCGTAATCCGGGAGTCGAGTTTTGTGCGGTCTGATTCGCCATTCATTGTTGCGGTCAGTTCCAGGGAACGATTAGATTGGATCGAGGCGCGAAGCGCTTCTGGAAGCCCACGTCCGGAGCTCAGATTTCGGTACAGTAAAAAATAGAGTGGGGTCCAGTTAATGCAAATTCGTTGATGTGTACTTCCTTCTTTCGGAATCTTTCCAATACCAGCAAATACACATCGTATTGATTTTATCGACGCCGTCTGGGGTGAATCCCTCGGTCGTTCTAACCCGGGAAATTGACTCGATGAAGAATCTTAAGTGCTTACGGTTGCTCTGTTTTCTATTGGCCGTCTGCGCCGTGACGACGAGCTCTGCTCAGGAATTGCCCAAACCGACCCGGTTCATGGTCGCGATGGACGATGGCGTGAAACTGGCAACCGACGTCTTTCTGCCTGATGGCGAGTCACCGGAGAATACGTCGAAGAAATTCCCCGTCATCCTGGCGCGGACCCCTTACGGGAAAGAACCCGGCCCCCTTCTGGCGGTGAACCTCGGCAAGCAGGGGTATGCTGTGGTTATTCAGGACATGCGCGGTCGTTTCGATTCGGAGGGGAACGATTCCATCGTCTTCTTCAACGACGGCGACGGCGAAGTTCACGACGGACACGACACGCTCGAATGGCTGGCGGAGCAATCGTGGTGCGATGGAAATGTCGTTACCTGGGGTGGGTCGGCCGGCGGAGTCACCCAGACGATGATGGCGCCCAATGCGCCTGCCGTTCTCAAGGCGCAACATGTCCTCGTCGCATTCTCCGATATGTATTCTCAGGCGGCCTATCAGGGAGGCGTCTGGCGAAAAGAGATGCTCGATGGCTGGTTGCCCGGGCATAATTTCGATCCCCGTTCGTACAAAGAGTTCCGAGCCCATCCCAAACGCGGCGAATTCTGGGAACCCGGCAACGCCGAGAAGGGCGCCGCTCAGGTACAGGCTCCGGGCGTGTACTGGGGGGGCTGGTATGACATCTTCCTGCAGGGCACGATCAATTCCTTCGTGACGATTCACAATGGAGGTGGCGAAGGCGCTCGCGGAAAATGCCGTTTGATTCTGGGCCCTTGGGCGCATGGAACCTTCAAGGAACTCAAGTATCCTGAAAACTCCGCGTCACCCGGGCCGGTTGACGATGCCGTTCGCTTCTTCAACCATCATGCCAAGGGAGAGCAGAACGGCGTCAGTGAAGACAAGCCCGTGCATTATTACGTGATGGGAGATACCGAAGACGAATCCGCGCCAGGGAACTTCTGGCGAACTGGGGACAACTGGCCCCCCGCCGCGGACAATACCCCGTACTACTTCCATGTCGACGGGAAATTAAATCCCACCGCGCCAGAGGGAGATGACAGCCGTGAATATGCGTATGATCCCACGAATCCTGTCCCGACCAACGGGGGACAGAACCTCCGTCTTCCGAAAGGCCCGCGCGATCAGCGCGAAATGGAAAATCGCGACGACGTGCTCGTTTTCTCGACCGGACCCCTGGCCGAGCCGGTGGAAGTATCGGGGCCCGTCACGGCAAAACTGTATGTGAGCTCGGACTGTCCTGATACGGACTTCACGGTGAAGTTGTGCGACGTCTATCCCGATGGTCGCTCCATGCTGGTTACCGATGGCATCATGCGGGCCCGCTATCGAAATTCATTCGAGACGCACGAGTTCATGGTGCCCGGACAGGTTTATGAAATCGAAGTCGATCTCTGGGCGACCTCGATCATCTTCAACAAAGGACATGAGATTCGCGTGAGTGTCTCCTCCTCGAACGATCCCCGCTTTGAACCGAACCCGAACACGGGAGCGGATCACTTCGAAGAAGGGGACCCGTTCAAGGTCGCGCACAATCGCATCTATCTCTCGAAAGACGAGCCGTCCCACATCGTGCTGCCGATCTTTACCGAGGCGAAGTAACCAGCGACTTTATCCTGGCATTCAAGAGGTCTGAGCCGGCATTGAAGTGAGCTGAGAATGTCCGGTCGATATGAATCAGGGTGTCGCTGCAGGCTTGCCCCGGCAGCGGCACCCTTTTTTATTTCCCGCAGTGAGGAAACAAACCGGGCGCAGAGCAGACCTGACGGAAGGCGATGTTTATTACCGACGCATCGGCTGCGAAAGCATCTGGCGGGCGCGATTCAGATTCTGAATCGCCTGCGGATGGTCGGGCATGACCTCAATCGCCGCTTCAAAATCTTTCAGCCCCTCGTCGAAACGATTGGCTTTCATGAACAACACTCCCCGCAGATTGTAAGCGTCGGCGAGGTACGGCGGGGCGAGATTGTCTTTGCGTGCCAGCGCCTGTTCGATAGCATTGAAGGCTTCGCGCTGTTTTCCCTGTTTGTCGAGTGCGGCAGCGAGGTTGCTGTAGAGCAGGCCCCACTCGGAATCGGCCTCGATCGCCCGGTGGTAGTACTCGATCGCTTTATCGAGGTCATTCTGACGCAGGTAATAGTTACCAAAATTATTCAGCACATTGAAATTATCCGGTTCCAGCTTTTCGGCCCGCTCGAGTTGTTCCAGAGCGGCTTCCATTTTGCCCTCGCTCATATTGATCACGGCGTACCGCGCCCAACTGTCCGCCTGGTTCGGATTGAGTTCGAGCGACTTTTCCAGATGTCCGATCACATCCTGCATGTCGCCATTATTCTCGGCGAGGTAACGGGATAGTATGTCGTGAGCCTTCCAGTTGTTCTCGGTGAAAGCCAGGGCTTGCCGCATCAGCGTCTCGGAATCTTTCCACGTGGCGACCTGCGCGTAACCCGCCACCGTCATCCAGACGCAATAGCCCAGGGCGATCGCAATGGAAGCCAGCGCGACTCCTTTCCGGGACAGCAACTGAGCTGGGATCAGCCAGGCGAGGGCGATGAACAAACCGATTTGCGGGAAATACATGTACCGATCGGCGAGGGCCTCGAGTCCCAGTTGGACGATACCAATCACCGGCACCAATGTTCCGAGGAACCAGAACCAGCCTACGGGAAGCGCGGGCTGTTTACGAAGCCGGATGACGGCCAACAGAGTGATGGCGATCAGAACTCCGAGCGAAATCAGCACGTGAGTCGAGTTGATGCTGTCGCCTGGATGAGGGTAAATGACCGTCAGGTCGTCAGGCCAGAAAGTACGCCGCAGATAAAGTCCGTAGGAAAGCACGGCGTTCTGCAGGCGGATCGACAGCGGAAAACGATCGACCGACTGCACGGCGCCCGCCTGCTGCTGCGCAAGAAAAATGATCACCGAGAAGAGAATTGAAAGTGCCAGCAGAGGAACCTTTTCCAAGACCAGACGGGAAAAGGGAACCGGGGTGATCTGAGCGGTTTTTTCTTCCGGGGTTGCCGAAGAGAACAACGCCCAGCGCTGGAGGGGCCAGATATCAAGCAATAAAAGCAGGAAGGGGAGCGTGACGAACATCTGCTTACTCAGCAGGCTGAGCACGAAGCAGCCCATTACGATGCCATACCACTTTCTGTTCGGCTGTTGGGCGTAAACGAAATAAGCCCAGATCGCGAGTAGAGCGAAGAGCGTACTGAGGAGATCCTTGCGGCTGGAGATCCACGCCACGGATTCGGCATGCAGCGGGTGGACGGCGAACAGGAAGGCGATCAGGAAGCAGCGAAAGGGAGAACGGGTGACGTAGTTCAATAGTCCGAAGAGGAGCAGGGAGTTCACGAGGTGATACAACATGCTCATCGTATGCATGGAACCGGGTTCGGATTCACCAAACAGGGAGACATCGAACGCCAGCGAAAGCCAGGTGAGCGGATGCCAGTTGGCGATTTCCGTCGAGGTGAAGGCGTACTGAATCGTCTCCAGTGTAAGGCCGTCGCGGACGTGCTCGTTTCCTCCAATATAGAGGTCGTCGTCGTAGTTGACGAAGTCGAAACTGGCCGTCTGGGAATAGACGATCAACACCCCAGTCATGATCAGGAGCGGGTACAACAACCGGGACAGGTCGAATGGAGGAGGGGGGGACGGCGAATTCATGAGAGATCGGAATCGACGGGTGAATAAATGGGAGGAATGAGGACTCACCTTACCATCCCGCACAGGCGATGAAAACGGCGGACTCCGGTTGCTGAGAACCCGACCGGCGAAATGTGCCGCTTTCGGCGACGGAATCGGAACTTTATTGAGGGGGGGATGTCGGGACGGGCGGGGATTGATCTTTACATAAAATCCGCCTGCCGAGTAGAGTCCCGATTGCAGTCGCGCACCGCAGTCTGGGGAAGGTCCGTCCTTGGCAAGCCTGTCACGGACGACCCTGATCCCGGTCACCGGAGCCGCTTTTCGTCAGGAGGGAGCCCGTCTACCCTCGCCATCTGTGATCTCAAGGATGAGAAAACAATGAATATCGGGACACGTTTCGCCAAGAATGTGGTCAAAAGTCCATACCGACTGGTACGGACCATCCAACGATTTATGGATCCCGCCTACCAGCTGCAACTGCAGGCGAACAAATCAATTGGCGCCGCGATTCCGCGTGAGCGAATTCAAGTGCTGAGTCAGAACCCGGGACAATCCTCTGACCGTGAGTGCCGGTTGCTCGCCCATCTGGCGATGACGGCCGATGGAGCCGGATCGATCATCGAGATCGGCGCCTATAAGGGCAAAGTCACGGCATGGCTGGTCGAAGGGGCGGAACGAGCTCGAGGCAAAGCCCGGGTGATCAGCATCGACCCCCATATCTTCGGGACCTGGGAGGAATACCAGGATACCGTCCGCAAATTCGAACTCGAAAGCCGCGGGCTGACGGTTCACAAGGAGATGTCCCACGATCTGGGAAAAGACTGGCAGGAGCCGATTTCCCTGCTGCTGGTCGACGGCAGCCACGAGTACGAAGACGTGATCACCGACATTGAGGACTTCGTGCCGCATGTGTTGCCGAGTGGTTATGTCGTATTTGACGATGCGCTGGGCGAAGCCTACCCGGGCGTCACCCGCGCGATTGATGAGCGGATGCGCACGCGTGAGGACTTTGAAGAAATTGGACTGATAAAGAATTTCGCGGTCTTTCGCCGCAAGGCTGCCTGAGGAAAGTTGACCTCATAAATTGACCTCAGCAGCGTCCCGGTCGATGAATAGCACCTCGCACGGAAGCGAAGTAGCTTGATCGATCCAGACTTTGGTTGAATTCTCCGGCAATCGTTTGCCCGCCTGATTTTCTCCCCCCAACTCAGTTTGTCTTTGCCACTGCGGTAGAGATCACCTTCACGACCTGTGGTTTGCACAGGTGACAGAAGAAAAGGAATTCTGATGTCGACACCATTCATAAAATTGATGATCGGGGTAGGGCTGACCTGCTGGTTGGCGGGCTGCAGTTCGATGACCGGCGGCTCCATGGTGAGCAGCCTTAATCCGTTTTCAGGGCCGAAAACGTTCTCGAACCTGTCTGAACCCCCCGTCGAAGGCAAGATGACGAGCTACGATCAAGACGAACTGGTCGACGCGGATACCTTGAGTGAACCGGCGATCGGAGGTTCTGAGCCCGAGGCTGGGTTCGGCGAGAAATCGGACGTGGATTCCTTCGTGACCGCCGAACTGGATGACTGGGAAGCCTCCACGAAGTAATGCGGCCCATTTTCTCCTATGCCGGGCCAGGTCTTTACTGGCAGATGCCGGCCCCTGTTTCACTGCTGGTCGGGTACGGTGCAGGATAGCTCAGCCCCTCTCGTTTTTGTCTACGCGGACCGAAAATCAGACGGGTTTACCACAGTTTGGGCAGGTATGGGACGATAAGTAACTTCAGCTGGCCTGAGCCCCTCTCGTCCGAGACCCCGGTTTCCTGTCTCGGGGCCCGTTTTCCCGCCTTGATGATTCAAGAAATCCTCGATCCATGATATGTTGTGTTTTCCGGTCTTTCTGCCTGTCAGCTCTCGTACTCAGTTTCGTGAGTGGATGCCAGACTGCCGGTAAAACTGCCCGACTCGATCAGCCGCGGCACGAGTCCGTCCAACTGACCGCCGGCAATGAGCGTTCAGGCACAGGTGTGACCCCCGCCATCGAGGAACAAGCCGCGGAAAGCCGCGCAGGCCTGGATGGGGAAGGGACGACGACCGAGGGAAATGCCGCTACGGGCGAAGAAAAGCGTGGATGGGCCAAATGGACCTCCAACCCGCTCTCCCAACTGATTCCGCAGACCGCTCGCTCCGAAAACGATTCGGAAGAAGCTGAAATCGCCGGCCGCGACCTCTTTTAAGCCGCTCCGAGCTGGTCATCAAGAACGCCCCGTCGCTATGGGCGGGGTTTTTGGCCAGATGTACACCAGTTCCTCTTTCCTGGCTGACTCCAGCCTTGCACGCTGCTACCTGACTGCGGTCGGACCATTGAACGCCACGGTTGCTTTCTTCCATCGATGTTTCTGCGCGGGGCTCGGGCCGCCGCCCGCCGGAAAATGAAGTATGCTTGACGGGGTTGAATGTCTGACAGCAACTGTACATAGGTTTGTGTTCGGTCAGGTGTCGGGCCGCTTCCACGGCTGGTGGTTTTTCCGGGAAACGTGGGTTTCCGATTTAATCGAGGAAAGCCTGAGGCTGGTTTCTGGGAATCGGAGTCGATAAAATCGGCCCTCTTATCGAGATTCAGTAACTTGGAATCTCTCAGTGAGTTATCCATTATTCCCCGTAGCTATGCTACCCGGGGTTGGAGAGGTTCTGTTCCCTCCAACGTCACGTACCGGTAGCCTGTCCGTATCGATCTCTTAGAATTGGCAGACAACACGCTTGCTGCCCGACGGGATTCGTCTGCGGGTATTATTCAAAAGATTCGAGAGGAGACATTTTCTGTGCAGGTTGCCATCGCAGCTCGACATGGGGAACTTCGACCTGATTTACAGCAGATCATCGAAGAGAAATCTCAAAAACTGTTGACCTATTTCGACCGCGTGATCGCCATCGAAGTGACTATCGACTTCGAAGGGGGACGCGTGAAAGCCGAGATTCTGGTCGACGCTGAGCATCATGATAATTTCGTATCTCATGAAACGGGGGACGATGTCCTCGCCTGTTTTCATGCAGCTTTGCATAAAATGGAACAGCAGCTGAAACGCTACAAGGAAAAACGGCGCGATCATCGTCGGGATACCCCGCTGAAAGAAATGCCGATCGAAGATCAGGAGTAGTTCTCCACCTCATCTCACGCTTTTTATACACAGTCATAAACCGTTTTCTGTGATGATGAGGTTCGCGTGCCAACGCGACGGTTAACGAGTCCCTGGCGATTCTCCTGGAATTGCGCTTTCTCAGCGATCGGGCCGGTCTGCTATCAGGGGACTTCGAAAGGAAGAATCCCGATTCTTTCTTGGAGGCCACGCGGCGCCTTCAATCTCGAAAGTCCCGACTGGCTTTGTGCTCATTCCTGATGTCTTTATGCTCCGGAAGTTTTCCGGAGACTGTCTTCTGGCGTTTTCATATTATTTCCATATCAAGTTTTATTCCGAAGGTCTCCTCCACCTCCCATGTGCCCCGGAGGAAATCCCTCGCGGAACCGGTCGATCCTCCTGTCGTTTTTCGATTTGGATTGAATTTGTCCGTCGTGGCCTATACAGTCGGAACCGTCTCAAAAGCTTGTTATACAGTCCTTTAAAGGAGCAAGTTACATGAAGTTATGTGACTTCGTGGTTTCTGAAGCCATCAATACCGATCTGCAAGTTGACAGTAAAGAAGCGGTCATCCGCAGTATGGTCGGAAGTTTAAAGGAAAGTGGTAAAATTGCCGCCGAGGATGAAGAGAGTATCGTTTCCGCTATTTTGAAGCGGGAAGAGCTCGGTTCGACCGGCATTGGCAATGGCGTCGCTGTGCCTCACACTAAGCATCCCTCCGTCGATAATCTTATTGCCACTGTGGCGATCTCGAACGACGGTGTGGAGTTTGCCAGCCTCGATGGCGAAAAGGTGTTCATCTTCTTTCTGCTCGTCTCTCCTCCGGACAAACCGGGCGACCACCTGCGGGCTCTGGAGACGATCTCACGACATCTTCGCAACAGCAACTTCTGCAACTTCCTGAAGCAGTCGAAAACGGCTCCGGATGTCGTCGAACTGCTGGACGAAGCCGACAATAATCAGCTGAACGATTAGTTTTTGTTCAGTGATGTGGGCGGTCTGTGGCTCGCCGACCTTTTTCGCCCGTTGCTGCTGCTTCGTTTCGCTCAGTTTCAGCTGGCCTGAGCCAGCGCCATAGAAACGGACGGGACCGTCAGCGCAGACAGGGTGTCAAAGAACCCACGAACCCTTTCTATTATCAAATCACCGATTTCTGACGATTCGCAGAGTCGTTCCGTACAATTTTTGCAGAGGATGGGTCAGAACCCGTGTTAAGTCGTCGTGTCACCGTAAATCTGGCCGAAGGATTGCATGTGCGTCCGATCGCCATGATTGTCGATGTGGTGAATGACGGTGGGGTTCCGGTGTTAATCCGGTTCGGGGAAAAGGAAGTCGAAGCGAACAGCCAGCTCAACCTGATGCTGCTCGCCGCTCCCCAGGGATCGGAACTCGAAATACTCTCCGATGGCGAAGGTGCCGACCGCGTCCTCGATCAATTGGAAAACCTGTTTCTGACCAATTTTGAAGTCGAAGGAACAACTGAATCGGGTCCGGTGCAGTAGGCAACAGGCTCTTCTCCTCGTTCCGGTGTTCTCGGTTCGCTGACAAAATTGACGCAAAAAGCCCTTATCAGAAGATTTATCGGGCTTCTGTAGTAAGAGATGATCTATGCTCGTGCGGCGAGGTATCGCAGTTTCCCCTGGTATTGCTTCAGGACCAGCGCTGGTCTTCGGCACAGAGGACTTTCGTATACCTCAGCGGTTCGTCAGTGTCGATGCCATCGAGTCGCAGATCAAACGATTCCGCACCGCGCTCCAGCAGACGGTCGATGAAATCGGCGAGAATGAACGCCTCGCGAATGAGCAGGTCGGCAAGCAATATGGCGCGATTTTCACCGCCCACCTGAACCTCGTGCAGGATCCGCAACTGCTCGAAGAAATTGAAGAGCTGATCCGCACGAAATACTATTCAGCTGAGTTCGCATCGAGCAGAGTGCTGCGCCGTTACGCAAAATTCTTCCAGAATTTAGGCGACAGCTACATGGCCCAGCGGGCCGCCGATATTTACGACATTGAAAAATGTCTGATTCGGAAACTTCTCGGGGAAAGCCGGGAAGAGCTCAGCCACATCACCGCGCCGGTCATCATCTGCGCCAATTCGCTCAGTCCGAGCGAGACGGCGAACCTCAACCGGAAATATGTGCGCGGCCTGGCAATTGAAACCGGCGGACGAACCAGCCACACGGCTATCCTGGCGGGGGCCCTCGAAATTCCGGCCGTCGTCGGTATCGGGAACTTCCTGGCGGACGTCTCGGGTGGTGAAAATCTGATCATTGATGGTGACCGGGGGGAGATCGTCATCGACCCCTCCGACGAGGCCGTTCAGCAATATCACGACTCGATCGAGCGTCGCAAAGGAGTTTCCAAACGGCTCCGGTCGCTCAAGGAGATCCCGGCCCAGACGAAAGATGGCGTCCGGATTCAGTTGCTCGGCAACATCGAGTTTCCCGAGGAAGTCAAACAGTGTATTGAGCGCGGGGCAGACGGGGTTGGTCTTTACCGAACCGAGTTCCTGTACCTGAACCGTCGCGACGAGCCTTCCGAGGAAATCCACTACGAAGCATACAAAAAAGTGGTGGGGGCTTTCCCCCATTCACCGGTGATTATCCGGACGATGGATCTGGGTGCCGATAAGATGCCTTCGGCCCTGACGTACGGGACCGAACCGGCCTCCAACCCGGTCCTGAGTCTGCGGAGTCTGCGCCTCAGTTTGAAGAATTTGCCATTGTTCAAAACGCAGCTGAGGGCTATTCTCCGAGCGGCTACTCTGGGGGATGTTCGGATCATGTTCCCGCTGGTCAGCACCCTGATGGAACTCCGTCAGGCGAAGATGATTCTGGCTGACGTGGTCGAGGATCTCGAAGAGCAGGGCGTAGAATTCCGCCGGGATGTCCCGGTGGGAATGATGGTCGAAGTTCCTTCCGCCGTCATGATGGCCGAGGAATTCGCCCAAGAGGTCGACTTCTTCTCCATCGGAACCAACGACCTCATTCAATACACCCTGGCGGCCGACCGGGACGACCCGAACGTATCCGAATTATATCGGGCGGGAGATCCTTCCATCCTGCGAATGATCCAGCATGTGATCGATGTGGGCAAGCGGTTCGAAATCTCTGTCACCGTCTGCGGCGAGATGAGTACCGATCCGCTCTTCACGCCCCTGTTGCTCGGCATGGGACTTCGCCAGTTGTCCGTCACCTCACACATGATTCCCCGGTTGAAGGAACTCATCGGCAGTCTCACGATCGCGGAAGCCGAAGATATCGCCAACCACGTTAAAAATCTCGAGATCGCGCGAACGGTCGAAAACTACCTTCGCGGCGAACTCGTCAAGTTTGCTCCCGATATGGCTGTCCTCGAGATGGAGCAGGCATAACAGCGGCAGACGCCCGGCAAGTCGGCGAATCTTCGCCGTTCTTACCCGGCCCTTAATACAACTTCACAATACACACGCACATCCTGATACAGAATTTAATTACACCCCGTACACACAAAATTTGCTGGCTCACCCGGCTCCCGTTTCTGTTTGTTCTTCATGAGTAAGCAGGGGAATACCCGGTGAGCAACAGAAACTCGACCGTAGATAAGGTGATTCCGTCGTACCGTCCAAAGCGAAATTTACAACTCTCGCCGACGACACAATTCAACGCGACATCTCAGGTGTCACGGCATTATCTGCCCGGTTTCTGGAACTTCAGGTTTACATTTTCAATTCAATCTGAGTCACAACATTTAGTGCAATTTCCCACAACGTCCGACAACCCTTCCGACCGCGTTCGTTCTGCTGAGGATGACCGCAACAACAGTCGGGTGCCGAGAAACCGAGTGCTGAACGAACTGAATTCATCACTTACTTTTTCCGGCAGGATTGTCTCAGGTTCTTCAACCCCTGCAGAAAGGATCCTTCTCCGGTTCAATCCGAACTTCTTCCCGCTCAGCGTCGTGACGTGCCCCAGTTTGCGACCCGATTCCTCAGTCGATCGATCCTTATGGAAATAAATTTCGAGTTGGCTCATGGTAGTCGCAGGGGTATCAACGAACCTGCAAGTCACCGGGATCTGCTGACGTCAAACCAGATTTCGTTTGATGTCGACGAGACAGACACGATTGGCTGACAGGCCCCGGAATCATTTCCCGATCCTGTCCTCCACCCGTCAATCTGTCTCCGGCAAATGATCTCATTGAAACGAGCGCGGAATAACTCATCCCGAACCGGTCCGGGTGTTTTCTCAACAACAGTTCCGTTCCCATGATTCCGACCACACAGCTCACAGCAGGCAGTCAAACCAGCGACCGATCGCGGATGCTGCCCGGAATTCATTGGTGCGTACGCCTGGGGGAGATGACATGCTGAAGGACAGTCCGCAGGCTGGACGTTTTATCTGGGAATCCTCATCAACGGCCCTGTACGGCCCGGCGCTTCTGAATCTAAGAAGCGCACTCCGGGCCGGGCAGGCGACTGTCCCCGCTCTTACTGCGAGATACGTTCTCCAGGCAGTCCGGTTGATGATGCACGCGATCTGTGACTCGCTGCAAAGGAAGTCACATGAAATCAGAAATGCTGATCAACGTGCTTCAGCCCGAGGAAAGTCGCATTGCGATCCTCGAGGATGGGGTGCTCGAAGAGCTTTACATTGAACGAAACTCTCAAGAGAACATCGTAGGGAATATCTACAAGGGGAAGGTGGTCAACATCGAACCCTCCATTCAGGCCGCTTTCGTCGACTTCGGCATCGGTCGCAATGGATTCCTGCATGTCAGCGACGTCGAGTTTCAGTACTACAAACATCTCGTCGATGAAGATTCCCCCTCATCGGACAAAGGTGGCCGTGGCCGGGGTCGCAAAGGGGGAACGCGCAACGCTCCGAAGAACGGCAATGACCGCGGCATGCGGAACAAACCTCCGATTCAGGAGATCTTCAAACGCGGCAGCGAAGTACTCGTTCAAGTCATCAAGGAAGGGATCGGCACCAAGGGGCCGACCCTCTCGACTTACATCAGCATTCCGGGACGTTATCTCGTGCTGATGCCGGGTCTGCAGCGCGTGGGCGTCAGTCGTAAGATTGCTGATGACGATACCCGCCGACGTCTCCGCAGCAGTCTGCAGGAACTCGATCCCCCCGAAGGTCTCGGTTTTATCATCCGGACCGCCGGTATCGACCGGAACCAGGCGGACCTCAAATCCGACATGAACTATCTCCTCCGCTTGTGGAAGGTGATCGTTGGTCGTATCAAGAAACTGCAGGGGCCGGTGGATATCTACGAAGAGAGCGACATGATTATTCGCACGATTCGTGATATCTACACGGAAGAGATCGACAACATCTGGATCGACGAGCCGCAGGCGTATGAACGCGCCTGTGAATTCATGAAAATCGTGATGCCGAAGTACGTCAACCGGATCAAGTTGCACGAAGGCCGGTCGCCGATCTTCAGCCAGTACAAAATCGAAGAAGAAATCTCGCACATCAACGACCGCGTGGTGCCGCTGCGGGGTGGGGGCTCCATCGTCATCGATCAGACCGAAGCCCTCGTGGCCATCGACGTCAACAGCGGTACTTTCCGCGTCGATGACGATGCCGAGGAGACCGCCTATCAGGTCAACCTGCGGGCGGCTCGGGAAATCACCCGGCAGATTCGCCTGCGCGACCTGGGTGGCGTGATCGTCAATGACTTCATCGACATGCGGGAAGACCGGCACCGCCGTGGCGTGGAGCGTGCCCTGCGCGACGCTGTTCAGCGCGACCGGGCCCGCACGAAGGTTCTCCGAATCAGCCCGTTCGGACTGATCGAGATGACCCGCCAGCGTATCCGCCCGTCGGTGAAACGGACCGCCTACGAAAACTGCCCCTGCTGTCATGGTTCGGGTCTCGTCAAATCTGCCGAGATCATGGCCGTCGATGTCATGCGTATCCTGATGGCCACCGCCAGCTCGAGCGACGACATCGCGACAATTCAGGTCGAAATCCACGAACGGGTGGCGAACTACCTGAACAACCGCAAGCGACGCCAGATCATGGGTCTGGAGGAAGAATTCAACCTGACAGTCAGTATCAAGGCCAGTTCCGACGTGGGACCTGAACATGTGGTAGTGCAGTGTCTGGATGATATCGGGTCGGAATTGAAAAATTTATCCCACACTCCCTCGAAAAGTGCCGTCTGACGCGGTAAATTACCCGCTTCCCTCATTTCGAGTGACTCAGGTAGAGGCTGCGCCCCGCCCGGGTGCCCGGTTTCCCTGGTCGGAAAAATGAGGGAAGTGGGGATAAACCCCTGTTTGGCAATCAGATACCGCTGCTCGTTGTCGTACGACAAGGTGATATCCCGGTTTGATCGCGGCCTCCGGCCCGATTTCGCCCTTGGATTATCCCGGTCTGCTCGACAACCCCGGCAAGCAGCAGATACGTCCGCAGGTCGTTGATCTGTTGTTGAACGTATTTTACTTTACCGTCGCCCCACTGCCGGCGACCAGAAATCCGTATGTATCATTCGGGACAAGACCATGTTTGCAATAATTGAAGATGGAAGCCGTCAGTTTAAGGTCTCCAAAGGATCTCTGATCAAAGTTGACTACCGCGAAGACGCAGAAGCGGGCGAAAACATCACGTTCGGGTCGGTGCTGCTGGCGAATGCCGGTGGTTCCAGCTCCATCGGCGCCCCGCTGATTGACGGCGCTTCCGTCGTCGCCGAAGTGGTGGACCCGGAGTTCAAAGGCGAGAAACTGGAAGTTCAGAAATTCCGTCGCCGTAAAAACTCGCGTCGCCACACTGGCCATCGCCAGAAATACACCACTGTCAAAATCGCCGAGATCACCGTTCCGGGACTCGAAGAGAAAAAAGAAGGTTAATGGAACAGGGCTCTTTGGTCCGAACCATTAACACGAGCGGCTCCTTCAGTTCGAGATGAAGTGAAGATCCCCTCGGATGAAGAATAGAAAAACTGTCGGCTCTTCAGTCGGCAGTTTTTTTACGTAACGATCCGACGGAGCCTTACCGGATCGGACCCGCCTCCATGATGTTTAAAGCAGTGACGTGAATCGATCTCGTGAGTTTCCCAGTGTGAGTCAATTGCATCGGCATACCGCGCACACGCGCGGATCGGCAGTGGCGGTGCGGGCTCCCCGTTGGGGGAAATACACCGACTACACGTGGAATGAATACCGTCGACACAGCGATCAACTGGCGGCGGCGCTGATCCATTCGGGTATCGAACCGGGAGATCGCATCGCAGTCCTTTCCGAAAATCGCTACGAATGGTTGGTTGCGGATCAGGGAGTCTTCTCGGCCGGCGCGGTGACGGTTCCTCTGCATACATCACTCTCGGGGGAGCAGATTGTCTGGCAATTGAACCACAGCGAAGCTCGCTGGCTCTTCATTTCAGGCAAAACACAATGGGATAAGTTCAAACATCTCACCGAAGAATTGCCGTTCGTCGACGGAATCGTTTTTCTGGACTCCACCAATGTCGGAGCATCGATTCCAGTAGGCTGGAACTCCCATAGCTGGCAATCGTTTCTGGCGATGGGACGCGACGCGCTTGCAGAAAAAACTGTGTTAGTGACCTCGCGCGAAGCCGCCGTCGGGCCCGATTGTCTGGCGACGATCATCTATACCAGCGGCACCACAGGTGAGCCCAAAGGGGTCATGCTCACTCATGGGAATCTCGTTTCGAATGCCGTGAACCGGCAGAAGGTGGCGAGCTACCGCTGTTCCGATATCAAGCTGAGCTGGTTGCCCTACAGTCATGCCTATGCGCGCACCGTCGACTGTTACATGTCCGCCTATGTCGGGATGACGGTTGTCCTGGCACGATCGCCGCAAACATTGCGCGACGATCTGTTACGGGCGGAACCGACGTGGATGACGGGGGTCCCGCGGTTCTACGAAAAAATTTGGCGCGAATTGAAACCGCTCAGTTTGCGGGAACGGCGACGGCGATTGCCGGCAATTTTCGGTCGCCGGATTCGGGCGCTCTCCTGTGGTGGCGCGCCGATCGATCCTGAAATCGTTGCGGGCTTTCATGAGGCGGGGTTACCGATTCATGTCGGGTATGGTCTGACGGAGACATCGCCCGTGTTGACCCTCAATACGGAAACGGCCACCCGGCTGGGGACAGTCGGGCAGGGGATACCGGAAGTAGAACTGCGGATCTCCCCCGCGGGGGAAGTCCTCACGCGCGGTCCGCATGTCATGGCCGGGTACTGGAAAGATCCGGACGCGTCGGTGCAGGCTATCCGGGATGGATGGTTACACACGGGAGACCTGGGATCGCTGGATGGGGATGGCTATCTCTCCATCCACGGCCGGATCAAAGACCTGATCATTACCTCTCAAGGAAAAAACATCGCACCGATCCCGATCGAACAGCGGCTGATGTCCGACCCGGCGATTGAGCAGGCGGTCCTTTATGGAGATGAACGCCCCTTTCTCTCCGCGCTGATTGTTCCTGACTTCGCCTGGTTTGCTAGCGAATTCGATTGTTCTCCGGCAGCCGAAGGGGGAGAGGATGGCCGCCGAATCTGGATGGATTCCCGGGTGACGAAGGTGCTGGCCGAGCGGATTCCGCACTGCCTGCGGGGGCTCGGAGATTCCGAACAGGTCCGGAAGTTTGTCATTCTGAACCGGCCTTTTTCGGTGGCTGATGGGGAAATGACGCCCAGTTTGAAGCTCCGCCGACAGGCGATCATCGATCGCTATCGGGCTGAGCTGGACGGTCTGTACTTATGATCAAACAGAAGAGGGGGATTCCGGCTGAAACGGCGCGGTTTCCTGTGTCGGAAATCTCTTTTTTCAGGGCGGTTAGCGTTGAATACGGGCATCGATCTCGCTATTCTTTCCGTTTCCCCGTGCGACCCGTACGGGAGGATTGTCTACCGCGCCCGGCCCCACCGAAGTGAGTTTTCACCCGAAAGTGAAGAGGGTAAACGACTTCCGGTTCTCCACCAGAAGTCACCGTCGGGCTGAATTCAGTTGACCGAAGGCCGTTGATGTCGGCCGGATCGCTGGTTCAAAACGCTGCGGATTTGACAAGACGGTCGTCAACGTGAGGAACTGCGACAAACCGTACCCGGCGCGGAAACACTGCTGCCGTCAGGGTTTGAGAAAAGTGGTTCGGCCACGGTCTTTGAGACTTCTGTCTTTGAGACATCTGAGAGTCTGTGACTTCAGGCCGTTTCAAACAATGCGGTCCCGGCGGCTTAACCCCGCAAATTAAGATACACGTGAAACACATACCCGGCAGAGACTTCTGTTCGGGATTCAGGTTTGAATGATAGAGGATTAACGTCGTGTCCAAGACATTCATGGAAAAAAACGAAACGGTCAAACCGAACTGGTACACCGTTGATGCCGATGGGATGATCGTCGGTCGCCTGGCCACCAAACTGGCCACTGTCCTGATGGGCAAACACAAAGCGACTTACACGCCGCATGTTGACACCGGTGATTATGTCATCGTGCTCAACGCCGATCGCGTGCGTTTCGGTGGACGCGAACTCGCCCACAAAGATCATCCTTACCTGACCGAAAAAATGCTCCGCAAAGAGTACGACACTTACTCCGGCTACCCCGGTGGTCGACGCGTGCAGAACGGTCTCGAACTGTGGCAGCGTCATCCGGAGAAAATCCTCTCCGAAGCTGTCCGTCGCATGCTGCCCAAAAACAAACTGGGCGACAAGATGCTCAAAAAGCTGAAACTGGTCGTCGGCACCGAGCACAACTTTCAGGCTCAGAAGCCTCAGGACCTGCCGGAGCATCTGCTCCCGTAAGGCATGCTTGAAGAGCGACTCTCTTCCGGTCCCGTATCCAACTTACCCCACACCAAACAGTGTTGTTTAATATATCAACAGAAAGTGCGACAGACGTCATGACTGACGAAACACCTGAAGCCACCGAAGAAACCACTCCGGTCGAAACCGCTGAAACCGAAGCCGCTGAAACCACCGAGACCGAGTCTGCCAGCACGCCTGAGCTGACTCTCGGTAGTGGAGCTCCCGCGGAAGGGGATGAGCAGCCGAACGTCGATCCCGTGATCCGCGGTAAGGTCGACCGTTTTGGTGTCGCCCTTGGTACGGGACGTCGTAAGACCTCCGTCGCCCGCGTTCGCATCAAAGACGGTAAGGGCGTGATCACCGTCAACGGGCGTCCGATGGAAGATTACTTCCCCGTCATCCGTGACCGCAAAATGATTCTGGCTCCGCTGCTCGCAACGGATCAGGAAGGCAAAGTCGATGTCTGGATTCGGGTTTCCGGTGGCGGAACGACCGGTCAGACCGGTGCCGCTGTTCTCGGTATCGCCCGTGCTCTGCAGGCCAAAGACGCCGGTTTCCATCACACGCTGTCCGAAGGTGGCTATCTGACTCGTGACGACCGCATGGTGGAACGTAAGAAATACGGCTTAAAGAAAGCCCGTAAATCGTTCCAGTTCTCCAAGCGCTAAGATCGCCGTTGGATCCTGCTGGATCGCTACAAAACAATCCTTCCTTGTCGGGATCATCGCCCGGCAAGGATTTTTTTTGGTTTTGCGCCACGGAGCGATCGTCCTTTCATTCAGAGTCTATAATGATAGGACACAACAGGATAATCGCAGTAACAACTGTCTTGAGATGTATTAGTGTGGGATGATTCCTGGAATCGCCTAGGAAATTGAGGGAGATCAGATCGATGTACTACAGCTCGTTATTGCGCCCCGATCTCCTGCAGATGATTCAGGAACAAGACGAAGCCGGTTTGCACGAGTTCTGCGAGGTCTTCCACCCGGCGAATTGCGCGGAAGTCCTCGAGTCGTTGAACCCCGATGACTTCTGGTACGTCATGCGCTGCAGCGAAAAGCAGTCGCGCATGACTGCTTTCTCGTTCCTCGAACTCGCGAAGCAGGCCGAGTTCATGGCGGCGGACCAGGCGGACCAGACAGTCCAGGTCAGCGTGCTGGAAGGGATGGCCCCGGACGACCGTGCCGACTTGCTCTCGCGCATGGACAACACTCACGCGCAGGCATTGATCCTGCAACTGAGCGAAGCGGATCAGCGAACTGTAAAAGAACTGCTTTCGTATGAGGAGGAAGGAGAGAACAGCGCCGGGGCGATCATGACGACCGACTTCGCCTGGCTCCCCGAACATCTGACGGCGGAAGACGCGATCGTACGACTTCGCAAACAGGCTCATGACCGCGAAACGATCTACTACATTTTCATCCTGGAGGAAGAACGCCGTCTACGGGGATTGGTTTCTTTCCGTCAGTTACTGCTGGCCGATCCCTCCGCGAAACTGACCGACATCATGCAGCGTGATATCGTCACGGTGCGTGTAGACGACGACCGGGAAAAAGTGGCGTCGGAAATCGCGAAGTATGACCTGCTCGCCATTCCTGTCGTCGACAATCAGAATCGCCTCGTCGGTATCGTCACGCACGACGACATCATCGACGTGCTCCAGGAAGAAGCGACGGAAGACGCGCATCGACTCGGTGCGGTCGCGCCTCTGGAAGACAGTTACCTGGCAACCTCCATCCTTACGCTCGTTTACAAACGGGGGGTCTGGCTGATCCTGCTGCTCGTCGCCGCGGCTTTCACCGTGAATGTGCTGCAGCGGTTCGAAGAGGAAATGGTCAGCAATCTCCAGCATGGCTGGTTGCTCTGGTTCCTGCCGCTGGTGATTGCGAGTGGGGGGAACACGGGTTCGCAGTCGGCAACTCTGGTGATTCGCCTGCTGACATTGGAGGACATGAAGCGGTCACAGACGCTCAAGCTCGTTGCTCGGGAATTGATGCTGTCCGTGCTGTTAGGGGGCGGACTCGGGCTGCTGACTTTTCTCATCGCCCGTTTCTTCTGGATGAACGAACCATCGATCGGCACCATTGGCGGGACATCACTGATGATGAAGTCGAGTGTCGTGGGCTTGACGGTCTTTCTCGTCGTCGTGATGGGATCGGTCACGGGCGCGGTTCTGCCACTCGTCTTCAAGCGGTTGGGGATGGACCCGGCGTTGATGTCAAACCCGCTGATTTCGGCCCTCGTCGACTTCTTC
>PABD01000153.1 GCA_002702685.1 Planctomyces sp.
GTTTTGCGTGAACTCAACCGACATCTGACGAACGACGCCCATGTTCACCGCTTTGTGACGATGTTTCTCGCGCGATTCAATCCGGCGAACTCCATGCTTGAGTATTGCGCCGCCGGACATCAGTCCCTGATTCTGAAGCCGAACGGTGAGATTGAAATCATCGGCCCCACCGGCCCGCCCCTTGGAGTCATGCAGGACGGGCTTGATTGTACGGTGGAAAAACTTCCGTTTGAAAAAGGAAGCATTCTGGTCGAGTTAACGGACGGTATCCTGGAGGTAAAAAACCAGGAGGGCGAGATGTTCGGAAATGATCATGTGATCGAACTTCTGAAACAGCACTCCCATCACACCAGCCAGGAACTCGTCGATTTGATCATCAATACTGCACTGGATTTTTCGAATGAGCCAGTGCCGATCGACGACATGACGGTCGTCGTGCTAAAACACACGAAGTAAGCCTTCGCACCTGTTGAGCTGGCCCCTTTTTGCGCTATACCCCGAGCAATCTTCGCGCGTTGTTATAGAAGATATCCTCAACCTCGCCATCGCTGAGTCCGAGCGACCAGCACGCCCATTTAAGTGAACGCAGATGTTCGAGTCCGATCAGCACGGGTTCGATCGTCATGTGCTTTTCTTTCCAGACGGGCGTTTCTTCATACAGCCACAGAAAGGTATCGGCGACCGCCAGGCTGCGTCCGCGCATGTGGCTGACGGGGAAGTCGGTGCCATACATGAAGTTCTCGTGCCCCAGAATCTTGAGGACCGCGATGTGGGCCATCGCCTCGCAATTGGCGCTGCTGTCGACGTAAAGATTGGGCAGCCCCTTGAGTTCACCCAGCCCTTCCAGGTTGTGAGCGGGTTGAAATCCGCGGGCGGAATGCGCGAGGATCAATTGCATGTCCGGGTATTTGCGGCACCAGTCCCGGATGATCTCGTAGTTTTCGCGGTCGGCCACCGCCCGGCTTTTCACCATGTGTAATGTAATCACCCACCCTTCTTCGTTCGCGATCTTCACCACCTCTTCCGGCAGGTAACCAGGTATCGCCGATTCCCACGTCGGTTGATGAGAAGACGTGATGTGGTAGCACTTGAGCCCGTGCGCGCCGAGTCGCTTGACCTCGGAACGAATCCACTCAGGATCGTCGTCCGCGTGAAAGAAAAAGAGCCCTCGGCTCTCTTTATCCTTCACCTGCTCTTTCGCGATCCACTCGTTGGCGGAGCCCGCTTTCTCTTTCGCACATGGGAACGGGATGAATAACGCTGAGAGTTCGCGTCCCGGATGAAGTACATCAAGCAACTCGCGATAGTCGTCGAAGCCGACTTCACCCGGCAGGTTCCCCCCGGCGTACGCATAGTGATCGGCATGATAAAGGTGAGTATGCGCATCATAGATGCGATCGGGAAGAAAGTCAGAGATTTCCCGATCGTAAAACTCGTAATCGACTTCCCGTACCAGTGATGGCGTCGGCGACATGGAGCCAGATCCTTTTCAGTCTTCAGTTTAGGGTGAAATATGAGCCCGGCGGCATCTAAACCATAACTGATTACCGAGGTGAAAGTCACGTTCTGCGGGTTATAGCACGTCTGTCTTTCCGTACGAATGCAACGTCGGCTGTAAACATTTTGGTTCGGAACGGGCGCGAACTATGTTTTCAGCGTCAAGTTTTATTCTTCGGCGTGTTTTAATCTTTCCCCGCTCGCAAGGTTCGATGGAGTTGAACCCTATTCGTGAGACAAGCAGGAGGTCGACCAACCCGCAGTCTTCCAAAACCTCGAACAGGCAAACCCGGTGTAAACCGGGGACGCAAAGTCATGGGCCCACTCTGATCACGCAAAGCGTTGATCGAAGAAGGGTCGCCAGGCTACCGAAAGGTACTTCCTCATGTTCCAGCGATGTCGAACCTATTTTCGCCAGTTGTTGAACATCTCTCTGTCTCGCCGCGAGGGACACAGTCGCCGCACCCAACTTGACATCCGGTTTCGTCATTCCGCCTGTCAACACATTGAAGTGGCTGAACCGCGCGTGATGCTCTCCGCCGCGCCTGCGGATATGCCGCTCGCTACTATTTCGAATTCCGCTCCGGACGATCTTATCACCAGTGCGTATTCCGGCGATTCGTATTCCGATGCCCCCGTCGCCTCGATCCAGGTGGATGACGCTTACGAAACATGGCGGAATCAGACCTTTACGGTCGACAGCTATTCGTTTGAAGATGCTACCTTCGAATCGACTAATGATGTCACGATTCAGGACCAGGCGATGTTCGACCTGATCAACCTCGGCGATGTTTACGACAACACGTCGTACCGCGGAACTGGCTACTCGGTCGCCGTGCTGGATACCGGCGTTGATTACAATCATACCGCGCTGGGTGGCGGTTGGGGTAATCGCGTCATCGCCGGATATGACTTCGTCAATAACGACAGCGATCCGATGGACGACAACGGGCATGGCACACACGTCGCCGGGATCATTGGCGGCAATGACACCACACATGGCGGTATTGCCAACGACCTCAACATCATTGCGTTGAAGGTTCTGGGAGCCAACGGTTCCGGTTCCTTCGGCGCTGTGGAAGATGCTCTCCAGTGGATTATCACCAACCAGGAGACATACAACATCGTTGCGATCAACTTGTCATTGGGCGCTGGAAACTACACATCGAATCCCTACACATTTCTGGAAGATGAATTTACCTCTCTGAACAACCAGGGGGTCTTCATTGCGGCGGCAACGGGCAACGATTTCTATTCTTACAGCAGCGCGCAAGGCGTCGGCTATCCGGCCATCAGTAACCAGACCGTCTCCGTCGGTGCAGTCTGGGAGGCCGATTATGGCTCGGTGACGTGGGGGAGTGGCGCCCGCGACTACTCGACCGCGGCTGACCGGGTAACCAGTTTTACTCAACGCAGCAGCGCGATGGACATTCTTGCTCCCGGGGCATTGATTACCGCCGCGGGCATGGGGGGAGGTTTTGTGACCATGGCTGGAACATCGATGGCGACGCCCGTCATCGCCGGCGCCGCCGCCCTGCTTCATCAAGCTGCCATGGACAATGGCTTCGACAATCTCGCCAATCAGACCAGCCTCCTGCAGATCATGAAAGAGACCGGCGTCGATGTCGTCGATGGAGATGACGAGAACGACAACGTTACGAACACGAATTTGACCTTCAAGCGGCTGGACCTTTATGCGGCCATCCAGGAACTACTCGCTCCAGTATCGAGCCCGACCAGTTGGGTGACGATCACCGACGGCGTCGCGGAAATTGCCGGTACGACCGGAGATGACACGTTCGTCATTTCTTTCTCCGGTAACACCATGAACTGCACGAGAAATGGTGTCGCGACCACGATCGACATGACTCAGGTCACGGCCATCAATCTGAGCGGTGATACTGGCAATGACAGTATCACCTACGCCGGGACGGGCTCGGGCGAGACCTTTAAACTCTGGCAGGGCCGACTGCAGCACACGTTGACGGATCTGGTCTTCGACAGTGATACGCTTGAATCCATTATCCTCAATGGAGGCGGTGGCAGCGACACGGCATTGATGTACGACACTGCGGGAACCGACACCCTGTCAATGACCGCGAACCTGGTGCAGATGACCGGTACGGGCTTCTCAAATACCGTGAACGGCATCAATACGGTGACCGCGTACTCCAATAACGGCGGAACGGACACGGTCACCTTCACCGACACGGCTTCTTCTGACTATTTCGTGAGCAAGTACAACCAGGCGTACATGACGACGGGCGATTATCGCAACACGGCGATCAACTTTGAGTCGGGGGTCGCCACATCATCGAACGGCGGTAGCGACCGCGCCTGGTTCTACGATTCCACGGGCGACGACACACTGACGATGAATCCGACTTCGGTCAACATGACCGGGTCGACGTTCAACAATACCGCGAACAACTTCTATCGAGTGGACGCCTATGGTAATAATGGTGGAAACGACAGCGCGACCTTCTCCGACTCGGCCAGCAACGATCGCTACTACGGCACGGTCGATTACTCCTACATGACCGGAAACGGGTTTTATAACCGCGTCGATAATTTTGACTCCGTGACCGTAAATATGACTAACGGCGGAAACGACCGTGGCGACTTCTTCGGTACGGACGCGGACGAAAGTCTGACGGCTTCGGGCCAATCGGCCACGCTTACGGGAAATGGCAATACGGTCAACCTCAGCGGGTTCGATTTCATAGCAGCCAACATGACTTACGGCAGCGGCACAGATGACGCGACCCTGAACGACACGGCCGGTAATGACACGCTGAAGATGTATTCCGACCTCAGCTTCATGTACAGCAATACGTATCAGAACTATGTGTATGGTTTCGACTCTGTGGAAGGAAACTCTTCCAGCGGTGGCAACGACAAGTGCTACATGATCGACTCGACCGGTGATGACACGCTGACACTTTCTCCCAACACCGCGACGATGACGGGAACCGGGTTCCAGAATACTGCGACGGGCTTCGTGCAGATCGATGCCTACTCCAGCCAGGGAGGAACGGACACCGCGACCTTCTACGATTCTTCCGGAGACGACGATGCCCGAGCCACGCAGACTTCGGCGTTCATGACGGGAACCGGTTATGTCAACTTCGTACGTGATTATGAGAATGTAAACTTCCATTCCCAAAACGGGGGGTTTGATCGCGCTTACTTCTTCGATTCGACAGGTGCGGACACCTTTACCGCATCCTCAACCCAGGCGACGATGGTCGGTACTGGTTTCAATCATGCTGGGTATGGCTTTGACTGGTACATTGCCTATGCGACTGCTGGTGGCACGGACCAGGCGAATCTGTATGACTCGGCGAACGACGATACGTTCACTGCGTATACAGACAAGTCGATCATGGGAAACAATGACTACAAGATTTACACCTTCAACTTCGAGAACACCGCCGGTTATGCCACGAACGGTGGTTCCAATGACCGGGCCTATCTTTACGATTCCGCCGGCGACGATGTGTATACATCGAACTCATCAACCAGCAGTCTGACAGGAACCGGATATTCGAACGCGGCCCACGGATTTGAGCGAGTTGATGCCATCGCCGACTCAGGTGGAAACGATTCCGCGACGATCTACGATACCGCCGGCAACGACAACATGTACCTGCGTCCGGACTACTCCGCCCTGCTCGCCACCGGCTTCAGCAGCTACGCCTTCGGCTTTGACACGGTGAATGCACAGGCCGTGAATGGTGGCACGGACCGGGCCCGGTTCTACGACTCGGCCGGGGATGATGTCTACACCAGTGACCAGACCCAGGCTGGCATGATTGGCACCGGGTTCGCTACGAACGCTGATGGATTTGAGATCTACATCGTCAACGGAAGTTCCGGCGGCGACGACACCGCCAACCTGGACGACACCTCGGGCGATGATACCGTAACGGTGACCGTGACCTCGACAACCTATTCCAGCACGGGGATCACCACGGTCGTCAACGACTTCGAGAACGTCAACGTCTCCGCGACGAATGGTGGCACCGACAGTGCCAGTATTTACGGATCGAATACGTCCGCCGACAGTGTCAGTTGGGGAGCCAACAACATCAACCTCTCGACCACCAACTTCGATGTATCCGCCAGCGGTTTTGAAACGATCGACGCCTACAGCATCGGTTCGGTCGGCGTCAGCATCAACGATACGGCTGCTACAGAGACCTTCAACATCTATGATGATAAAGTCACTAAAGACAATGGCACGAGCCTGCTGAGCATCTGGTACTCAGGGAATCTGACTCTGAATACCGTGAACGGAGGAAATGACGTCGTCAATTTTTATGACACGGATGTCCTCGATCGTGCCGAACTCCAAAACACGTCAATTTACATGGTTTACGAGAATCTCCAGTCCAAATGGAAGCGGGTCACCGGTTCCAGTATGAAGACAGTGAACATGTACGCCAGCAATTCGGGCGTGGATGTCGCGAACGAGCATTATGCCCCCTTCAATTTCAGCGTCAACTACTTTGGAGGCTGGATCGTTAACGACGTATCGATCTGATGACCAATGCACATCGTTAATCCTCGTATCGCGGTTCGGTCATTTTCCGAGTCTCCCAGAGGGCGTAGACCACAATCAGACTCGAACCGACAAAGACCGGCGTGAAACCGACGAGGTCGATCAGAAATCCGACGACCACCGAAAAGAGTAACGGCACCATCATGCACAATTTGAGTGTGCTGAGCGACTGGGCGTGTTCGCTGGCGGGGACGACTTCGAGGCAATAGTTCGTGATCGCTTTATCGGTGACGGGGGTCATGCCGAGCACAAAATAGGTGATCCAGAACCAGGGATGCAGGCCTTCCAATATGGGACTTGCCAGTAGAAGCGCGAGGAGGGGACCGCTGATAATCACGCCGAGCGCGACCTGAATCGCCAGTTTGTTGCCCCAGCGATCGGCCAGCCAACCAAGCAGCAGACTGAACACCCCTGCCCCGATGTTCTGCGCGATCACCCAACTCATCAGTCGCTCGTTCTCCGTCGCCAGGTGTTCGCGCGCGAATGTCTGATAGTGGGGAAAGATGAGCAGGATCGTGACCGTCAACGTACTCACAATCGCCAGTTGGCGGAACGGCCTGTTGTTTTTCAGAATCACCCCCGCTTCGGCCAGTTGCTGTCGCAGATTGTTCTTCGAGGGTTCGTAGTGATCGGGGGGTTCGATGATGCTGAAGCAGGTCAGCCCCGCCAGCACCATCCCCACCCCGGAAATCAAAAACGAGACGAAGTACAGCCGGTAACCGGTGATCGTCATGTAGTTCTGGACGTACAGAAGTGCGGCGACGGACAGGATCGATCCCAGAATCCCCGAGATCCCGAGCAGTCTCCCGCGATGCCCGGCGGGAATTAACTTTCCCTGGAGTGTCCCGAAGATAACACGGTTGAGCCCGGTCGCTGCGAAGAAGAGCGTATAGAGCACCAGGAAGAGCGTCGTAAAGCCGGTGAAGTTCTCTCCCTCGCGTTGCCAGAGCACCATCGCGAGGAAAATCCAGGGCAACCCCATGAGCCAGGTCGTGAGGAGCAACATCCACTTTTTGCGCGGGGTCGTCTGAATGCGGTCAGCCATCCAGAGTGGTGGAAAGCTCTGCCCGATACGATTCAGAATCGGCAGGCAACCGCGCACGATTCCGGATCCGGATATATGGTCCAGAAAGGCTGGGATCAGCACGCTCTCTGTTTTGAAAACCCACGCCACGCGAACACTCACCTGATGCGCGATGAGGCTCACGAAGTTTCTGAGCTCCGAATTCACCGCAACGGGGGATGTCTCCGCCAGAGGCGGGGCCGATTCTCCTGGGGTGTCGAGCTCTTCCATAATAGAAACAGATTGAATGCGGTACGGTGATTCGTCAGCAGGTGTCAGCAGGGATTGAGGACCAGATGCAATGTTAATGAGACTAAAGAACGGGGGTCCACTCCCTCACAGGATGGAGTTTATAGGACACCACACAGGGTTGGTAGGGTGAACATTCCCATTCACCCGCTTTATCTCGCCACCCACTACCGATCTCAGGGTATCACCGCGAGTTCCGTCGAACTGCCCGGCAATCGGTAACAGGCCGCTTCCTCCCCGTTGCGGATAAACAACCGGTCTCCCACGACGACGGGATGGTTCCAGGTCTTGCCCTCCAATCCCTTGAAGGAACCGCGTTCTACATGTTCCTCCGGATTCACCTCAAGAAGGACCACCTCGCCGGTCTCTGAAATCACGAGCAGGCGGGCAATGTCCTTCAGCAGTATTACCTGCCCTTTGCCGTAGCGTCCCCGTTTCCACATCCGCTTACCGGTCGCCAAATCGACGCAGGTGAAGATCGCTCCGTCGAAACCGTAGAGATACCCATCGAGGGTCACAAAGTCGTTGTAGTCGGACTTCAGATCGCGCGACGTCCAGACTTCAGATGCTTTCAGTTCATCATCAGCCCGTTCGAACTGAATCATCTGCGTTCCCGCCTGAGTGCCCGCCGCCAGAACCATGCGATCGTCGCCGATCATGTGCGGCTGCATCACGCGGAATTCCCCGTCCGACCAGTCGTGCTGCAGTTGTACTTTGCCCGATTCGGGATCGTACAGATACAAACCGTTATCGTCGTACACCGCGATGTATGTTTCTCCGAGAATGTTACATGCCTGTGGCGAAGAATACGTATGCCCCCCCGCAGGCGCAGTCCAGGCGATCTCCCCGGTCTCTGCATCGAATGCATAGACCCCTTTGTTGTCCGCGCCCCCCGCATGGACAATCACCTTGCCGTCAATGACAAGTGGAGAAGAACTGAACCCCCACATGGGGGCTTCCCGATCGGCAATTTCTTTCAGATCCTGCTGCCAGAATTGTTCACCCGTGCGCGGGTCGAGGCCCTGCAGAATACCGCTGGCTCCCATCACGAACAGTCGATCACCCGCCAGCGTCGGGGTGGCGCGGGGGCCGGTGCCGGCCATGGGCTCGAAGAACCGCGTCTTGACTTCCTGTTGCCAGATACGCTTCCCGGTATCGGCCGCATAACAGACTGTCGCTTCCTGTTCCCCCTGCTGTTCCTGGGCGAACAGTAAATTTCCCGCTACCGTAAAAGAAGACCACGCGGGACCGACGGGATGTCTCCAGACTTCGACCGGCTTTTGCTCCTGCCAGTCGGCCGCCAGTCCGGCCCCCGACTGCGCGCTCAACCTGTTCGGCCCACGGAAACCGGGCCACTCGGGATTCGCCAACCACTGGTCGAACGATTCAGCAGGGATTTCGACAGCCGCTTCATTCCCTGTCTCCGCCTGCGCGGCCAGGGCACGTTCTTCCGCAGTCGCCCCCCATCGCCAGGCAAGATCGAAGTTGTAATCCCCCCAGATCCCCTGATTGCGAACAAGAATTGAAACAGAAAATCCTAATAAGGTCATCAATACGATGAACGTCGTTCGTGGCTGGGGTGTCCATGATTTCGCGACCCACGCACTCAACCCGAAGAGTGCAAACCCCACGGGAATCGTCAGAAAGATCACCCCGAGGACATCCATCGTCTCATCGAGGAGAAAATACGTAACAGCAAGTCCGGCGGAAATGAACAATGTCCCCAGTACCCGTTCACGCCACCTGGCGCGACTGAAACCGTTCCACCAGAGCAGCATCGCGATTGCACAGGCAGCGGGTCCCATGAACGCGAAGTACAGCCACCAGAGCGGCATGACATCCGGGCTCCGCGGTACAAACTTGAAGACCGCGATCAGCAGTACCAGAAAGAGCGCTGGCCAGACGCGGAGAGGGGAAACAGCCCGCTGGATTGTTTCCGCGGGAACAGGTTCGGGATGGGAAGCGTCCTGATTTTCCATCGTTTTCTCCGGTGCATTCTTCGGGGCTACATACGTGAGGATAAGTCACACTGGGATTGTAGTCCGCTCCTCCTTAAAAAGACACCGCGATCAGCACCATCCACCTCGTCCCGTTTCGACGGGGTTGGTAATTAAGAGGCAGCAAGGTAGACTGAACGTCAATTCGCACTTGTCGCGATTAATAAGAGCATCAGGCCGACGGAATGTAGTCCGTGCGGCGGTTTGAGGAAGTCATGATCCATAGCGGATTACAACTTGAGAATAATCCGGACTATGACTTCGCGTTCGAGGTCGTCCAGCGATTACAGCAGGCGGGTTATACCGCCTACTGGGCGGGGGGATGCGTGCGGGACTTTCTACTGGGAAAGATACCCAAAGACTATGACGTCGCCACATCCGCCCTGCCCGATCAGGTTCGCGAGCTCTTTGGTCGTAAAATGACTCTCGCCGTGGGCGCCGCGTTCGGCGTGGTGATCGTCCGGTCGGGTCGACGCGAGATCGCCGATGTCGAAGTCGCCACCTTCCGAACCGATCTCGATTACATTGACGGTCGCCGCCCGTCGCAAGTTGTCTTCAGCACGCCCGCGGAAGATGCGCAACGTCGGGACCTTACGTTCAACGGGCTCTTCTACGATCCCATGGCCGACGAGATTCATGACTTCGTCGGCGGGCAGGCGGATCTCGAGAATCGCATCGTCCGCGCTATCGGCACGCCCGCTGACCGCTTCGAAGAGGATAAACTGCGGTTGCTCCGCACCGTCCGCTTCGCCGCGCATCTCGACTACGAGATTGCCCCCGAAACCTGGGATGCGATCTGCAAAAATGCCGACAAACTGAAAGTGGTCTCGGCGGAACGTATCGCGCAGGAACTGCGACGGATGTTCGTCGACCGGCACCGGGTCCAGGGTCTGCACCTGCTGAAGGAGTCCGGCTTGCTCGATGCCACTCCGTTCGGCGCTATCTCGGGCGGAATCAAGGAGCATCGCCCCGAGTGGCAACACGCACTCGAAACGGCACGCCTCCTGTCGTCGCCCGGATTCCCCCTGGTACTGGCCGTTATTGAACGCGCGCTATTGTATGCCCCCGATGAGTCGGATGAGCTCAACCGGCACCGGTTTGCAGAACTTGGACGCGAGCTCCGACTTTCCAATCAGGAAATCGATCACGCGAGTTGGCTGGTGCTCCATCATCAGCGGCTTTCGCAGCCACAGGTTCGTCCCCTATCCGAGCTGAAACGGCTGCTCGTCTCTCCCTGTGCCGAGGACTTTCTGCATTGGGAACGCGCGGCGGCGGTTGCTTCCGGAAGTTCACTCGACGATGTGGAGTTCCTCGAACGGTTCCTCGAAAATACGCCTCCGGAAGTCCTCGATCCACCCCCGCTGCTGGGAGGACATGATCTGATCGCAGCTGGAATTCCCGCCGGGCCGGGGATGAAGTTGCTGCTTGACCAGATTCGCGACGCGCAGTTGAATCTGGAAATCACGACCCGCGAAGAAGGGCTCGAACTGCTCGGTCGCTTGAAACCGAACGTCTGAGCGGGTATGAACAATTCGCTTTTCGTTCCGCCCCTCCCTCCCCATTGAAGAATCTTCCATGAGCGCGCCCATCAACATCGGCATCATCGGTGCCGGAGCTGTTTCCGATTTCCATCATGTTCCCGGTATCGAAATTGATCCCCGCGCGCGCCTGACCGCTGTTTGCGATCCGAACGAAGCCCTGCTGCAGCAGCGCCAGTCGGTTTGGCCCGCGCACAAGTCCTACACGGAATACGCCGAGCTCGCGGACGATCCCGACGTTGACGCCATCATCATTGCGACGCCGAATTACACTCACCTGCCGATTGCGCTCACGTGTATCGAGGCGGGCAAACACGTGATGTGCGAGAAGCCGCTCGGGCTGAACTTTGAAGAATCGGCCGAGATGTACCGAGCCGCGCGCGACAAAGGGGTGAGGCACATGACCGCGTTCACCTACCGCTTCGCTCCTTCCATGCGGTATGTCAAACATCTGCTGGTCAAAGGGGATCTCGGGGAACCGCGGCATTTCCGCAGTCAACGATTTCTCGAGTGGCCGGAGACGAGCTGGGGCTGGCGACAGATCAAAAAACTTGCAGGGGCAGGCGACCTGTTCGATATGACAATCCACCGGATCGACTTCGCGCAGGATATGCTGGGACCGATTCAGTCGATCTGCGGCGCCGTTCAGCAGTTCGTCAAGCGGGACAAACTCGCCGATGGGACACCCTGTCCGCCGTCGGAAGTCGATGACTGGTCCTCGTTGATCGGTCGGTTTGAATCCGGCGCAGTCGGCGTCTGGGAAGGAAGTACCCTGATGAAGGGCTACAACAACGGCGGTGTCGGCTATGAGTGGGCCGAGATCAACGGGAGCGAAGCTTCCGCCGTTTACCAACTGACGGATCCGAACCACTACTGGATTGGACGGCCGGGTGGTTCACTCGAAAAAGTGCCGGTGCCGGACGACTTCCTGGTA